>JACRCP010000231.1 GCA_016218965.1 Deltaproteobacteria bacterium | reverse complement strand
GGTTTCAGAGTGTCCCGCAGCGTTCTCAACGGAGTCACAAGCATGTCCCGCAGTCTCTCGTTAACGAAACCAACGAGCAATTTCGACTTCTCGATTTCCTCCTCGGTCAAACCCGGTTTGGCAAGGTCTTGATCTTCTTTGATGGCATCGTAGAAACGTCCATACTGATCCCAGTTCTGAACTGCGAGAACCAGCGCCTTGCTGATGTTCATCGGTCTCCTCCTTCGGCGAGATCGTCGTTAATGGCCTCGATCCTCTGTTTGAGTGTTGCCATTCTCCTTAGTTCGTCAAATCCGTATTCGCCAAAAGCCTTTTTGGTGTACGGTTCATAATCTATGTTCTCTTCGCCGAGCACATGGTGAACAATGGTGCCAAGCCACAACCGACATAACCACAGTCCGTACTGTTGAGCGGGGGACTTCGCTTCCACGTGGGCGAGCATGGCACTGAAAGAAAAACGAACATCGTTCCAGGACACAGGCAGCCAATCGGGTTCGCTGGGCGTCGATTTCTTCGGCGCAAGGAAGAGTTTCAAATTCGGACTGGCGTTGCGATCCGCCCATTTAGAGTAGTCGGCCAACTGGTTCTTGGATTCTTGACTCCCGACTTTGCCCTCGATCAGCACGTGAAACTTGCCGTCGTTGGATTTGTCGAAACACATGTAGATGTCGAGACGTCGGCTGTCCCCTTGGATCCACTTCTCGGGTTCCACCTTCACCGCGGTCGGTTGGACATCGAGAAGAGGCCGGATATCTGACTCGCGGCCCACGGTCTCATCCAGTAACAGATGCGTCAAAAAGTAGTCCAGTGGGAGCCTGCCAAGACCATGAGGTTTTTTGGGGTCCAAAAAGAACGTCAGCATTTTCGTGTGCGGGACTTCTTCGAGGCCCCACTCTACCAGCGAAAACGCGTCGACCTCCGAAAACGAAGGATCGAGTTCCGGTAACGACGCGCCGGTGCCAAGTTCTTCGAGGTAGTGATTCTGCAGTTTGCCGAGCAAACTCTCGATGCCGCGGCGCGAAAAAAGTTGCTCGGCAAAAGCGTTCGCCGCTTCTTCCTTGTCTGAAAGGATTGCGGCCTCATCCTTCTCAAATCCGGCGATCAAACGACGGACGAATTCCGGCTGCACCGGTTCTTGATCGTCGGTCACCATCGCACTCTTTTTGCCGAGTTCACGAATATCGGACTCGGCGGCCTCAATCAACGGCAGCATCTCGACGTAGAGTTCGCGCAACGGCGATTCCATGGCGTCCCTCCGAGCCTGTTGTCCCCGACCGACATCGTGCGTTTCTCAAACGGAACCCCCAAAACCCGGCCTTGTCATTCTGAAAAGGGCAAATACTTGGGCGTCGGTAGGATTGTCAAGACCTTCTCGCATCGAACACCGTCTGTAATCCCGTACCACTTGGACGGGCGGCCCACAAAAGGCTAACGCAAGTTGAACACGTACAGAAACGCCGCCCAGCCGCTGGGGAGGAGGGTTGGCGGGGCGTCGAGGTCTTTGGCGTAGCGGACGGCCATTTCCAGAAAGTACTTCGCATGGAAGAACGCCTCGAGGATGGGGCGGGTGTTTTCGAGCCAGCGGGCGTTGTGGTCGGGCTCGAATTGTCTGCCGGTGCCGTCCTTGACGATTTCCGCAAACCACTCGTTTAGGGGCCTGTTGGGCGCGAGGGCCTGCAGGGACTCGACTATTTTTTTTGTCGTGTCCTGAAGCAGGTACACCTTGAAGCTCTGATGGTAAAAACGATAGACGGGGTCCTCGTAGCCCCAATGACTGTCCGCCTCTTCGAGCAACTCCTCGAGCGCGGGGAGCGCCGCCTTGAGGTTTGCGAACAGCTCGCGGATCTCCGCGCGGTCGTCGGTGTTGTTGGTTCGTGTTGTTTCCATCGTGTGTCCGGCGTCGACGCTAGCCCCGGGCGGGCGCTAAGTCAAACGTGCGGGGCGACGTTGGGCGATCGAAGTGCCCATTCTGGGGACCATGACGCAGGGGAGGTCGAAGAAGGACGCCTTTCTCATGATCGTGGACGCGATTGAGTCCTTGGTCAACAAACGGGGGTTTCGGGTGGACGTCCATCCTGGCGAAGGCGGGTATTTCGAGGTGGGCGCCCCGGATTGGGCGACGCTGACGGCGTTCCTGCTCCGGAGGCAGCGCATCAGGTCTCGCCTGGCACTTGCCGCACGCATGGTCTGTGTGATACCCCTCTCTCAATTTGTTGGGCGAGGGGACGGGGGTGAGGTTGCGGATGCGGGAGGGGTTTCGATGAAACTCGGTTTCGTACAGACTTTGCCGGTCTTTGGCGACGTGAAGCGCAATGTCGCGCGGGCGCTTGAGATGGCCGCGTCGTGCGGAGCGCAGGTCGTCGTCCTGCCCGAGTTGTTTTCGACGGGCTACAAGTTCGCCGACAAGGCCGAGCTAACGTCGCTTGCCGAGACCGCCGATGGTCCGACGGTGCGGGCGGCGCTCGACCTTGCCGGGAAAAACGGGATCTGGATCTGCGGGGGATTCGCGGAAAGGTCCAACAGCGGGTGCTTCAACTCGGCGTTCCTCGCGGGTCCCGGGGGTCTGGTCGGGATCTACCGGAAGACGCACCTCTTTGCCGACGAGAAGGACATCTTTCTTCCCGGCGACACGGGGTTTCAGGTGTTCGACGTCGGGTCGGCCAGGGTGGGAATGATGATCTGCTTCGACTGGATCTTCCCCGAAGCGGCCCGGACGCTCGCCCTTCGCGGCGCCGACATCATCCTCCATCCGTCCAACCTCGTCCTCCCCCATTGCCCCGACGCGATGGTCACCCGCTGCATCGAGAACCGGGTCTTCGCAGCCACCGCCGACCGGGTCGGCTCTGACGACCGCGCGGGCGGACGCGCGGACTTCATAGGCATGTCCGAGATCGTGACGCCGGATGGAAAGGTCCTCGTGCGCGCGTCGAAAGACCGCGAGGAAACCGCGGCAGTCGAGATCGACCCCGCCCGCGCCCGCGACAAGCGCGCCACGCCCCAAAACGACCTCTTCGCCGACCGCAGGCCGGAGATGTACTCTCAGAAGTGACCAGTGGCCAGTCGCCAGTCGACAGTGAAGAACGTCAACCAAGTAGTTTTCGGAGCACTGTCTGCATCACGCCGCCGTTCTTGAAGTACTCGATCTCGACCGGCGTGTCGACGCGGCAAATAGTCTCGAATTCGATGGTGCTGCCGTCTTCTTTGTGAGCCGACACGCCGACCTTAGCCTTGGGCCAGATTCGGTCGTCGATGTGGATCGTGAATGACTCGCGGCCCGAGAAGCCGAGCGCGGCGACTCCCTCCCCGGGGAGGAACTGGAGGGGAAGGACTCCCATCCCGACGAGATTGCTCCGGTGAATCCGCTCGAAAGACTCGGCGATCACCGCCTTGACGCCCAGGAGCATCGGACCCTTCGCGGCCCAGTCGCGGCTGCTCCCCATGCCGTAGTCCTTGCCGGCGACGACCAGAAGCGGCGTCCCGGCCTTTCGGTAGCGTTCCGACGCCTCGAAAATCGAAACCACCTGACCCGTGGGGAAGTGGGTCGTGTACCACCCTTCGGTGCCCGCGGCGAGTCCGTTCCGGAACCGCACGTTCGCGAACGTGCCGCGTGCCATGACACGGTCGTTCCCGCGGCGCGAACCGTATGAATTGAAATCCTCGCGGGCGACGCCGGCATCGAGCAAATAACGCCCCGCCGGCGAATCCGCGTCTATGTCACCCGCAGGGCTGATCTGGTCGGTGGTCACGCCGTCGCCGGCCATCACGAGGACGCGCGCGCCCTCGATCGGCGCGACCGGGCGCCCCCGGGACGAGAAATCGGCAAAGAACGGCGGCTCCACGACGAACGTGCTGGCGTCCCTCCACCCGTACACCGTGCCGCCGGAACAACCGATGGCGTTCCAGTCGGCATTTCCGTCTTCGATCCCCTCGTACTCCCGTTCGAACATCTCCGGCCGGACGCTCGCCGCAGCAACTTGCGCAATCTCGGCATCGGTCGGCCAGATGTCGCGCAGGGACACCGGCCGGCCGTCGGCTCCCGTCCCGAGCGGCCCCGACGCCAGGTCGGCACACATTGTGCCGGCGATTGCGTACGCGACCACGAGCGGCGGCGAGGCGAGGTAGCTGGCTTTGACGAGCGGGTGGATGCGCCCTTCGAAGTTCCGGTTCCCCGAGAGCACCGCGACAACCGAGAGGTCCCGTTCGCGGACGACATCCTCGACGGTCCCCAGAAACGGCCCGGAGTTGCCGATGCACGTCGTACACCCGTATCCGACAACGTAAAACCCCAACGCCTCCAGGCTGGACATCAATCCGGCCTTTTCGAGATACCGCGTGACGACCTTCGACCCGGGGGCGAGGCTCGTCTTGACCCAGGGCTTGACGGACAGGCCTTTTTTGACGGCGTTTCGGGCCAGCAGCCCGGCGGCGATCATCATGGACGGGTTGCCCGTGGCCGTGCAGCTCGCGATCGCGGCGATGACCACGGCGCCGTCGCACAGCCCCGCGGCGGCCGGCGGCTGATCGGATTCGGGCTTCGGCCACCTGACGTTTGCCCCTCGAAGCGGCACGCGTTCGTGCGGGCGGTGCGGGCCGGCCAGACAAGGTTCAACGGCCCCGAGGTCCACCTCGAGCGTGTCGCCGAAAACAGGGTCGGGCGTGTCGTCCGTTCGGAAGAGGCCCTGCGCGCGGCAGTACCTTTCGACGAGATCCACCGAAGCCGAAGGCCGGCCCGTCGCACGCAGATAGTCGAGCGTGCGCCGGTCCACCGGAAAGAAACCCACCGTGGCACCGTACTCCGGGGCCATGTTGGCCATTGTCGCCCTGTCGGGAACCGGGATCCACGGCAGTCCGTTTCCAAAGAACTCGACGAACGTCCCAACGACACCCTTCCTGCGAAGAACCTCGGTCAGCGTGAGAACCAGATCGGTTGCCGTGACGCCCTCGTTCATCCGCCCGACGAACTTCACGCCCACCACGGCGGGTGCAAGCATCGGGAGCGGCTGGCCGAGCATCGCCGCCTCGGCCTCGATCCCGCCGACGCCCCAACCGAGAACGCCGACTCCGTTGATCATGGTGGTGTGCGAGTCCGCGCCGACCACGGTGTCGGGAAACGCGACGCCGCCGTCGTCGCGGACCACTTTCGCAAGGTATTCGAGGTTGATCTGGTGACATATGCCGCTCGCCGGCGGGACCACACGGAAGTTCTCAAACACCCTGCGCCCCCATTTCAGGAACTCGTAGCGCTCGCGGTTCCGCCCGAACTCACGCCGCTCGTTGACCTCGTGCGCTTGCGCGGAACAACACGCGCCGACCTGGATGCTGTGGTCTACGACGAGGTCGACGGGGATTGCCGGGTTGATGCGCGCCGGGTCGGCGCCAACGCGCGCCGCCGCCGAACGCATCGCCGCGAGATCGGCAAGGCACGGAACACCGGTGAAGTCCTGGAGAAGAACGCGCGCCGGCTTGAACGGGATCTCGATCTCCCCCGGCCCCGCAGGGTCGTACGCCGCAAGCGCCGCAACGTGGTCCCGCGTCACCGCGAAGCCGTCCTCGTTTCGCAACAGCCCTTCGAGCAGGATCTTGACCGAAAACGGGAGCCGCGAAACCCGCCCAATGCCGTCCTCTTCGAGCTTCGCAAGCCTGAAGAACGCCGGCGCTCGCGACCACACGCCGAGCGGCGCAAGCGAACCGAATGAATCGAGCGATTTCACGCAGCGAAAACTAACACCTTTTGGATTTCGAAGCCACCGTCGCCACCGACGGGTGTGATTCAAGGGCTTTGGTGATGCAGATCGGATACTCCCTGGATCGGCTTTGCGGGATCGATGCCCTCCGCGCATCGTGAACATGGCCGGCATCCCGGGCACCGGTGCAGTCGTCGGAAAGGACCTTGAAACTGGGG
>JACRCP010000230.1 GCA_016218965.1 Deltaproteobacteria bacterium | reverse complement strand
TCACGCGGAAACGACGAAAAGGCGCTCCGTTATCCGAAGCGCCTATTCGAACCTGACAGTGACTCGCAAAAACGTTGTATTAGAGCGGCGAAAATGGCTTGAAGTCGTTCTCAGCCGCGGGAAATTCTCGTCTGGTGCACCACTCCGAGAAAAGGTTCGAACCATGGAAACATTCTTGAGGCACTTCCGCTTCGCCTTGGAAACGGACACCTCTTGGCGGGAGTGCGTGGAGTTGGTGCGGGAGATTACTGCATACACGATACCTTCTCGGAGGAGGGTGAGTCAACGTATGGACGGGGGTAAGACGACACCAGCTCATACTCCTCAACTGGTATGTTCACACGGAATTAGATCGAGGGGAATACCCTCGCAGCAAAAGACTTATAATTGTCGGGTAGTTCCTTCTCATATATTAGCAGGAAGTTGAAGGCTATACGTTGTATTTTCGGCCTGTTCGAAGTCGAGATGCCTTTTTGTTCCAAATATTCGACAAGATGGTTGATAACATCTTCGCGAGTATATCGAATATTCTCTGCCTTGCCTTTCTCGTAGATATCATCAGCAATCTTGTTCAGCGGCCAGAAGCACAATCTCGCAAAGAAATCAGCTTCTTCTTCTTGAATAGCATTACTATCTATCACCCGATCAAACTCAATCCAGGTTTTATGAAGACAATAGTGACCAAGTTCATGTGCCATAAGAAACCATCGGGCGTTTCTCTTGTCTTCTTTAATATACTTCTGATTGATAAAGATGTAATAGACTCGACGGATAGAGCTGTCCTCCGACCTCAAAGCACTAACTAAGTCGACTGCAATAAAACTCTTGCGCCATATGTCGGGGTCGTCAAAAGGCGTTGGCTCTGTCAGTACTCTTTCATCATACAAACTTCCACCTTTTGCGTCTACCATACAAAGTTCGTCAAAAACATTGGCAATATCAGCCTCACTCAGAGATGCGGATCCAAAAAGCTTTCTAAAAGTCGCGGAGCGCTCTTTCAAGATTGCCAGTCGTGAATGCCAATCCATATAACCGTTCCTTTCTCGCTTGAAGGTCTTTAGAGAAAAAAAACCTCACTCAAGTTCAACGAGAGTGAGGGCGCAACGGAAGGCTATGTCCTCGGATTGCTAAGTGTCCTATCTTTTCCGATATGGAACTTCTCCCGAGCCCGTTCACGCGCTTTCTCCTGTGCTCTTTTAATGGATTCTGCAGCCTGAACTGTAGGACACCCACCTCCTGGGTTACCGAATCCTCGGACACCACCAATCAGCCCTTCGATCTTTTCTCTGTCGGCTTCCGTGCATTCCTTGTTGATGTTCGCCTTCCTCACTGTTTTCCTCCTTCTTAATTATTTACAGCCTCACGTTTTCTTCCTAAAATGTACCTAGATTTCCCCCAAATACAGTATACGCCCTAGTTGGGGCGGTCTTTTATCATAATGTATTGTAAGTGTCAAGTATTTTGTCCACAGTCACAACTCGGTGCTATAGCCGTCATCAGCGAAAGCGCTTCGATGTCAGTGCTTCCAAGGAGTCTTTTGACTATTGCTGCGAGATTGGAGGCAATGGAAGACTGCTCATCAGCCTGAAGGGGGTGACACTCTCCACAAAGCATCCCTTCAAACGCTCGCGGGCCTATCGTGACGCGGCGCGTCATACGAAGCACACTCAGGCCGCAGAGGATCTTCGGCACGCACCAGCCCATCTCTTGGCGGAACCGCCGCCAGCGCTCCGCGGCCTCCAGAAACTCGGCGAACTTCCCGCGCTCGATCACGCCATCGACGTGGACTTCAACAGCCATCGGTACTCCTCCTTGAACTATTACCGCGCGCTTGCTCCTCCATCGCCGCCAACAACGCCGCCCTGTCAAAGTACACCTCGTTCCTCGTCACCAAGCCACCCTCCACAAGGACCAGGTCCATCCCGTTCTCCTGCACGATCATGCTGCCGACGGGAATGCGCGCCTTCCACCGCAGGACGAAACCGCCCTCGATCGGAAACACCTCCTCGGCTGTCCAGACCCATTCGGGGAACGTCTTGAGGAGCTTGCGAAAGTACTCAAGCAGGGCGGCCTTGCCCCGGACGCCCTCGGGCTTGGCCGGGTCGCGGTAGTACACGTCCTGGGCGTAGGCTTCGATGAGTTCCTCTGGCCGGTTCCCCTCCACAGCGGGAGCCAGAGTTCGCAGAGCTTCAGGGCGGCGGTGGTGTCCATGGGGGCCTCCGGGAGTGCAGCAGTGTTACTACCACGCCGATTCCGGCACGGCAACGGGCACGCACTCAGCGGGGTGGTCCGACACGCCGAAGCGAGTTGTGACGCCTTTTCGCTCTCAAAACCCGGTGACCGGTAAGTGACCAGTACTGGGGCGATCTCGGTCAACCGCCGTCAACCTCGGTCAACCGCGCGAGGTTCTTTTTTGAGAGAGGAAAACGCACTTTGAGAGGGGAAGGAAGCCCAGCCGGTTTTGTGTTCTGGCGGCATTTTGAGTCCCGCGCGTCTGCCGGTTCCACCACTCCGGCACGCGCGGGATAATACTTGCTTTCGTTCCCGAGCACAACCCGGACGAACACCCGGACGAACACCCACCGAACACCCGGACGAACATCGGGTTCACCTGCCGTCTTGCGGCGGGAGGTAGGGGTTCACGGGGGCGTGCGGCGGTGGGAGCGCGGGCGGCGGAGGCGGGGGCGGCGGAGGCGGGGACTCGGCGGGCGACGCCAAGTGCGGAGGGTTGGCGGGTTCGATGTCCCAGACCGCCTTGCCGAACGCCGTGGCGTGGTTGTACGCCTCGTGGAAGCCCTGAAGCACCTCTTTGTCGTTGTAGCTCATCTCGAACGCGCCCCGTGAGGGCACGAACCTGTCGTACCAGTTCAGGTCGCGGGGGCCGAAAAGGTAGTCGCGCTTGAGGCCGAAGTGCACGCCGGCCCGGCCGCCCATGATGGGGTCCGTGCGCTCGGCGGCCTCGTTAGCCGACAGGCTCCCAAACATCTGCGCGCGCTCGGTGACGCGCCCATCCTTGTACATGCTCCCGTCGGCCCTAAGCTCCAGAAACATCTTCGTCCACTCCCAAAGCCACGATACCCCCGCGGTGACGGCGCGGAGATCCCCTTCCACAACGTCGAGATCGACCCCCGCGTCCACGTAACCGAGCACCGACGACGCGCGCAAAAAAACGTTGTTCTGGCCGGCGGGGGCAAGCCGCGTGTAGCCGAACGACAGGTTATTCGTTTGCTCGAATCCTTTCTGGCGCGAAGGGATGTTTGCGTAGCGGCCGAGGCGCGCGGCCTGGACGTTCACATAGTCCACGCCGCCCAGGGTGTTGAGCGAAAAATCCAGAAACGGGAGGAGCACGGACACGAACGGGCTGTACTCGCCTTTCTTTTCGCTGGTCTTCAAGTCATTGGCGTACACCGTCTCGGTGCTTTGGACGATGCCGGCGTGCAGGATGGCAAAGTCTTTGTATTGGATGCCGCTCCCCATCAAAAAATCCGCAAGCTCGGTGCCGTGTTTTGCGCTTGTCGAGCTTCCCTTCTCCACGGTCGTGTACGACGACGTGAGTTGGGCGAACACCGGCACCCGGAAGTCCCCGCCGATCTCCCACCCCGGGATCAACACGGTAGCGCCGCCGCGGACGAGGTCGGCCTTTTGAACTTCGCCCGTCCCGAAGACCGTCTCGTATCCCTGGTGTATCGTCACCGGGACGTCGATAATCGCATGGCAGTCGGGGGAGAGTTCCTTCAGGTAGTCGGTGTTCCCGGCGGTCCGCCCGTATTCGAGTGCGAGGCCGTTGGCGCGCTGGCCCTTCTTGACGAGCAGAAGCTGCGATTCGGCCTGCGCCCGCGCGTCGGCCGGGGCGGCGAGACACGCCAACGACACGAGCAGGGCCCCGACGATCCGGAGCGTGCCCGGGACCGGCGAAGAACGTATCGACTGTGGTTTGGTCTCCACGCGCGGTTCCAGCTTAAAGTGACCTTGGGGCCGGCGTCAAGGCCGGGAGATTCCGATTCGCTATTCGACCTTCCTGCCGGGGCTGTGGTACGTTGGGCGGCGTGAAGCGAAAGAAACCTGACAAACCCCGTCGCCGCGATTCATCCCCTTCTCAAGACATCGGAGCTCACCCGCTCGCCGAGGTGTTTCACAGGCTGACGCCCGAGCACGTGCTCAAGGCGGTGGAGGTCGGGGGGCGGAGGTGCACTGGGCGGTTCAATATCCTCAACTCTTTCGAAAACCGCGTGTATATGCTCGAGCTTGAGGACCAGTCGTGGGTCGTCGGGAAGTTCTACCGGCCGGGTCGATGGAGCCGCGAGACGATCCTCGAGGAGCACGCGTTTCTTCTGGAGCTTCAGGCCGAGGAGATTTCCGTCGCGGCGCCGATCGAGCTCGCTCCGGGGGAGACGTTGTCGGAGGTGCAGGGGATAACGTACGCGGTGTTCCCGCGAATCCGGGGGAGGGTGCCGCAGGAGATGGACGACGAACAACTCCGGGTGCTCGGCCGCCTTCTCTCGCGCGTGCACAACGTTGGCGCGCGAAGGCCGGCCAACGCTCGGCTCGCGCTCGACGCCGAGACGTACGGGCGCGTGAACCTCGCGTATCTTGTCGAGCACGATCTCGTAGCGCCAGACGCACGCGACGCGTACGCCGCGACGGTTGCGGCCCTGCTCGATCGGGTCAAATTCCATTTCGTCGATGTTCCGGTTCATCGGATCCACGGCGACTGCCACCCCGGAAACCTCGTGTGGACTTCCGAAGGTCCGGCTTTTCTCGATTTTGACGACATGGCAAACGGCCCGGCGGTGCAGGACGTCTGGATGCTGGTGCCCTCGTACGACGACGAAGGAAGGCGCCAGCGCGAGGTTCTCGTCGAGGCGTACAGGCAGTTCAGGGACTTTTCTTCGGAGTGGCTGCGGCTCACCGAACCGCTCAGGGCACTGAGGTACATCCACTATTCGACGTGGATCGCGCGGCGGTGGGGCGACCCGGCGTTTAGGCGCACGTTTTCGTGGTTCGGAACGTCGCAGTACTGGCACAAGGAGATCCTGGACCTCCGCGAGCAGATCGCGAGGATAGACCACGAGGCGGGGTAGGCGGGTCTGCACTTTCGACCAGCATCTTACCCTCACCCCGACCCTCTCCCACCGTGCGGGAGAGGGGCCAATTCCGGACCTATGGACCGGCAACAACATCTCCGCGTGCGGGACCGCAACGCGTTGCGATTGGTTCGCGGTTTGTTTTCGGTCCCTCTCCCCACTGGGAGAGGGTCAGGGTGAGGGTTGAACAGATGTGCTCGCGCCTCACATGGATCCGATCGGGGATGCAACCTCAGTGTGCCGGGAGAGAACGCGGACCTGTACGTTCTACACCGACCACATTGCACGAGCAACCCTGAAGGGTTTCCTCGGCTGGCGGGGTCTTTTCGCCGGCGTCATCGGGTTCCTCCCCTGCATCATCCGGCACTGATCCGCCGGTGTCGGTCGCCTTGCCGGCATCTTTCTCGGAGCCGGTGTCTTTCTCAAGCCCGCTGTCGTGGCTCGACCAGACATCGGCATGGCTCGCGTCCCTCGGTCCCGAGTCGGCCGCAATTCCGGAGTCGCTTTCGACTCCCGCGTCCAAAGGATTCCCGGCGTCAGCGAGAGGACCGCTGTCGGACGTCGAGCCCGAATCGCCGGCGGTTCCGGAGTCGACGTCGCTGCCGGAGTCCTGTACCGTCCCGGCATCCGCGACACCCGCGTCTGCGTTTCCCGTGTCGTGCCCGGCGTCGTCGGCGGCCACGCACTGGCCCTGCGCGTTGCAGGTCCCTCCCTGACAGTCGCCGCACGAGCCGCCACAGCCGTCGGGTCCGCACTGCTTCCCCGTGCATGACGGCGTGCAGTTGCAGCCGGGGCCGGTCTGAGGGCGTGTGGACTCCCAGTCGGCTCCGCACCCGATCCCGTACGAGCCGTCCTCGGGGTAGGTGTGGATCGCGCCGCCGGAGTCCTTGAAGAGGAAGAAGTAGTGGTGGCAACCCGGGAGGTTCTGGTCGTCCAGCAGGTACGTCGCGTTTCCGGGCGAGACGCCGCGTTCCTTCGTCATGACGTGGCAGGTCCCGTCGATGTTGACCATCGCCTGCGTGGGGGCCGGGGTCCCGTCGGACCAGTGCGCGCGAAGGGCGACTGTTCCGGTTTCGGGAAAGTGCGCGCCGACGACTATCTTGCCTTGGTCGGTTTCGGGGCCTCCGAAGTCCTGCGTCCAGTGCGAATGGTAGTTCCCCACGCCAAGGCCGCTTGCGCCGCCCAGGATGTTTGCGCGGTGGCCGTTTGACATCCGCCAGCCGCAGGTCGGGTCCGAGTCGCCCTCATAAAGCCAGAGGTAGAAAACGTCCACCGGGTCGCCGTACCCGCTCATCGCGGCGTTTTCGGCCCACACGCTGCCGCCGAACATCGAGACACGCGAGTTCCACGGTGTGCAGGCCGGGCTGCACTGCGCCGTTCCGCCGACGCACGCGCACGAGGGCGAGCCGTCGCACGGTCCGGGGTCGTACTGCGTGCCGATGTCGGTGACGAGAGTACACGGCGAGTCGTGCTGGAGCGGTTTTCCCGAGAGTGAGAGGTTGGCGGCGTGGAACCGGGCGGCGCGGTTGTTGGGGCGGCTGTAGCGCACCGGCTCGGCCGGCTGGTAGCAGGCCTTCTCGGCGCAGTTCTGGCATGCGGCAAGCTCGGTCTGCGGGTCGGCGCGCGCCCGATTCGTCCACAAAAGGACGACGCGCTCGGCCCAGCTCGGAAACCCGTCCTGCGGGACGCCCGAGAGGCCGCGTTCGTGCGACGCCAAACCTCCCGTGGCCGGGGCGGCCTCGTGGCCGCACCCCGCAAGAATCGACGACGCAACGATCCCCACCGCCGCCGCGAAATAGGCCGCCCGTGCTCGTTTGCTCATCTGATTTCCTCCCGCTTGCATGCCGGCATGGTATCCCGGCGCGAAAAGATTCACAACTCTACCGGGCGTGCCTGTGGCTGTTCGGCCGGGTGCCACGGACAAGCAAAGCTTGTCCGTGTGGTGTGAACGGGACGGGCGGAGCACGGACAACCTGCGGTTGTCCGTGGCACCCACGCAGGGGAGCCGCTTTGCGGTGAGCGCGACGAAAATCTTCCGTTCCGGGTCC
>JACRCP010000239.1 GCA_016218965.1 Deltaproteobacteria bacterium | reverse complement strand
GGGCGAGATCTGCGATGGCGGCCGGTGCACCAGCCCGGGCGGAATCGTGGGCGTGGTCTTCTGCTGCGAAACCCCGTGTCCCTCGGGGGCGCCCTGCGAGTACAGTGACGGGACGTACGGCCGCTGCGCCGGCGACGCCGACGTCGGCTGGCCGGATGCCGGCGCCTGTCTGGGCGAGGGTGAGCAGTACAACAGGACCGGCGATCCGAATCCGCCGCCGTGTTGTCCGGGGCTCGATGCGCTACCGGCGCTTGCGGTCATGGATGGCGGGGGGTGCGCTGCGCCGGGCTGCGACTGCATCGTCTGCACCAAGCCGTGCGGCAACGGCAGTTGTTCGGCCGGCAAAAACGCCTGCAACTGCCCGAAGGACTGCCCCGTGACGTTCCCCGGCGCCCCCGGTTTGAAGTGCACGTCCGAGCAGGAGTGCACGGCTGGCGCGGTGTGCCTCATCGAGGGCTATGGCTATCCCAAAGGCGGCTACTGCTTCGGCCCGGTCTGTGACCCGAACGAAGAACCTTCGATCTGCCCGGCGGGGTCGGTCTGCCTGGGGCTTCCGTTCTCGCAGGCGCTCGGCCACTGCATGCCGTCGTGCCGAAGTGACGCAGACTGCCGTCCGGACCTGACATGCGAATGGATGCCCTCGTACAAGGGCACCGACTACGGCGCGTACACCTGCTGGCAGGGTGGCGCGGGGATCAACCTTGGGAGCGAACTGGGCGCGCCGTGCTCGACGGACCAGGACTGCATCTCGTGGTTCTGCGAGTCCGGGTCGCCGGATGGAACGAAGACGTGCTCGGCGCCGTGCGACGCGAGCCGGCCCTGTAAGACCGGGCTTGACTGCGTGCCGCTTCCGGGCTGTTCAAGCCCTCAGTGCGGCGGGTGCTTCTGAACCGATCTCCTCGGTGCGGTTCGGCGCCGGGCTGGGATTTGGAGTACGTGCGGGAACGCCCCACCCCGGCACGCCCTTCCACCCCGGCTCGCGCATGCTTCGCCGGGTGTTTCGTCGCTTCTGGCCCGGGTTCGGGGCGAGCCGGGGCTCCAGGACGCGCCGGGGCGGGGCTGTGAGTGTCGACTACGATCGGACTCCGAATGCCAGGGCGCCGGGGTTTCCCGTTGACTCGCTTTGCGCAACAGGACTAGAGTATCGAAAATCTTTCTTTCGGAGGCAGGCATGAGGCCATGCATCGTCGTCACCTTTTTCGTGCTGCTCGCGCTCGCGGCGCCGTCGGCGTCCGCCGCTCCCAAGGTCGTCTCGCCGCTGGAGTCCGGTGTCGATGCGAACGCGCTCATGCCCTTGCTCAAGCGCGGAGAGCTTTCGCTCATCGAGAGCACGGCGGCGGGGGGCCTCAAACAGGTGACGATGGCGGTGCTCATCAACGCCCCGTCCGACAAGGTCTTCGCCACCATCACCGACTACCCGAACTTCAAGAAGTTCATGCCCAACATAGTCGAATGCGAGGTCGTCAAGACCGAGGGCGACGAGACGGAGATGAACTTTGAGATCGACGTGCCGGTGTCAAACCTCAAGTACACCCTGAGGCACCGTCACATCGAGAAGAGGGCGGTCGAGATATCGCTCGTCAAGGGCGACATCAAGACCGGGTCCTGGCGCTACGATCTCCACCCCGTCGGCGACAAGACCATCATGTTCTATTCGCTCATGACAGACGTGAGCGAGACGTCCTGGCTCGTCAAGAAGGTGCTCCGCGCCCAGCCGACGATGCAGCACGCCCTCAACGTTGCGACCGGGATCGTGATCGTGAAGGCGGTCAAAAAGGAAGCGGAAAGGCGCTAGATGGCGCGGATCGGTCTAATCTCGGACACGCACGGTCACTGGGAGGGGAGGGCGGCGCGCGTCTTTGCGGGCGTTGAGCACATCATCCACGCGGGCGACATCGGCGCGCTCAAGGTAATCGAGCGGCTCGAGCGCATCGCGCCCGTCACGGCGGTCAAGGGGAACACGGACCGGGACGAGTGCAGCCGCTTCCCCGAGTTCACGCTCGTCGAGATCGGCGGGATCAGGCTCTTTGTCACGCACATACTCGGGAAGAGCAGCGGGATGCGCGTGGACGTCACCGACGCAATCCATTGCTCAAAACCCGACGTAGTCGTCTATGGTCACACCCACCGGTACGTGGCCGAACGGATCGGCGGGAGCCTGTTTGTCAATCCCGGGAGCGCCGGCCCACCACAACTCAACTTCCCGTCCACGGTCGCCAACATGACAGTGGAGAGGGCGCGGGTGACCGTCGACTTCCATGACCTTCGCCGAAAAGAGACCACCGCCATGGACTGGAAAGTCTTCGATCTCAACGGATCCGCCGAAAAACCTTGACAGTTCAGAAAACTGTCGGTCTCAAGGATTCATTCGGTTTCTCTCCCTTTCGTAACACTAGGTAATCACCGGCGAATTTTCTGGGCCACATTTTTTTGTGGGGGCATGTGACTTGCTTGGAAATTCGACGTTTGGGCACCGGCCAAGCCGTTGGAGGTTCCCGCATGCTCGCAAGACTGGCGCTCGTCATCTCGTTTCTTGTGGCCTTGGCACTTGGCAGTTGCCAGGTTGGGCTGACCCCAGGGGGCGCCGAGGCCGAGGACTCGGGCCTGCCACCCGAGGATTCGGGTCAGGGCGGGGGTGGCGGCGGCGCTGGCCCGGACGAAGGACTTTCGGATGGCGGCGGGGGCGACCGGGGTGGGGAGTCCGACGGTGGCATCCCCGTGGGATGCCAGACTGATGACGACTGCGTCGACTCCGCCCAGGCCGACACGCCGTACTGCGACACGGTCGGGGGCCAGTGCGTCCAGTGCCTCTCCGACGGCAACTGTGCGGACGGGTTCGAGTGCCTCGACGGCTGGTGCAACTACGGCCCCAAGTGCCGCGCCGAGGGCGGAGTGTGCCGGTTCGGCGACTACGTCTATCCCTGCCTGCCTGGAGAAACCGACGTCGAGGCGGACTGCCCCGGCGGCTCGCTCTGCTGCGTCGGGGGAGGTTTGGACGGCGGGGTCGTCGATGGCGGGGCTGCGGGCTGCGGCGAGGGTTTCTGTCGGGACCTGGTGTTTTCTTCGTGCGGCACCCCGGGGTATGAACCCGTGCCGGACTGGCCCTGTGCCACCGCAAACGGAAACCAGGGCTACTGCTGCCTTCCTTGGGCTGCCGACGGAGGTGTCGTCATCGACGCCGGCGGGCCGGACAAGTGCGCCGAGGCCGGCGGCTACTGCGGACCCTACGATGCGCCGTGCGAGCCGGGGTACTCGCCTGTCTATCTCGGCTGCGCCGAGGGGCGCGACGGCGTCTGCTGTCTGCCCGTTTCGACAGATGCCGGCCCCGACCCCTGCGCGCGCGTGGGCGGCTACTGCACCATCGACCCCGAATGCAAGCCCGGGTACCAGATGACGCAGATGGGGTGCGCGTCGGGCGGCCAGCCCGGTTCGTGCTGCATCCCCGTCGCCATGGATGGCGGCACGGCCGACGGCGGGTCGGCTTCGTGCATCCCGGGCGAGACCAGGGAATACGCCTGCCCCGATTTCACGAAGGTACCGTGGTGCGAGTGTGTCGGGGGGACATGCCCCCCGGTTTGCGACAAGATTGGGACGAAGTCCGAGGGCTGGTACGGGACGTGCGACGGCTCGGGTCTCATCAAGTGGGACCTGTGCGCCAATTGTGCGGCCGACTGCCGGGAGGTCGGGTCGTATTCCGAGGGGTGGTACAACTCGTGCACCGGCGACCTGATAGCGTTCGGCGCCTGCGCCGCCGGCTGGCAGTGCATCCGGAGCCCCGAGAACCAGTGCGAGTTCCCTTGCATGGACAACTGCAACTGCCCCCCTGACCGTCCCATCTGCGACCAGCAGGGATGGGGGAAGTGCGTCCCGCGAAGCGCGACGGCGTGTTTCGGAGACAGCTCGCTGTGCCCGTGCGGCCAGGTGTGCGAGAACGGCCAGTGCAAGGCCGGCCCCATGCCGTGTCTGAACTCGTGCGACTGCCCGATCGGGGGAACGCTCCCGCTGGTGTGCCTGAACGGGGCATGCGTCCAGAATAAGGAAACCACCTGCGAAGGCACGCCTTGTCCCTGCGGGAACGTGTGCCAGAACGTGGGGCCGACCACGGCGTGCAGGCCGGGCTGTTACGAAAACTGCGACTGCCCGGCGGACGCCCCTTTCTGTGCCAAGGACGCCGGCGGCACGACCGGGAAGTGCGTGCCCGGGGGCCTGATCAAGTGCGGGCCGAACGGCGAGGGGTGTCCTTGCGGGCAGGTCTGTGCAAACGACAAGTGCTACGAGGGCACGCAGAAGTGCTCGGACAACTGCGACTGCCGGGATCTCGAGAACCCGATCTGCCGCAACGGCGTATGCGGCAAGCCCTCCGAGATGTGGGATTGTCCCTGCGGTCTGGTGTGTGCGCAATGACCGCGGGTTGAGTTCGCTCCGACGTCGTGTCCTCCTCCTCCGACCGGGTCCCGGAACCTCCTCCATCCGGGACCCGGTTCTCCCTTCAAAATGCTTTGTAAACCGGGCCGTCGGGTTGTATAAGCGTGCGAACGATGAGCGAGGATCTCAAAAGAGAAATCGAAAACCTCGAGCTATCCATCGCGGCGGCGAAGGAGCGGATTGTCGAGTGCAGGCGCCAGAAGAAGGACGCCTTGATCCGCGAAAAACAGGAGCACCTGGAGTTCCAGCACCTGCTGGTCGAGGCGACCGGCGAACAGAAAAAGCTTTTTGTGCTGCTCTACGTGTTCCTGGGCGTCCTCGGGGCACTCATCCTCTCGCTGCTGATCTTCGGCCCGAACATGGTGATGGGGTCCGCCACGGCGTTTATCGCGCTTTTGTGTTTTTTGTATTTTCTCATCCTGGCGGCGTCGGGGCCTTACCCCCGGGCCGCGCGCCGCGTCGAGGTCGAGAAGGCCAGGCTTTCTCTCAAGACAAAAAACCATCTCCAGCTCCTCGAGTCCGAGATGAAGGACGCCGAGGAAACCATGACGTTTCATACGGCGCAGATCGAAGAGATCAGGCAGAAGGTGAAAAGCGAGAAGTGAGAAAGTGGCGTCCCCACCGGGATTCGAACCCGGGTTTTAGCCGTGAGAGGGCTACGTCCTAGGCCTCTAGACGATGGGGACGGAAGGGGTTGGCTGGGAGACTAGGATTCGAACCTAGATAAGCAGATCCAGAGTCTGCTGTCCTGCCATTGGACGATCTCCCAATCACTTGGCCGCGGGAGGCGCCTCCTGCGGTTTGGTTCTGGGAAGGATGAAGATTCGCGTTTCGCCCTTGTGTTCGTAGATGTTCATCCCCTCCCACTCCGACTTCGGGCTTCGGTTCATCACGTGCACGGCCCTGATCGAAGGGAGATTGACGATCTTCCGGAACTCGATGTTCTCGTTGCCGCGCCAAAGCTTTTTGTAGAACTTGACGGTTTCGTTGAAGTTGCGCGGCACGAGAAACCGGGCGCCTTTGGGGTCCGGTTCATCGAGTTTAGCCGACTTTTCAATGAGCGGGGCGCCGAAGGACTTCGTGTCCGCCGCGGGCGCCGCCTGCGCCGACACGGCCATGCCTGCCGCAAGAAGAGCACCCACAAGTGAAACCCTGGCGCCCATGCGAGCGCAGTTTATAAGGTACGGCCGCCGACAAGTCAACAAGATTCACGGTTTGCTTTTCCCGCGGAGTTGTGCTAGGAAGCAGCCTCCCGCGGGGGGAGATGAGCCGAGGAGAACGTCATGGCCAGGGTATGCGACATCTGCGGCAAGAAGCCGATGGTCGGCAACAGGGTGAGCCACGCCAACAACCGCACCAAGATGCGCCAGCTTCCAAACCTCCAGAAGGTGCGCGCGAACGTCAACGGAACGCACAGCCGCATTACCGTCTGCACCCGCTGCCTCAAGAAGGGTTTTGTCGCCAAGGCGGTGTAGATCCGCAACCCAAAGCAAAACGGGCCGGAGATTCTTCCGGCCCGGTGTGCTTTTTGGAGCGGGATACGGGACTTGAACCCGCGACTTACAGCTTGGGAAGCTGTCACTCTACCAACTGAGTTAATCCCGCTTCGCCAACGATTTAATACACTTACGACCCTTCGACTGTCAAGCCAAACCGCCGATCCCCGAGTTGATCCCCGAGTGCCGAGCAAAATGCCGTCGCTTCCGGAGCCTTGATTGCCGACATCAACCTCGCCGCAGCCTCCCGCTTTTCGTCCAACCCGACCGACGAGTAGTGGTTGGTCATCTCGTCGGATGAGTGCCCCACCGTCGCCTGAATCACGAGGTACTGGACACCAGCCCGACGCATGAGGTTGTTGTAGGTGCGTCGCAGGCCGTGCATCGTGATCCGATGACCGATGTTGCACTCCTGAACGACACGCCTGAGAATCTTGTCGGTCCACGATGCGTAGTGGTAACTCCCAGTCTCGGAAGGAAAGACCAGACCACTGGCGAGACCCCTGTGCTGCTCGCGGATCATCCTCTGCCTGTGCTCCCGCAGGACCTCGACCATCTCGGGAGTCAAGGGAATTTCCCTGACCTTGCCCGTCTTCGGAGTCGAGACAAATCCCCGCACTTGCCCTCGCCTCAACCGGATCACGCCATCTTCTTCGTTGATGTCCGACCACTTGAGGGCGGTTATCTCGCTTGTCCTCATGGCCGTCGTCACGTCGATAAAGATGTAGGGGTAGGCACGAGGGTGGTGCTCTCGAATGTACCCGAGAACGACGGGCACCTGCTTCGCTGACAGGCAGTTCGGGTCGTTTTCCGGACGGGGCACTTCGGGCAGACCGCTCACTCGGTCGGTGGGGTCGTGGGGAAGCCTGAGGTCGGCAACCGCGTCCTTCAGGATCGTTTTCAGCAGACGCAGGGAGTGGTTGACCGTGTTGTTCGACAATGGTTTCCCAGTTCTGTGATGGGGCCGGTGGTGCAACCTCGACATCCAGTCCTCGATGTCGCCCTTCGTCAGTCGATCAAGTCTTGCGGGGCCAAGGTTGGGCAGGATGTTCTGTTCGAGCGTCTTGGCCGCTCCCATCAGTGTGGACATCTTCCACCGCTCGCTTCTGCGCTCCAACCACAATTTGGCGTAGTCCCCAAGGGTCGTCTGCGGGGTCGCGTCGGCTTCCCCGCACCGTGCGATCTCGTCGCGGAGATCGGCCTGACGCCGAATCGCCTCCTTGAGCGAGATGCCTTTCAACACGCGATCCACCTCCTTGATCTTGCCGGTCTTGGGGTCCGTTGCATATGCACGGACCCGATACCCGCTCGCCGCTTTGTAGATTCCGGCGTACTTCGTCTTTTCCATGGCCGCACTCCTTCTCGTGAGGGGCCACGGACCGTCGACCCTGGAGGATAGCACAAAGGTCCACGCGAAGGAAAAGGAGGACCCTGCCCCGACGGCCCGATGGCCGTAGTAAATCACGCTGAATGAGCATGCGGATGCCTGCGGGACTTTTGTACCGGAGAAAGACAGCGGCCTCGGAAGTGGTGAGGTAAGGAGAAGTGCCCGTGGAACAACCGCGACATCCGCGAGAACAGCCAGCGCCAGCGGGGGCATCGAGGGTGGCCTTGACAGTGCGGTCGCTATCCTGTGTTCTCTGGGGAACGTCGTCCCGAAGTTCGTCTGCATCCCGCATGAGCAACTCCTCAGGGCCACGTGATCCGTCCGAGACGCGGCACACGTGACGCCCCGTGTTGCTCTGTTGTAGTAGATCAGTTCTGTCGTGCCAAAGCGCATCGGAAGGCCGAACACCCGAAATGGCCGCTACTTGCCCTCTATTGGGGCCGATTGGGCGGGTTTTCGGGTGTTCGGCCTTTTGGGTGCGGAGGACGCCTGAAACTTGACGATCTGCAAGTTCACTTTGGGAGTGCGGCGTTGGCATCG
>JACRCP010000235.1 GCA_016218965.1 Deltaproteobacteria bacterium | reverse complement strand
TGTAATCAGGAGCGACAGCGCCTGCCCGCCTATGATGACCTTGGCAAGCGAGGCGCGCGCGGCGGCGCCGGGGCCCTGCCCGAGGGCGATCGGGGTCATGCCGGCGATCAGGGTCACTGTGGTCATGAGAATCGGCCTCAGACGCGCGTGGTTGGCCTCCAAAATCGCCTCGCGAAGCGGTTTTCCGTACGAGATCAGCGTGTTCGTGTAGTCGATCTGGAGGATGCCGTTCTTTTTGACGATCCCAAACAGCATGAAGACCCCGAGCAGGCTGTACAGGTTCAGGTTCTCCCGGAGGAGCAGGAGCGACACGAGGGCAAAGGGCAGCGTCAAGGGCAGCGAGAGCAGGATGGTCACCGGGTGCAAAAAACTCTCGAACTGCGCCGCGAGCACAATGTACATGAAGATGAACGCCAGCAGGAAGGCCATCACCATGTTCGACATCGCCTCGCCCATCATGCGTGACCGGCCGGTCCGGGGCGCCGTGTACTCCGGGGGAAGGTCCATCTCGGCCACGACCTTCTCGGCCGTCGAAAGCGCGCCGCCCAGGTCCAGACCGTCAAGGTTGGCGTAGACCGTCACCAGTCGCTGGCGATTGAACCGGTCGATCTCCGACGGGCCCTTTCCCTCCGAGAGGTCCGCGACCTGCGAGAGCGGGACGAGGCCGGCTTTCGGCGATGCGATGGGCAGGCGGTTCACGACCTCGGCGTCGCCGCGGTCCTTCCGGTCAAGCCGCAGCCACACGTCGAACTGCTCGACGCCCTCGCGGAACTTCGAGACCCGCTCGCCTCCCACCATGGTCCGGAGCGACAACGCCACATCGGCGGCCGAGATGCCGAGGTCGGCGGCCTTGGGCCGGTCGAGCGCCACGCGGACCTCGGGTTGGCGCGAGGCGAGCGACGTGTCGATGTCGATGAAACCGCGGATCGCGCGGAGTTTTTTTGCGATCGCATCCGAGTAGCGTGTCAGCGCGTCGAGGTCCGGCCCGATGAGGTTGTACGCAAACTGGAACCCGCCCCGGGTCCCGGTGAATCCCCCGAACTCGTTCGCCGACGACCGCAGCTCCGGGTATTTCGCCAGCACCTTCCGCACGTCCTTCATCACGTCGAACTGCGAGTAGTTCCGTTCGGCGATGTCGACGGTGGCGACGTAGATGGTCCCCTGGGTCACGTCCTCGGTGCCGGACCCGGCATTGCCGATCTGCGAAAGCGTCAGAGTCACTCCCCTCACCTTGTGGATGTCCTCCTCCAACTTCGCGAAGATCCCGTCGACCGCCGAAAGGCTCGAGCCGGCCGGGGCGATGACCGTGACCTGGAATTCGCTTCTGTCATCCGACGGGAGAAAATCCTTTCCAAGAGCGCCCGCGATCGGAACGGTGGTCCCGACGATCAGGAGCGCGCCGACGACCGTGATTGCGCGGTTGCGAAGCGCGAAACGCAGGATCGAGCCGTACGTCCCGTCAATGGTGGCCCACACCCGGTTCTGTTTGGAGGCGACTCCGTGTCTCTTCACCTTGAGGAAACGGGACGAGAGCATCGGCGTGAGCGTGAACGAGACAAGGAGCGAGACGCCGATGGCAAACGCGACGGTGAGCCCGAACTCGAAGAAGAACCGCCCCACCATCCCCTGCATGAACGCCACCGGCAGGAAGATGACCATGAGGGATGTCGTGGTCGCCATAACCGCGAGGCCGATCTCCTTGAGCCCGTCGATGGCGGCGTCAATCGGCGGTTTTTTGTACTCCTCCATGTGTCTGAAGATGTTCTCGAGCACCACGATGGCGTCGTCGATCACGATCCCCACCGCGAGCGTAAGCCCCAGAAGCGACATGTTGTTTAGTGTGAAGTTGAGCGCCCGCATGAGCGTGAACGTCGCGATGAGCGACGTCGGTATCGCCACGGCGGCGATGATGGTCGAGCGCAGGTTGCGCATGAAGAAGAGCACGGCCAGCGCGGCGAGTATCCCGCCGAGGACGAGGTGGAGTTGCAGCTCATGGATCGAGCGTACGATGAACTTGGACTGGTCAGACACGACATCTACCTTGATCCCGGGCGGCAGAGTGGGCGCGATCAGCGCAAGGCGTTTCTTGACCGCCTCGACGACTTCGACCGTGTTCGTCCCGGATTGCTTCTGGACCGTCAGCGCGACCGCGGTCGTGCCGATCCCCGGGTCACCCCTTCTCCACACGCGCGCAAGCGAGCGGGGCTCCTCGGTGGAGTCCTCGACCCGGCCGATGCCGCCTATGGTGATCTGGCGACCGTTCCGCGTTGCCACCACGACCCGCTGGAAGTCGGGGGCGCGCTCGACGCGCGCGAGCGTGCGGAGGACCTGCTCGGAATCGCCGCGGTCTATCCGGCCCGACGGGATCTCGACGTTCTGCGCGGCAACGGCGTTCTTCACCGCCGCTATCGGGATGCCGTAGGCGTTGAGTCTGTCGAGGTCCAGCACCACGTTCACTGCCCTCACCCAGTTGCCCACGGGGAAGACCGCGCCCACGCCGTTGACGCTCTCGATGGCCTCCTTGATCTTGAGGCGCGCGAGCTCGGATATCTCCTTCATGTCCCTCGGGCCGGAAACGGCGAGGTTCAAGACCGGGATGGCGTCGAAATCAATGCGCGAGACGACCGGCGGGTCCACGTCCTCCGGCAATAGGCGCACGATGGTGGCGACCTTGTCCCGGACATCCTGCACGGCCTCGGCGACCGGCCGCTCGAGGACGAATCTGATCACCACGCGCGAGACGCCCTCGAAGCTGTACGAGTAAAGCTCGTCGATCCCGGCCGCGGTGTTCACCGCCTGTTCGATGATCTTTGTGACCTGCGATTCGACCTCTTCGGGCGACGCGCCCCGAAGCACCGTCGTCACGGTGACCATCGGGAACTCGACCTTGGGCATGGTGTCGACGCCCAGTGCGCGGTACGAGAAGAACCCCAGGACAAGCAGCAGGGCGGTCAGCATCGAGGCGAGGACGGGCCTGCGTATGAAGATCGTAAGTGCGTTCATTCGGGTTCCCGGTCAGCGGACGGTGACGGCCTTTCCGTCGGAGAGCATCTCGACGGCGGTGACGGCGACCTTCTCCCCGGGGCGCAGGCCCTTTCGGATGACCAGGCGGTCCCTTGTCTTTTCGCCGGGCTCCACCACCCGCTCCCGCGCCCGTCCTCCCTCGACGACGTACACCCGGGGGTTACCGGCGAAAAGAAACAGGGCGGTCTCAGGGACGGTGATGGCATCCGTTGATACGGCGGTGAGAATAGACGCCCGGGCGAACGAACCGGGTTTCACCGCGCCGTCCTCGTTTCCGAATTCGGCCTCGATGGGGAACGACCGCGACGTCGTCTCGACGGAGGGACCGATCCTCAGCACCTTGCCGGACCGCGGACCTCCCCCGGCGCCTTCGACGTGGGCCGTGACCGCATCGCCTTTCTTCACGTCGGCGGCGTACCGTTCGGGGACCTCGCCGCGGAACCTCACCGGGTGCGTCCGGACGATCATGAACGCCGGCGTGCCGGCGCGCACGTATTCGCCCTTGTTGACGATCCGCCTCGCAACGGCCCCGTCAAACGGGGCGCGCAGTGTCGTATCCTGAAGTTTTTTCCGTGCGAGGTCGAGTGCCGCCCTTGCCGTGTCGTGCCGCCGGGTCGCCTCGTCAACCTGTTGTCGCGGGGCGAGGTTCTTGGCGAAGAGGTCCTGGACCCTCTTGAGATCGCTTTCCGCCGCGAGGAACTCGGCCTCGGCCTGTGCGCGCCGCCACTCGTACTCTTCGGGGACGATCCAGGCAAGCGTCTGGCCCTTGCGCACCCTGTCCCCCAGGTCCACCTCGACCCCGATCAGCCGGCCTTCGGCCTCGACCGCCACGACGGCCTCCTCCCACGCCGCAAGGGTGCCCGTCACGTCGATCCGGCGCTCGACGGACTCGGTTGCGGCCTCGGCCACCGAGATCGTCACCGGCTTCTCGTCGGCCCCGGCCCCCGGCGCCTTTCGTTCGGCGCGGGCGCCGCACGCGGCGGCGAGTCCGGAGACGGCGGCGACCGACAACGCAAGGATCACCCGATGCATCGTCATTCCGTTCTCCTGCCTTCCGAGACCCTGCCAACGGCTTTGAGAAGGCGCGCGCGCGCGACCTCGATATCGAATTCGGTTTGTATCAGTCCGTAACGGGCTTGTGTGTAGACGGCCTGCGCGTCGGATATCTCGACGATATTCCCGGCCCCCGCGGCATAGCGCGCCTCTGCAAGCTCGAGTGTCTCTTTTGCCGAGGCCAGAAGGGCCTGCGCCGGCGTCATCCGCTCGCGCGCCTCCCCAAGCGCAAGGTTGGCGCTTTCGATCTCCTGCCTCAAGGCGATCTCAAGCGTCCGGATCGCCGACTGCGCGGCGCTGATGTTGGCCCGGGTCTCTTCGGCCGCGTTTTGCGTGGCGAATCCGTTGAAAAAGTTCCATGTCGCTGTCGCGCCGAGCACCCAGTTGTAAACCATCCCGTCAAGCTCGTAGCCCGAGTAGCCGAGGTTCCCGTTTGCGGCTATGGACGGGTAATAGCCCGACCTGACGGCACGGAGCGCGGCCTCAAGCGACCTCACCTTCTCGACGAGGCTCCTGTGCTCGGGCCGGCGTTCGAGCGCCTCCTTGACGGCCTGCTCGACGTCTCCGATTGCGGGCGCCGCGGCCGCGGCGGGTCGCTCAACGGTATAGTCGCCGCGGGTCCGGGAGCCCATAATACTTTCGAGGCTCAAGCGGCCGTTCTTGAGCGCGTTTTCGGCTCTTAACACGGCGAGATTTGCGGACGCCACGTCCGACTGCGCTCGGGCGACGTCAATCCGGGTGCGGACCCCGGCCGCCACCTGGGCGTGGGCAAGCTCCAGGTGTTTTTCCATCTGCCTGCGGGTCTCGCGTGCGGCCTTCACAGATTCCTGGGCCGCGAGCACGCCGAAGTACGCCTGAATCACCGAGAAGGCGACATGTTCTTCGACCGAGCGGATATCGGCGGCGGCGGCCTGCTCCGATGCCGCGGCCGCGTCGTGTGCGCCGCCCGTCCGTCCGAAGTCATAGATGGTCTGGTTAAGCGACACCGAAGCGCTCCAGTTGTCGTACGATGTCGTCTCTTCGCGGCCGACGACGAGGCTGCTAAGACTCGACGACGCCGAGGCGGCGGCCGAAGCGCCGCTCGACGAGATGTACGGGGGCGCCGGGGAGTTCGCGGTGGCGCGCTTGTATCCCACGACGGCCGCCACCGACGGGAGATAGCCCGCCCGGGCCTGCTGCACCTTGAAGGTCGCGGCCGATCGGGTGTCGCGGGCCGAGGCAATCTGCGGGTTGGCCGTGAGCGCCGTCGAAACGGCCTCGTCAAGCGTGAGTACGCGCTCGGCCCCGGCGGCGATGGCCGCCATCGCCGGGCAGACGCAAAGGACGGCGGACACGACAGCGACTCGACACATCTTGACCTCGTAGTGTCATTCTAGACCCCCCATATCATTCGATGCGCGAAGGTATACCAAGGTTAACGAGGAATCAATCAAAGAAGTCAGCAGGCAAGAGGCAAGAGGCAGGAGGAAAGAGGCGGGAGAAGCAGCGGCGGTCAGAACGCGGCGGAGAACGCGGCGCCGGCGAGGTCAGGGCCGATTTGCGGGGAGACTTTCCAGGCGGACGCGCGCGGGTTCGCGAACACATCCATGTACACGACCACGCCGGCCCCGATGGCGGCGGCGAGGCCCAGGCCCGTGAAGACGTTTGCGACCGTCGCCTTGCTGCCGGCGCTGTCGAGGCGCTCCCGGGCTTTGACTTGGACGGGCTCGTCGCGCGCGGCGTCCTCGTCGGCCGATTTCGCGGCGGACATCGCGATCGCGACGGCGAAACAACCGACCGTGCCGCCCGCCAAGGCGTAGAAGTATGGATTGTCGAGAGGCGGGGGGAGGGGCCGCTCGGCCTTGGGCGGAGGGGCGGGTTTCGCCGCCTCGGCCGCCGGGGCCGGAAGGAGGCCCGGGCCTCGCTGGGCCGGCGGCAAGGCGGCCGCGGCCGCTGCGGGCCGGGGAACCTCCTTTTGGGTTTGGATGGTGACGGTTTCACCGACCTCAACCTTGACTTCGCCGGTCCAGAGATCGACCCCCTGCGAGACGATCCGGACGGTGTGCGTACCCGCGGCGACGCCCTCGACGACGCACGGTATGGTCCCCGACGGAACGCCGTTGACAAGGATCTCCCCAAACGACGGCTCGTCGGCCCTGATGTTGCCCGTCCCGACCTTTCGGAGGACCGCGTGGGTGAGCTTTTCTGCCTCGACCTTCAGATCCGTGCCGGGAAACGCGACCTCCGAGGAAAGGCTCGCCAGGAGTTTCGCGCTCCCCACGCCGAAGACCTGCACCTCAATATTCGCCTTGCCGCCCCTCACCGCGAAAGCCGACTTCATCACCCAGAAGGTCTTGATCGTGTCGCCGAGCTGCGAGATGCAAAGCGGGTCGGTGCCGCAGTTCCTGATGGCGATCTGCGGATCGAACTGGAGGATCTTGAATATGTCCGCGTCGCGGAGGATCTCGAAACGTCCGGTGTTCCGCGCGGCGTCGGCGATGCCCTGGTCGACGGCCGGCTTGAAGGCGACGGCCTCACCCGCGGCCTCGCAACCGAAGACCGCCAGGCGGCCTTTCTCCTGCGCGCCCGCGGCCGGGGCCAGGCAAACGACGGTCGCGACCGCGGCGAAAACAACAAGCGTTCGCGTCGTTTTCAACGAGGACCAGCTCCTTCCGCCATCTTCAATAGCACGACGCGGTCGCGATGGTAAAGGGTTTCGTAGCCGAGATTCGTCTTGAGGTCCGAGATCCGCTGCGCGGAACCCCTGGCGGTCCAGCGGGCGTCCACCTGGTCGAACAACTGGTACTCGGCCTCCGAGTACAGCGGGAGGCCCAGCTTTTTGTAGTGGTACCAGTGCGGCTCGAAAGGGACGGCGAACTCAAGCGTGCGGCGGTGCGCGAGTTGAGGCCCAAGTGTGTTAATCGTGGCCACCGAAGCGTCTTTCGGGATTAGGCCCAGCGCCTCGCGGATGGCCGATTCGTTGTAGTGCCGCGCAAACGTCTTGTTCTGCCTGTGGCTGTTCACCACCCAATAGACGCTGAAGCCGTTGAGCGCAAGGAGAGCGGCCGCCACGACGACCGCGGACCTCGGCGCCGAGAGCCAGACGATCCGCCGCACGGCGGCGAGACCGTCGAGGCGTTTCTTGACGAACACGGCGCCGTCGAGCGCGGCAAACAGGATGAACGGGACGGCGATGGTGACGTACTGGAACCGCAGGTCGAATTGCGCGATGTATGAGCTGATGTACGAGTACGCGAGCACGGGGACGGCGACGAGGAACAGCGGCCAGCCGACGAACGGAAGGAAGGCGACCGGGACGAACATCCGGAGGGCCGTCACGCCTTTCCACCACCTGTAGGGTTCGACGAGCGCCTTGACGGGGTGCAGGAGCGCGTTCCTCAACACCTCCGGGAGGCTCGCGCCGAGGTGCGCGTACCGTTCGATATAGAGGTAGCCGTCGCTCGCGCCGGACGGTTTGTTTGCCGGAATTATCACGTTCATGGCGACGAGGAACCACGCGGCCGACACGGTTGCGACGACGGCTCCCGGCGCGCGGGCGCCGGCCGCGAAAAAGAGGTAGAGGCCGAAGCACGCGGCCGTTATGGCGGCGTCCTCCTTTACGGTGAGCGCCAGGAGTGCGCAGGCGGCGGCCGCCCAGGGGCGGCCCCGGCGCTGAAAAAAAACGACAAACGTGAAGATGGGGACCAGCAGGATCTCGGGGTGAAAATCGAAGAGGTTTACGTATCCGAGGTTCGGGTACAGAAGGAAGACCGCGGCCATCATCACGCCGGCCGTCCTGCTGCGCAGCGCCCCTGTGGCGGCGGCGGCAAACGGGAACGCGGCGGCGGCGATCGCGGCGGACTGGAAGACGAGAAGGATGCGGACGTCCTCCCATATCCAGTACAGCGGGGTGAGAAGGATGAGGATCGGCGAAACATGGTCGCCCAGGTAGTTGAACCCCTTGATGGACGATTCGAAGAACCGCCCGTGCGCCATGTTCCAGATGAGTTGATCGAAGAGCGCGAGGTCGTACATCGAGGAGTTGTAGATCGAATGGCGCCAGATGGAGAGCGCCGAGTAGACGACCGTGTACGCCAGCGCAATCGCCGCAACGGCGATCACGCCGCGCCGGCCCAGACCTACCGGTCCTTTTCCGCAATCTGGGACTGCCACGGGTTCGGAAAGTACCATCCGACGCGGACCTTGTCCATATGACGGGGGATCGCTGCGCGAACGTCTCCCTGCTACTCTGCGAAGCAGCGCCTCGCTGCGAAGCACGAGCCGAACCCCCAGTTCGCTCCGGCGGAGTGAATCCGCCTGCGCTTCCTCGTGCTCGTTTCGCCTCGTTTCGCCGGCCTGTACAACGTACCGTCGATACGTTAGTATCTCCGAGCCGCAACCGTTCGAGAACCCATATGGAGGTGCTACATGCCGCCTGACGTGACCACGGTCGTGACCAAGGAAGGGCTGATGCACGAGATGATCCGAGTGCTCAAAGACCTGATGCGCGACCAGCGCGAGGGGCGGATCCGGACGCTCCAGGACGTGCGCGCGATGCACGCGGGGTCGCTGTCGCTCGACTTCCAGGAGTTCTTCAAGTTCTTGAACAAGTGCGGATACGTCATCCTCCGGCGCGAGGGCGTGGTCCTGGGCGACAAGGGAATTGCCGCCGCCGGCGAGGCGATGAACGACCAACTCGAACGCGAGATCGAGTCGCACTTCTCGGGCGTGCTCGTCGAGCCGGTCGAGCCGCTTCCCGACGAGCCCAAGCCCGAGGGCAGGCCGGTCGCCGGGGTCAGGCAGGACGCCAAGTTCATCCGGTTCGAGGCCGCCGGGACCGGCACCATCGGGACCGTTTTCAAGGGCAAGCATGCGGTGCTCGGCATCGAGGTCGCCATCAAGGAGATCAAGGACATATTCACGTACTTCAGCTTCATTCAGAGGGGCGATGTCGTGACGCGCTTGAAAGACGAACTCTCGGCCGCGGCGGCCTTGCACCATCCCTGCATCCTTTCGATCATCGACGTGAACCTGGAGGTTTCGAACCCGTACTACATCATGGAATTCGCGCAGGGCGGGAACCTCCGGCAGTACACCGCGGCGAAGGGCGGCCTGCGGGCCGAGGACGCGCTTATCTACTTCATCCAGGCATGCCACGGCCTGCGCCACGCGCACGCGGCCGGGCTCATCCATCAGAACCTCAAGCCCGAGAACCTGCTTGTGACCGCGCAGGGAAACGTCAAGCTTGCGGACTTCGGTATGAACAGGATCGTCCAGCAGAGGCCCGGGGGGCAGGCGCCGCAGGTCTTCATTGGCGGCGCAATCGCGTACACGCCGCCCGAGATGCTGACGCCGAACGCCGAGGCCGCCGCCGAAAACGACGTCTATTCGTTGGGCATCATCCTCTACGAGATGCTCACCGGGAACCTTCCCGGAAGGCGCTCACCGCTCCCGAGCGCCGTCAAGAAGGACATCCCCGTGGAGGTGGATCACATCTTCGACAAGATGACGCGCGACACCCCCGCCGAGCGCTATCATTCGTTTGACGCCGTGCTCGACGACTTCTACTCGTCCTTCAAGGGCGCCGACTTCGGGACCAAGGGCGAGATCATCTTCAGGGACGACGCCGAGAAGAAGTGAATTGGAGTGCGTGCGGGAACGCCCCACCCGGGTGGGGCTCTCGGTGACGGCCACGAACGTACTCCGAATGCCACTGCGCCAAAACTCAGCCAAAACTCAGCCCTTGACAACTTCACGTCAAAAACGGTCAATATGTCGATCCTGGCGGACGGTCTTGGGATTCGGAAACACCACGGCAGGGAGACATCACATGACAGCAAAAGACCTTCGGGCAGTCGTCGCGGCGGCGGTACTGCTTGCCGCCGGGGCTTGTGCGTCCTGGGGGTTCAATGTCGAGGACGACGAAACGGGGGCCAAGGAGGGGCACGTGATGGGCGACGAGCAGGCGGCGGCGGCGTGGCTCGAAGGGTTCGTCGGCAGGTACCGTCCGCTCTACAAGGACTCCGCCCTTGCGTGGTGGAACGCCAGCATCACTGGGCGCGACGAGGACTACAAGAAGCGTCTCGATCTCGACATGCAAATGGACCGGCTCTTCGCCGACCGAGAGAGCTTTGCCGCGCTCAAAAAGTGGCGCGACGGCGGGAAGATCGCGGAGCCCCTGCTCCGGCGGCAGGTCGAGATCCTGTACCTTGCGCACCTCGCCAAACAGGTCAATACGAAGCTCCTGGACCGCATGACCGAGCTTGCCAACCAGGTCGACCAGATCTTCAACACGTTCCGCCCGGAGATTGGCGGCAAAAAGCACACCGAAAACGAGGTCCGCAAGATATTGCGCGAATCCACGAAGAACCCCGAAGTTGAGGCGGCGTGGAAGGCATACCAGGCCGTGGGGAAGTTCGTCGAACCGAAACTCCGGGAGCTCGTGAAGCTCAGGAACGAAAGCGCCCGCGAGGTCGGTTTTGCCAACTTCCATGCGCTCCAGCTCGCGACGCAGGAGTTCGACGGCGGCGAGCTTTTGTCGCTCTTTGACCAGCTCGACCGTGACACCGCCGGCGTCTTCAAGTCGCTCAAGGTCGAGGTCGACGAGGCGATGGCGAAGCGGTTCGGCGTTGGGGCCGCCGACCTCCGCCCATGGAACTATCAGGACCTGTTTTTCCAGGAGGCGCCCAGGATCTATCCGGTGGACCTCGACAGGTTCTACAAGGACCGCAAGATCGACGAGATCGGCAAAAAGTTCTACGACGGGATCGGCCTCGGTGTCGGCGACATCCTCGCCAGGAGCGATCTCTATGAAAAACCCGGCAAGAGCCCCCATGCGTTCTGCGCCGACATGGATCGGGAGGGCGACGTCCGCACGCTCCAGAACCTCGTTCCCAACGAACAGTGGATGGGGACGCTCCTCCACGAGTTGGGCCACGGCGTCTACTCGAAGTACATCGACCGGTCGCTCCCATATGTGCTGCGCGACTCGGCGCACATATTCGCCACCGAGGGCGTGGCGATGTTCTTCGGCAGGCAGTCCAAGGACGCCGCATGGCTTCAGGACAACCTCGGGATTCCGGAGGCCGACGTGAAGCCCGTCGCCGACTCGGCGGGGCGGATGCTCAGGCTCGAGCAGATCATCTTCTCGCGGTGGACCCAGGTGATGCTGCGGTTCGAGAAGGCCATGTACGAGGACCCCGGGCAGGACCTCAACAAGCTCTGGTGGAACCTCAAGGCGCGGTACCAGCTTCTTGCGCCGGACCCGGGCCGCAGCGAGCCGGACTACGCGGCCAAGATCCACATCGTCTCGGTCCCCGTGTACTACCACAACTACATGCTGGGGGAACTGTTCGCGTCGCAGCTCTACGCGAAAATCGGCGCCGTCCGGAGCGTCAAGGCCGGCGAGCCGCTGCGCCTTTCGAGGGACAAGGTAGTCGGCGCGTTCTTCAAAGAGAAGGTCTTTGCCCCCGGGATGGCCAAACCGTGGCGCGAGTTCGTCGAGGCCGCCACCGGTGAGCCGCTCTCGGCCAGGGCATTCGCGGGGCAGTTCATACAAGGCAATGAGAAGTGAGAAGCCGAGGCCCCCGGCGGGCGGTGGGCGGTGGGCGGCACGGGGCGACGGACAACGGACAACGGGCAACGGACCCCGAGACACATGGACAACGGTTTCAAGGAATGTGTCACGCGCGAGGAGATCAACTGTCTCCCGATCCGCGGCTACGACGGCCACGTGCGGATAGTCTGTTCGGACGCCGCGGCGCAGGCCGCGGTCGAAAAGCTCAAAAAAGAGCGCGTACTGGGTTTTGACACCGAGACCAAGGCGTCATTTACGCGCGGGGTCCACCACCGGCCGTCACTTGTGCAGATTGCCGCAACGGACGTGGTGTATATCTTCCGCCTCCACGACGTGGCCGGTCTGGGCGGGCTGGGCCCCGTGTTTGCCGACCCGGGAATCCTCAAGGTCGGTGTCGGAATGCTCTATGACGTCCGCCAGCTCAAGGAGATGCAGGCGTTCGAAGAGGCGGGGTTTGTCGAGCTCGAAAAGTTGACCGATCTGGCCGGCATCAAGAACAACAGCCTGCGGGCGCTCACGGCGATAGTCCTGGGTTTCCGGATGTCCAAGAAGGAAAAGAAATCCGACTGGAGCCGCTTGCGCCTGACCGAATCGCAGATCCGGTATGCCGCGACCGACGCCTGGGCCTCGCGCGAGATATTCCTTAAGCTCGAAGCGCTCGGCCGCACCCCCCCCGACCCGAGCGTCTGCCGCCTCCCGCCCGTCGTCCTCGAAGACAAAAAGAAACGCCGCCCCCGCCCCCTGCCGCGGCAACCGGGACAAAGCTAAGGGCTCGCGCAACAATAACTTCACATTTCTGACCGCCGATGCATCCCGTCCGGCTTCGTTGCGCGTCGCTTACTGAACTCGGAGCTTTCGCCTTGTGTTGCGTCCACTCATTCGCTACCATCCGGGACGTGAACCGCAGATCCGAAACGACGACTGCTTTTCTCTTCGCTGCGGCGGCGTTTGCCGCTTGCGGTTGCGCGGAGGACGCTGCCGGTCAACGCGGCCCGTCGTCGGACGGCGGCGCGTTCGACGCCGGTTTTGACGGGCCCGTTCCGTCCGACACGTCCTATCCGTCCGACACGTCCAATCAGACTGACCGGGGACCCGAAGACCGAGGGTCGACGGACGAGGGATATGACTCCGCTGAAGCTCCGTCGGACGCAGCGACGGACGCGGAGACGTCCGACGGCGGAGAATCGGACGCAGGCGGGGAAGATGCCGGCGGCGACGTCGGACTGCCGCCGTTGCTCACGCCGGAACAGATCGGTTTCGAGGAAGTCTCGCCGCCGATGGCGGGGTCGGTGATCTACTTCGCGACATGGGCGCAGGGTGCGGGGGACAAAGACTCCGTCGAGATGATGCGCGCCGACAAGAGCGAAACGGCCGTGCGTTTCCGCGCCAACCGGGTCTGGTCTTTCGGCGTGGCGCGCGACGGGGCCACGATCGCGTTCTCGTCGGCCGACCCCTTTCAGGAACAGAACTTCGGCACGACGATCGGCGACGCCATCCAGTTCACGTGGGTCCTGCGGCCCGGAGAGGCGCCGTTCCAGCTCACAAACGGGAACGTCAACGACGAGTGCCACTCGTTCATGCCGGGCGACGCGGCGCTTCTCATTTGCCGGCGGGCAAACTTCTGGCAGAGGACGGTCGGGCAGGACACGGAGTTCGGGAACGACCCCTACCGGATCGTCACGGTCGACATCAGCTCGCGCGAGGCGGCGTACCTGACGCCGCTTCGGCCGGGCTTCGATGACATCGGCCCGGCGCTCAGGGACGACGGGTCCATCCTGTTCTGGCGGCAGGAGTTCCGGAACAACAAGCCGTACCAGTCGCTCATGGAGATGAACGGCGACGGGACAGGCATCTCGTACCTTCTGGCCAACTCCACGGCGCCCGTCACCTCGCCCGATGGCGCCCAGGTCCTGTTCCGTTCCGGCGGCTGGCGCAAGCTCGCTCTTGCCCATTCGCACGACGTGGCCGCGGGCGTCGAGATCCTCGACGGGGGAACGAGAAACATCTATGACTTCGATTTCTCGCCGGACGCCTGGCAGGTCGCTTTCACGATGTCCCGGGCGGACGGGGAGAGCTGTTCGGACCTTTACGTCGCCGCAATTGACGGGTCAAACGTCACCCGGATCATAGATTGTGCGGGGGAGGGGAAGTTCGTGACAGGCGTGAAGTGGGTGTTCAATGACTGACGACTCACGACCTGTGACTGACGACCCCGGCTGCGGCGGCCCTTGTTCTGCGTTCTGTTTCGTGAGTCGTTGGTCATCAGTCATGAGTCGTAGGTCGTAGGTCAACGAAGTGCTGCGCAACACGTTCATTCATCTTCCCGGGGTCGGGCCGAAGACGGAGCGATCGCTCTGGGACATCGGGTACATCGAGTGGCAGGACGTCGCCAATCGACCGCGGCCGCGGACATGGGGTGCGGCGCGGTGGGATGATCTCAAGGCCCGGGTGGGCGAGTCCGAGGCTGCGCTTTTGGCACGCGATGCGCAGTACTTCGAGCGCCGCCTTCACGCGTCCGAAACGTGGCGGATATACCGGTTTTTTTCGGACAAGGCGGCGTTTGTTGACATAGAAACGACCGGCCTTTCGGGGCCTGATGCCCAGATTACCGTGGTGGGCGTGTACGACGGCAACGATGTACACCAGTTTGTCGAGGGGATCGATCTCGAAAAGTTCCAGGAATTCATAGAGCCGTTCGAACTTCTGGTCACGTACAACGGCAAGTGCTTCGACATTCCCATTCTCCGAAACCGCTTTCGGCGGGCGCACCTCGAACGCAAGGGTCACATTGACCTCCGGTACGTCTTTGCGGCACAGGGCTTTTCGGGCGGGCTCAAGGGCATCGAGAAACGCCTGGGAATCGCGCGGCCGGGCGAGGTCGCCCAGATGGACGGATACGCGGCGGTCATTTGCTGGTTCAGGTACTGCCAGGGCCAAACCGAGTACCTCGACCTGCTAAGGCAATACAACGCCGAGGACACGAGGAACTTGAAACCACTGGCCGAGACGGCATGCGTCATGGCAAGGCAGAAGCTCGTGACCGGGACGCCGCTGATGGAAGGGGCGAATTCGGATGGTGGTTGAGAAGCGCGATCTTTCGATGGAGGCCAACGTCCTGGCCATTGCCCTCTGGTACAGGATCGCGGCCGTGCTTGGGTTGCTGCTGGGCGGTGGGGCGGTGCTCTTCGCCTTCGACCGGCTGGCGCCCGAGCGGCAGGGCGGCGCGAGGATCGCGACCGCGGTCGGGATGGCGGGTTGCGTCTTTTTCTACGGCATGGGCCACTACCTGGCGAGATATTCCAACGCCGCGCGGAACGTGGCCCGCCTTGTCACGTTCCTCACCATCCTCGGGAACTTCTTCGCCATCATCAGGCCCGGCGGCGCGATCGACCGCGGGCATTACGCGATGGCCGTGCTCAATGCCATCTCGATCGTCTGGCTCGTGGCGGTCCAGTGGGCGCTTTTCAACGCGCGGACCGCGCAGATCTGCACCGAGGAATACCGGACCCTCGTTCACGCAAACCCCGACGACAAGCCGCCGGTCTTCAGAAGCCCCTACTTCACGACGCCGTTTGCCCTGATAGCCCTGTCGGCCCTGATCGCCGGCGCCTCGTGGTACCTCAGGCGCTGATTCAAGCCAAAAGACTAACGCGCATGAAGACAAAACCCCAGGAGAGAAGGACTGGTCCACGGAAGGCAGGAATTGGGCCAAATGAAAGGCAGGATCATGACACACACATTCATGGCATGGTTGTTGACTGGCAGTATCCTTCTTTCGTGCTGCACGACGAAGAGCGAAGGAAAACGGGAAACAACTGGAAAAGGAAGTTTCTATCAAAACAAAACTGTGGAGATTTCACGTCTGACAACCGAGCAGGTCGAAGCGAAACTTGCCGGGTTCATCAGCGACTACCGCAGGCCTGAGGACATCGACGCGGCGGCCGATGTTGCGGCCACTGCGGTGGTCACTGTAGACAAAGACGCTCCGAATGCCGCGAGAATGCTGGAGGCTCTCACCAAGATAGTATTCAAAAGCATCGAAGCCGACCCGTGCAATCACATGATCTGTGACTGTCAAGACTGCGGGTTTGAGGCGAAGTTGCGAGATGTAATCATTGTGCAACAAGTCCGTTCAAGGTTCGCCCGGATGGGAATCACAGATCCGAGGGACCAAGCGTTTGCCATCATCGACGAGACGCGGCAGCGATGTCTCGATACGAGGGGGGAATCGGCGTTGCTTCTTGTGGACGAGTTGTTCTTAATGGAACACCGGGAACTGGTGTCAAACGAAATCATGGCGATCTTGAAAAACAGCGCAGAGTGTGGGCGTTTCAGGGATGCGATGATCCGTTTGTACTTGAGGCCAGGCGGTCAGGTGTTCGACTTCCAAGGATTAGCCCAACTTCCAACCTGTGTTGAGCTTTTTCCGTACTCAGAAGGGAAAAACCGCAGTGATTCCGGGGGGCGTCCTTTGAAAAGCCAAAAGTAGTCACGAATGTTGCCGCGCCGTAATCACATTTCAGCTTGACATATTC
>JACRCP010000024.1 GCA_016218965.1 Deltaproteobacteria bacterium | reverse complement strand
TTGACCTTCTGGCGGGCCTGACGAACGAACCCGTGGTGAGCTTGTCGAACCATCCGCGTTCCCCCGGTCAACCGGCGCGTTCAAGTGCTCGTCGGACGACACTTTACCACTTTCGGAGCGGTGTGTCGAGCCGAATCTTGGGCGTTGTGAATCTTGGGCGTGTTTCCCCGCGCACTGCGGCGGTCACGGAAGGTCCGGAACTACCGAAGGTCTACAGACTCCCTCCCAGCATCTGAAGCATCTTCGCCGCGCGGTCGACCCTCCACTTGACCTTGTTTCGGGGGACGGCTGCGCCGACTTCTCCCCCGCGCCCCCTGCTCGCTCCGCCGGCACATGTCCGTCTCGCTCGCAATCCTACAGACTCCCTCCCAGCATCTGAAGCATCTTCGCCGCGCGGTCGACCCTCCACTTTTCCTTGTCGGGGCCGGACGACTTGAGGAAGAGCTTGTAGTAGTGGACGGCCTTGTCCTTGTCGGGGAGCAGCCGATATGCCTCGGCGAGCCCGTGGAGGGGGGCCGAGAGCCCCGAGTCGAACGCCCTCGCGTTGTTGTAGGCCTGGATGGCCTGTTGCATCTGGCCGAGACCGATGAACGCGTCACCCTGCACGACATACGCGGGGGCGAAATCCTGCTTCATGCGAAGGACCTGCGCGGCGAGGTTCACGGCGCCCTGGTAGTCGTTGCGGCCGTTGGCCGCCATCGCGGCCTGGAAAAGCTCGCCAAAGCCCATCGCCGGCTGCGCCGCGGCCGACGGCTGCTGCGGCAGCGGCTGGACCGCCGGTGCGGGCGGGGCCACGGGCTGGGCCACCGGCGCGGCGCCCCGGAGTCTCGCCTCGGCCTTTGCGATGTTGTCCCTGGCGCCGGCGTTGCCCGGGTCGAGCTCGACCACCTTCTTCCATGAGGCGACGGCCAGGTCCAACCGGTTGGTGACCGCATAGGCAAGACCGAGCTTGTAGTGGGCTTCGACGTTATTGGGATTGCGGTAGATGGCGTCGCGGTACGACGTGACCGCGTTCGGATACGAGCGGGCCTTGTAGTGCGCGTCGCCCTCTGCCACCAGAGGGTCCCCGAAGATGGCAGTGACCGCCAGGGTCGAGGGAGGCGGTTGCTGATACGACGGTTGGGCCGCCGGGACGGGCTGCGCGGGCGGGGCGTACTGCGGTTGCGAAGCATATGCGGGCTGCGCCGCGGCCGCGGCCGGCCGGCCGTAACCGGCCGCCGCCGGGACCGGGGCCATCATCACGGGCGCCGCCGCGGGCGACCCGCCCTGCAGCTCGGCGATGGACGCCCTGGCCTTGTCGATCCATTTCTGCTCCGAAGGCCTCTGCTCTTTTTGGACGTATGTCTGGTAGTTCTCAATGGCCTTTTCTTTTTCGCCGACCGCCTTGTAGCTCTCGGCCAGCCCATAGAAGGCGTCGGTGTCGTCGGGCTTCATCTTGGTGTACTTCTCGTAGTACTTGATGGCCTCGTTGTACTTGCCCGCCTTCCGGTAGGCGTAGGCGACGTTGTAGTACCCGGCGTGGTAACCGGGGTTGAGCGCGATGGCCTCGGTGAACTCCATGGCGCCGTCGAGGTACATCTTCTCCTTGAAGTACGCGGTGCCCAGCGCGTCGTGCGCCTGCCAGTTGTTCGGGTCGAGCGCAATGGCGTTTCGGTAGGTCGTTATCGCCACGGCCCGGTTGCCGGACTTCATGAGGCCGTCGGCCTGTTCCTTGAGCGCCTTGGACTGCGCCGCCTTGTCCTGGCCCCAAACGACCGCGGGGATCACCGCCAGTCCGAGCAGGACGAAAAGACACGTTAGCCTTCGCATGACCTTTGAGCCTCCGAAAAGGGCGCCAGGTTCAACCGCCAGCCAATCCATCAAATAGCGTTTTCCTGAAAAGGTCAAGGCCCTTGAGGTCGTGGATGTCGGCGTCAAAGGCGGGAACCGTGTGGACGCCCTTTTTGGCGCCCCACGAGGCGGCGAGGGCCGCGACGGCGCCGGCGTCGCGCCGGGCCGACTCGCGCAGGTAGTCAAAGCGCCTCACCAGGAGCGCGGCCGTCCGGCGCGCGAGCGGACGGTCGGCGTCGCAGACATCGGGGAAAAACGCCTTCTCGATCTCTTCGGGAGACACGGGCGCCGCCCCAAGCGCCACCGTGTTCACGCGGTTAATGACGACCCCGTTCAGCCGGTACCCGCGCCCCAGAAGCTGGCGCGCAAGGTAACCCGCCTCGTGCGTCCTTTCTTTCTCAAGACTTGTGACCAGCATGAACGCCGCCGCGTCGCTTCGCAGAATGGCCGAGAGGTCGTCGGCCCGGCGGCGGAACTCGCCGTACATGTCCCGGAAGTTCCATACGAACGAGTTCATGTCACCGAGGAACTGATCGCCGAAGACGACCGCGAGGATTCGGTAAATGACTGCGCTCGTCCGCCTGATGAACGCCTCCTTGAGGCCCGAGCCGGCCGTCATCGGGAGCAGGAAGATCTTCATGATCCGGTCGTCCAAAAACTTCGACATCCGCCCCGGCCCCTCGAGAAAATCGAGCGCGTTCTTGGTCGGCGGCGTATCCACGACGACAAGGTCGTAGACGCCCCGGCGGTAGATGTCGTAGAGCCGCTCGGCCGCGACGTACTCGCGCGAGCCCGCGAGCGTGGTCGAGACGTACTGGTAGAGCCGGTTTTTGAGTATCGCGTCGTGCGTCGCGCCGTCCGGGGCGACGCGGGCGATGACGTCGTCAAAGGCGCTCTTGGTGTCAAGCATCATGGCGTGGAACTCGCCCGCCATGGGAATGCCGGCCGCTTCGAAGATGGCGGGGTCAACCCTGGATTCGAAGTTGCCGACCTCGGGGATGCCCAGCGCGCTCCGAAGCCTCCGCGCCGGGTCGATTGTCATCACCAGCACCTTTTTCCCGGACCGCGCGGCCTCAAGCGCCAGCACGGCCGCCGTCGTCGTCTTCCCGACCCCGCCCGACCCGAGGCAGACGATGATCTTCCTTTCGAGCGCTTCTTTGAGCGACATTCCCGGGTTCCTAAATCAAAAACCCCAAATGTGCCTCGATCCCCTCCAGCACCTCCCCCGTTTCGACCAGCGGGAGCGAAACCACACCCGGCAGCGCGTCCTGAAGCGCGCGCATGTGCTGCATCTTCCGCGCCGTCTTTGCCATGTCCCATTCGCACGCGCGCGCCACCGCGGCCGCGGCCGGCGAAACGCCGCCCTGACCCCCGGCCGGGCGCGCCTGCCGGTAGAGCATGGCCGCGGCCTCGTCCAGAAACGGATCGGGGAGCATGTTGACAATCACGGCGCGGACCGGGGCGCGGCCCTCCTCGCGAAACCTCCGGTGAAACTCGACGGTCTCGCTGACCGCCATCTCTTCGGGAATCGTGGCGATGGCCAGCGCGGACCGGCGCGGGTCAAGGAACGCCTCCTCCATCTGCCTCGCGCGTTTTGCCACCGGCCCGACCCCGAATGCCCCGCCCGCCGTCGCGGGGAGCTGCAGAAGCGAGAGCGCGTGGCCCGACGCCGGCATGTCGACCACAAAAAGGTCGAACTCGCGCTCGTCGCCGGCCCGGCCGGCGGTCACCAGCGAGTACAGCCTGCTCAAAACGACGATCTCGCGGCCCGCCGGGACCGCGTCGTAGAAATAGCGGATCACACGGTTGTTGATGACCATCGTCGCGATGGCATGCGACCCCAGCGCCTCGGACAGATACGAGACGACCGCGTTTTCCGAGTCTATGTCCACGGCAAACAGGTCCGGCGCCAGCGCGACCGGCTGGTAGCCGATTTTAGTGGGCGCCCCATGCGAAAACATCTTCCTAATCGTCGATCGGCTGTCGAGCTCAACAAGCAGCGTCCGCACACCGCGGGCGGCGGCCCGCCTGCCGAGGAGCGCGGTGAAAGTGCTCTTGCCCGTCCCGCCCTTGCCGGTGACGAAAACCAGCCTTTTCGCCGCCAGATCGTCTACGCACGCGGCGGTTGTCCCCGGGTCGAACATGGCCGGCCATTATCGGCCAATGCGAAAGGGAGTCAAGCGCCCGGCGACCGACCCGACGGCCTATTCACCGTTGGGCCTCGCGTTTTGCGCAACTGTGAGGATTTCGTCGAGTTTGGCGGTGATCTCCGGATCGAGTTTTTCCTTTGGGACGAAGCCGGCCAGGACGTGGAAGTCAGTCTTGCGAAGGAGATTCGGCAGCCCCACCTTCCTGAAGAACCGCTCGAACACCGGATCCAGGAACTCATTGCTGGCCTTGATCTCGGCGGACCAGGGACTCGGCCGGTTCAAGGTGGCAAGCGCTTCAGTGACCTCGGAAATGCACTCGCGCATGAGCTGTTCGCGACGGGCGGCTTCGGCTCGCCCGAACAAGTCGTCCGGTTGTTCGTGACGGGCGTAGGCGACCAGCACCTCTTCCTGGCAAAGGTAGTTCTCGATTTCGCGCTTCTGCCACATCGACTCGGTCAGAGACGTTCCCGAATGAAGCGGTTTTTCGAGGCGGTCGAACAGCGCCAACCCCACCAGATCGGTGCGCGCCTCCTGCAACGCGAAGAAATGTTCTCTGGCGCGGGTTGGCAGGTTCGTGGTCAGGTAATGGACAAACGGCCGCTCGAGGTGCCTGGCAACCGGGTGCGCCAGCACCCGGGCAAACGCTCTCAGAATGGCCAGGTCCGTGGCACCTTCCAGGTAGAGCACCCAGCCGTTCAGGTCAGCCTGGTAGTAGTGATCGAAGCCGATATCCGTCAACGCCTTGACAACCTGTTGACCGCGATCGTCGATGCGGTGGGGCCGCCCGACGAACGCAATCACCACGTCGCGGTTGGCGGCTTCATTCAGCACGACCTCCGAATGGCTCGCCGCTATCACCTGGGAGCCCTGCGATGAAGCCACGTCCGTGAGCAGCTGGTAAATTTGGCGCTGGCGGAGAACTTCCAGGTGGGCATCCGGTTCATCCAGAAGCAGAACTGTCTTTGGGTTGGCGTAAAGATGGGCCAACAAAAGCAACGTCTGTTGCAAACCGCGCCCGGCGCTGGACAAATCGAGCACACAGCCGCTCCGGTCGCCAAACGTCATCGTAATTTCGCCCCGCTCCTTGATGAACTGCGGCGGTTGGAGCCGCGCACCAAAGAGTGACTCAATGTGCGCGCAGACGTCCTTCCATGCCGGCCTCGGGTCGGGTTGCTCGTAGATCTGGCAGCACAGATTTCGCAGAACCTGCGCGGTCTGACCTTCGCCAAGCAGGACATTGATGCGGCCGGTTTCCCACTTGGGCTCTGTTGCGGCCAAACCGGACATGGGCGGCAGGTAGGCAAAACGTGTGTCCGCCGCTTCTGCGGGCACCGGCATGCGCTGAGGGGCCTTGTCCTCGCTCAACCGCAAAGGGCGGCAATAGAAGGATTCCTCGTTCGCGTAGTCGAATTCGAAGCCGCACGACCAGCCCTTCCCGCCGGCGACCCCATCCACAACGACTTCCACCCGGATGTTCTGCGTTTCCTGTTTGCCGTTGGTCCGCCGCACGTCACGGACATGCAGGTTGCGCCACAGAAGATTGGCGTCCGGAACCGGAATCGCGATCAGGTCACGACGGTTGATGGTCACGCCGGGCCGCTTCTCCGGGGAGGTTTTGCCTTCCCGGCGTTCGTTCCACCTGCGGAGTCCCACGTTCCAGAGGGCCAGAGCCTGGAGCGCTGTGGTTTTGCCGGAGTTGTTCGGGCCGATGAAGACGACAGACTGGCCAAGCTCGACGTCCGCTTCGCCAAACCGTTTGAAGTTCCTGATGCGAAGTCGTGTCAACATGTGAAGGTCTACCGGCCCGTGCACTTCGGATCGGTGAGCAGCAGTTTCTCTATTAGCTTTGCGCTGCACCCGGAGAGCGCGGTGAAGGCAACGCCCATTCCGGCCTTCCGGTCCTTGAGCCCTTCGCGAAGGACGCGCACCACCTCGCCCTCGCCCTCGACGACCTCGGGCTTGCCGTCGATCATGACGGTGAACTTAAGATTGATCTTCGTTCCGACGGGCAGCGGGTCGTGGGTGGCGACGAACATCCCCGATTTCGAGATGTTGGTGACGTACTCGCGGATGAACTTGTCGCGGCTGGCGAACTCGACGTTGACGGTGATCCGCTTGTCCTTGCGGTACTTCTCCGCCCCGCCGCACTCCGTGTTTTTCATGCGCCACCCCTCTCCTTTTTTACCGGGGGCCGCTACGCTCAACTTCCCCCCCGGACCCCCCGCTCGCTCCGGCGGAACAAGTCCGCCTGCACTCGCACTTCCTACCGGGGGCCGCTACGCTCAACTTCCCCTGCTACTCTGCGAAGCTGCGCTTCGCTGCGAAGCACGAGCCCGGACCCCCCGCTTCCGCCTTCGCACACGGCTACGGCGGACACACGCTCCGGCGGAACAAGCCCGCCTGCACTCGCCCGCACGCGCCCATCATACCCAAAACCCGGGCAGGTTGCCAAGAACTTGTTTCCGCTCGAAACCCAACCACGACCGGTGACCGGCGACCGACGACCGGAAGACACGCGACCCGTTTGGAGTGCGAACCAAAGCAGGCTTGCGCACTCCAAACCGGCAGCACCTCCGCCGTCTAGAGAAACATCTCCCCAAAGAATGTCCCGGCGCCGCGGAGCTCCAGCCGGCCGTCGCGGCGCTCGTTTTTTAGGTCGCGTACTACCTGCACGCCGTGCGCGCCCAGGCTTTGGGCAAACGCGGCAAGTGACTTGTCGAAATCCTCGCCGGACGCCTTCGCCTCGACCAAGAGTTCGGGCTTCCCCTCGCGGACGATGCAGAAGTCGACCTCGCGCCCTTCCTTGGTCCGGATGTAGCGAAGGGAATACTCCTTCCCCTCATAGTCGGTCTTTCCCGTGACGTGCTTGAGAAGACACACCGCGGCGAAGTTCTCGAAGACCGGGCCGGGGCCGCCTTTCACTATGCCGTTGTCGAAGAAGTAAATCTTGGGGTTTTTGAGAAGCGACCGGGCGACGCTTGCGGTGTGCGGCACGACCCGGAACACTATGCAGAGCGCCTCGAGAATCCGAATGAACTTCTTGACCGTGTTGGGCGCCACCTCGACGTCCCGCGCGATGGACGAGTACGACACCGGCGTGCCCACACGCTCGCGGAGCAGGTCGAGCACGAGTTGAATGGCCCGAAGGTCCTGGACCTTGTCCACCTCGAAGATGTCGCGGCGCAGAAGACCATCGGCGTATTCACGCCGCCAGCGGTCGGCGTCCACGGGGTCTTCGGAGAGAAACGGCTCGGGGAACCCGCCGCGCGACATGAGGCGCTCGACGCCGCCCTCGAATGCGGTCCCGCGCAACTCGACCGGCGACAACGGCAGAAGGTGGTGCGTGAAATACCTTCCCGCCATCGAATCGCCCGCCTGCCGCAAGAGATCGAGCCTGGCGCTCCCGGTGACGAGAATCCTCATGCCCGGAGTCCGCGTGTCAAAGACACCCTTCAAAAAGTTTTTCCACCGCGGCATCTTGTGGAGCTCGTCCAGGATCAGAAGCTCGGTGTTCTTGAGCCACGCCTCCTTTTTGATGATTTTCCGGTCCGAGAGGCTGTCGTAGTTCAGATACACGGTCTTGCCGAAGCCCGCGCCGATGTCTTTGGCAAGCCACGTTTTCCCCACCTGCCGCGGCCCGACCAGGAAGACGAGCTTCTTTTCGAGGTCTTTGAGAATCTGCGCCTTCTGAAGACGTTCCATGCGACTATTTTGCACGCTATTGCCGAAAAGTCACGACTTTTTTGCAACGGCGTGCCGATTGGTCGCAAAAAACACCCCGAACGCCTCGGCGGCCGACTGGACGTCCCCGGACGAGTAGACCGCATCGATGGCGGTGATGGCGTGGACGCCGGTGCGGACGACCTCGCGGGCGTTCCGAAGGGTGATCCCGCCTATCGCGACGACAGGAACGGGAGAGATCGAAAGGGCCTTCACAAGTCCGTCGAGCCCGACCACGGGATCGGGGCTGCCTTTCGACACACTCGGGAAGATCGGCCCAAAACCCACGTAGTCGGCCCCCGCCTCGATGGCGGCGAGAAGCTGCGCCTCGTTGTGCGTCGAGACGCCCACCAGCGCCCCCGAGCCGACAATCCGGCGCGCCTCGGCGCACGTGAGGTCCTGCTGTCCAACGTGGACCCCGTCGGCCTTCACCTCGCCGGCCACGTCGGCAAAATCGTCTATGACGAGCGCAAACCCCATGATCCGCGAGGTTTCGCGCAGGCCGCGCGCGACGACGCGCATGGTGCGTGGGTCGGCGTCCTTGTACCGGAGCTGAATGCACCGCGCCCCCCCGCGCGCCATCGACGCGGCGGCCTCGACCGGGTCGGGGCCGTCGGCGGTGACGTTGACGATCCCGTAGAACCCGCGGACAAGCGCATGTGCGTCGGGCCTGGGCATGGCGCGGACTTCGTATCACATGAGACACGAAAATGTCGAGTGGCGAATGTCGAATTCAGTTGGCAATTCGATATTCGATATTCGACTCAGATTTCGTACGGGACGTGAACGAAGGGGAACCGCTCTGGCCGGAAGTCCCGGGTGTTCCGGGTCGCGAGTTTCATGCCGTGCAGGATCGCCGCCGCGGCCTGGATGGCGTCGGGGAGCTTCAGGCGGTGGTCGCGGCGAAACCGGGCCGCGAGGCCGGCAACGTCGTTGTCCACGGGGATCTGCTCGAAGGTGTCGAGAAAAGCGCGGGTGTCCTTTTCGTCGGTCGCCGAGCAGCCCGCCAGCACTTCCGCCCTCGTGATGGCCGATACCGCGGCCCCTTCTCCGGCCGCGCGCATGAATTCGGTGGCAGCGTCAATACCGTTTAAGTGATCAATGATGATCACGGAATCGAACAGGTACAGATCACCACTCATCGCGGATCTTCCGCTGGTACTCGAGTCCGTCGCCGTGTTTCCAGGTTCCCCGCGTTTTCTTGAGCAGGGTCTCCCGCGACGGCCGGCGGGCACGCGACCGGCTGCGGTACTGTTTGACCGCCTGCCGGATTATCTCCGTCATCGGCACCCCCTCCTCGGCGGCCCTCCTGTCGAGCCACTCCTTCTCCTCTTCGCCCAAAGAAATCACCGTCCTGACCATGCCGACCTCCCTGATATCAACTCCAGCAACATGATATCACACCCGCCGCGGCCTGTCACCCGTCGATCGCCTCTTGTATCTTGCGAAGCAGGTCGGCCTTTTCTATGGGCTTTCCGAATGGCTTTGCATGAAGAAAAAGAGCGCCAGTTGCTCGGCCCGCGTCCGCTCGTCCGGCGACACCATGCCAGAGAGCGCGAACTTGCGGGGAATGCGGTCTCCGCGTCCTTTTCTATGAGGCCCATCGCCCGAACCGCGATCCATGCGTGCGTTGCCTGTTTCATGACGATCATTCCTTTCTTGCCACAGAGTTCACAGAGGTCACCGAGGGGAGCGTAGGAACCGCGTCGCATTTTTCTGCCACAGAGTTCACAGAGATCACAGAGATTGAACTTCTCGATTTTCCGGATTCCGGCAGAACGCAGAGCTTCTCTGTGTCCTCTGTGGTCTCTGTGGCAAAAAACCGTCCGTTGCCTCATGTCCGATCCGTCGCATTTTTCTGCCACTGAGTTCACTGAGATTTTGGCCTTTGTCGTTTGCGCATTCATTGGAAGATTCTCTCTGTGTTCTCTGTGGTCTCGGTGGCAAAACATGTGTCGGATTTCCGGTTGAGGGGGAAGCCCCCGAACCCCGGAACTGCCGGGGCCGGGGGCTCCGACCCCTCGTTACGCGTTCGCGCTCAGGACCGGGTGCTCGCTCGACGGGGGCACCGCCGTGGCGAGGGACGGTGACGTCACACCGTCCCGACGGAGTTCCATGTTACCCGTCGGGATCGCCGGCAGGGCTGGTATCTGCGCGCCCACAACGGTCTTGGCCGGCGCACTTGCGGCGTTGTCGGTCGCCGCCGCGTCCGCCTTGGACTTGCCTTTCGGCGGAACCACGGACTTGATCCGGTTGCGCAGGATGTGGCGCTCGACGCGCGGCACGTTGTACGTGACGTACATCTTGTACGACGCCAGCTTCCCGCCGATGACCGAAGTCTCCTCGTCGATCTCGTCGCACAGCTTCTTCCAGGCGCTCTGCTGCATCGTTCAGGGAACCGACGGGAAGATCCGCAGCAAGGACAGCTACGGCAACGACCCGCCGTCAAGAAGGGACCGAGAGCACTAGAGTCAACTAGAGATAAGGCGGCCGACTGCGGTCTGTGAAGGGGACCCCTGCGTCAAAAGCGCGGGGGTTTTCTTTTCGCCGATGGGTAGCGCGGCTCGGACACGGTGACAAATCACCTGGGTCGCACCGGTTTCGAGTCTTTGCAACGCCTCAGCGGTCGCCGCCGGCAGGCCGGTGAACTTCGCGCCCCAGAAGCAGGCTGTAGGCGGTAGGCTGTAGGCTGTAGCGCGACCCGCGACACACGACCAACGACCGATGACCGGCCGGACAGGCTGGAGGCTGAACACCTACCGAAAAGCGGTGCTCGGTAGGTGCGGCGTGACCCCGCCGGGCTGACGGCTGATAGCTGATGGCTGATAGCTTGCATGGCCCCTCCGGGTCGGTCGTTCAGGTACGCAGGGAGTCTACCACAAAAGGCCAACAGACGGTAGGCGGTGGTAGGCCCGGTAGTGTATCGGTTTGTTCTTGGGAGAGGGCCGGGAATCCTTAGCGCTCTCCGCGGGCCTGCCTATCCATTGAAGCTTTGATCATGCCTTGGATCTTGGGAGAAGACAGATCGGACACGAGAGCGCCCTCCTGTATCCTCTTCAGCAGTACCGGGGATACGGCATCGCGAGATGGGCACAAGGACACGACGGTCTTCTGTTGTTGAACATCCAACACGATCGCCCTTTCATATGCGATGACGGTCTTGTTGTGAACGAAAGAATGCTCACCCGGTTCGATGATGCAGTTCTCGTCGCAACCAGAGCGCCAACTTGTGAAGTTTAAAATCACAATCGAACCATCGTCAGTTGGCAGCGACGATACGACCCATAGGTGGTCTTGATAGAAGGTGTCCCCTAAGTTCATGGGGTGGCTGAGCCTAGGAACCACAGCTCTTCTGCGTCCTCCTGAACCTGTCGGATTTCATCATCCGATCTTGATTCAGCACGCAGGATGTCGGCGGGATCGATCGTAGAACACGAGTTGCCGGGGTCCTTCCATTCGGGAAGTTTGCGATGCAAAAGATCCGTCAGAGCCCACTTGTCCATCTTGCCATAAGTCTCATAGGCATGCTTGAGAAGTCCAAGTTCAAACCTCGACAGTTCGTCAAGCGGGCCGTCTTTCTTAAGGGCCACCTCAAAGTTGGAAGGTTCACCGATGTACTCGGGCCATGCGGATTCTGCCCCCTGTGGTCCTTCGTGGATTAGGTCTGAAACCCTACTCAACGTCGGGCCATGTTTCATGGCGATCATGGTGTCGCCCGTGATGGTCAAACCGTGCTTGAGGAGCATCTCGCGATCTGCGAGATACAGAAGCTTCAGGAGCACCATGTAGCTTAGGTGCCCTCCGGCAAGTTTCAGGATGTAGGCGGCTGCTTGAACTGCCTTTCGTTCGTTGAATCGGAATCTCATGCGGTCCCCCTCTCAATGAACAACCCATACGGCTCCATGGGGGTCACCACCAAGCCTCCTTGGCAAATTCTATTACTGTGCTACTAATAACGCAAGTTGGCGGTGACTGCAAGCGTTTTCTACGGGACAGCCGGGCGATCTCTTCCATCGACCACACGTGATTGGCGATCCCGGCCTCCACCGCGAGCGTGACGCGGCGCGTCTGATGGACGTGACCGAAGTTGAGGGGGCAGCCGGGTTCGGACGCTGTCATATGTCACTTACCTCGCACCGGTTTCCAGTTCCTGCAACGCCTCGGCGGTCGACGCCGGCAGGGCGGTGAACTTGACTCCCATCCCCGCGCCCGGCTGATGTTCCCGTTCGTACCCGACCGTAGCGCTGTACTCGGTCGGTGCGGCGTGACATCGCCGCCAGGCCACCACGCCGGTCGCTTCGCTGTCCGCGTCATGGCCCGGGAAGCGCCACCGGAGCTTCAGCGCATCGCCGGGGTGGAAGGGGGTGCTGGTCTTGACGAACAGGCCGCCCGTGCTCGCGTTCAGGATGTTCACGTACAAGGTGTAGCTTGGCCCCTCGCTCCCCAACGGAAACGCGGTGCTCCGTTGGGGCGGCGTGACTGCGCCGCCAACATCTTGCCTTCAGGTCAAAGCGTCTGGCTTTTCTGCGCTCGGGTTGCATGCTGCCCTTGGCCCCTCCGGGTCGATCGGT
>JACRCP010000228.1 GCA_016218965.1 Deltaproteobacteria bacterium | reverse complement strand
TACCGGGAGTCGGCGCTCGCGTTCAACTTCGACCTCGAACGGAATCTCATCCGGCTCCAGCGCGAGCTTTCTGACCAGTCTTACGAGCCGGGGCCGTACCGCGACTTCGTCGTGCGGGACTCGAAAAAGCGCCTCATCTCGGCCGCGCCGTACCGCGATCGCGTGGTCCACCACGCCATCATCAACGTCATCGAGCCGCTGTTCGACCCGTCGTTCATCGACGACAGTTTCGCCTGCCGGAAGGGGAAGGGCACGCACGCCGCGCTCGCGCGGTTCAGGGGCTGGCTCCCGAACTACCGGTACGTGCTCAAGTGCGACATCCGCAAGTACTTCCAGAGCATCGACCACGAGATTCTCACCGACATGCTTGCGCGCCGCATCGGCGATACACGGGTGATGTGGCTTCTCGGCAAGGTCATCGCTTCGCGCGATTTCAACGACACGGCGCCCGTATGGCATTTCCCTTGCGACGACCTGCTGGCTCCCGCGGAGCGCAGGCGCGGGATTCCGGTGGGCAACCTCACAAGCCAGTTCTTCGCCAACCTGTACCTCGACGGATTCGACCACTGGGTCAAAGAGGGGCTGAAGGCTCGGGCGTACCTTCGCTACGTCGACGACTTCTGCGTCTTCGGCGATGAAAAGTCCGAGCTCGGCGAGTTGCGGGCGGAGTTCGTCGACAAACTCCACGAGCTCCGGCTCAGGATCCATCCGGGCAAGAGCAGGGTGTACACGTTGAAGGAGGGCGTGGAGTTTTTGGGTTTCAGGCACCTTCGCGGACGGGTGCGCCTGCGGCGCGAAAACGTGCGCCGGTTCATCGCGAGGATGCGTCGATATCAAGCCGACTACAAGAAAGGGCTTGTCACGCTCGACAAGGTGCGCGCCTCGTTGATCGCCTGGTCGGCTCATGCAGAACATGCAGAAAGCGAGGCATTGCGGCGAAGGTTGATACCGTCTTTCAGCTTCGGCTGAGATGGTTGATCGTTGTCTTGCCGCGCCCCTCGTGGGCGCGGTGCGATGGGCGAGGGGCCGAACGTACCGGGTGTTGCGCGGCGGTAGCTGGAACAACAACAATACGCAGAACCTGCGTGCTTCGAACCGCAACAACAACAATCCGACGAACAGGAACAACAACAACGGGTTCCGTTGTTCCCGGGACGACCCAGTTCCCGGCCGGAGTTCCGGCGCAGATCGCGCCGGGAGCGAGCCGGGGCCGTCCTGGCCCCACGCCCGGGCCGGCGTGGTGCCGGGCCGAAGAGTCTTCACCCCGGTCGCGGCAAGTAGCCCGCAAGGGTCGGACGCCGCGGCCGGGGACTTCCAGCACTCGGTAGAGGACGGCAAGTCGTCGCTCGTTGACACCGCTGGGCAGGTACATTAGTGTCTGCCCATGTTCGATGCCGACTTGGCTGCCATGTACGGGGTGGAGACCAAGGCTCTCGTCCGGGCCGTCAAGCGCAACATCGAGAGGTTTCCCGCGGACTTCATGTTCCAGCTTTCAGCGGATGAGCTTGGCAACTTGAGGTCCCATTTTGGCACCTCAAGTTCCTGGGGCGGCCGCCGCTATCGCCCCTTCGCCTTCACCGAGCAGGGCGTGGCCATGCTTTGTAGTTCCACTGGGACAGATCCACTCCCGTCGCCTGCCATCCCGATGCACGTCGCATTGCGTCGTTGCTCCTCGGTTACATACCTTCCAGGTATGCGCCATCGTCGCGCCTCGCACTGCTCGCGCCTCGTGCGGCAGGCTCGGTCCGGAATCTGTCCCAGTAGAACTGGCGTGCTCCGCAGCCCTCGCGCGGTCCGGGTCAATATAGAGATCAAGGAAGGACTCGTTTGAACATCGCTGCCAGACTCTCCGCGCTCCGTTCGGGTTTCGACCGCACGTTCTGGGTCGCCAACACGCTCGAACTTTTCGAGCGGTTCGCTTTTTACGGCTCAAAGGCCGTGCTGGCCGTGTATCTCAACCGCGCGGTGGGGCTGGGAACGGCCGGGAACGACCTCGCCGGGATCTACGGGTTTCTCGTGTTCGGGTTGCCGATCTTCGCGGGTGTCGTCGTCGATCGCTTCGGCTTCAAAAAGAGCCTTGTCGCCTGCTTTTCGATCTTCTGCGTGGGCTATACGCTCATAGGGCTTGCGGGACTTCCGGCGGGCCAGCCGCTTGTGGATATGCTCGGGAAGAAGGTCTACGTCGTCATCGCGCTGGTCGTAACGGCCATCGGCGGCTCGCTCATCAAGCCCTGCATCGTCGGGACCGTCGCGCGAACGACCACCGACGCCACCAAGTCGCTGGGCTACTCTATCTACTATACGCTCGTGAACATCGGCGGGTTCCTCGGCCCGATCCTCGCGGGCGAGGTCCGAATGAGGCTCGGGATCGCCGAAGTCCTCGTGATGTCGGCGATCGTGGCGGCCGGGCTGGTTTTGGGGACGTTGCTCTTCTACCGCGAACCGGCGGGCGGGCGCGAGGGCAAAACGTTCGCAAAGGTGTTCGCCGACGCGGTTCTGGTCGTCAAAAACGTCCGCTTCATGGTTTTTTTGGTAATATTTTCGGGCTTTTGGATCATGTTCTGGCAGATCTTCTATGCGCTCCCCTTTTACGTGACCGACATACTCAAATTTGAGAGGTTCGAGCTCCTGGAGACCGTGGACGCCTTGGGGATAATCTTCCTTTCGGTGCCGGTTACGGCTCTAATGAAGAAGTGGAGTCCGATACGCGCAATGGCGGGGGGATTCGCGGTGGCGAGCCTGTCGTGGCTTGTGATCGCCGCGACGGGGCGGCCCGTCGGTGTGGTCGTGGCCATGCTGCTTTTTGCGCTGGGGGAATCGATGCAGGCGCCGCGATTTTACGAATACGTGGCCGACCTTGCGCCAAAGGAACAGGTGGGCACTTTCATGGGTTTTGCCTTCTTGCCCGTGGCCATCGGGGCGTTCGTCGCCGGCCCCCTCTCGGGTCGCCTTATAACGTCCTTTTTGGGCCCCGGCGGCAACCCCGCCGGGATGTGGTTCGTGCTCTTCGGCGTGGGCGCGGGCGCAACGGTCCTCATGCTCCTCTACGACCGCTTCGTCGCCCCGCGCAAGCCCGCCTGAAAAAAGATCGCAAAAAAGATCTTGACAGGCGGAAGGACATACTGTACACGTACCCTCCCTGCGAACGAGCGTGTTCGCCCGCTCTTTGAAAACCAAATAGCAAGCCAGAAGAGATGTATGGGCCACGTAGTTTTTCCTTCGGGAAACGCAGGGCGCCCGCGAGGGCGTCTTTAAGTTTTTCGGAGAGTTTGATCCTGGCTCAGAACGAACGCTGGCGGCGTGCCTAACACATGCAAGTCGAACGAGAAGTCTGTAGCAATACAGATTGTACAGTGGCGCACGGGTGAGTACAAGGTGGGTAATCTGCTCTCGGGTTCGGGACAACATTCCGAAAGGGGTGCTAATACCGGATGAGACCACGGCATCTTCGGGTGCTGCGGCCAAAGGCGGCCTCTCCATGGAAGCTGTCGCCTGGGAATGAGTCCACCTCCCATCAGCTAGTTGGCAGGGTAACGGCCTACCAAGGCTAAGACGGGTAGCTGGTCTGAGAGGATGGCCAGCCACACTGGAACTGAGACACGGTCCAGACTCCTACGGGAGGCAGCAGTGGGGAATCTTGCGCAATGGGCGAAAG
>JACRCP010000234.1 GCA_016218965.1 Deltaproteobacteria bacterium | reverse complement strand
ATCAGGCTCAACGGCCGGGTGAACGGTGGCCGGAGCGTTCCTTCAGAGAGACGCCGACCCGGCGCCTTGGGGTAATCTTTTCCCCACAGGCGTCCAACTCCTCCACCTATTACCAGTTTTCAACAGCGCGAAAGGCTCAAAAAGAAACTTTGACAGAAACTCCGCCAAACAACTACAATAGGACAATGCTTGAGGAGGCCCGTACGGTGACACCCCAGCATCGCTCCCGCCGCGCCGTTGCCCTTTCGACCGTCGTGCTTGCCGCGTTGTGCGGATCGCACGCGAACGCGCAGATGAAAAAACAGCTCGCCGTGGTGCCTTTCAAGGCAGGTTCCGAGATCAGGCAGATGGCGGAACTCTGCAATATCTCGGCGCGCGAGGAAACCTCGCGGAACCCGGCGGTATTGGTCGTGGACAACGCCGAGATCGCCGCCCGCCTCGACCTCGAGGGCAAAAACGTCGCCGGCTGCTCGGACGACGCCGAGTGCATCATCGCCAACGGCGACTCGCTCGGGATCGACGGCGTGCTGTACGGCAGCCTCTCGAGGGAGGCCGATCTGGTGTCGATCACTATGAAGCTGTATCTCATCAGGGAAAGAAGGGAGGACCGCACGTTCGCGGCCAAGCTCGCCGGCGAGCCCCCGGACATCGCCGCACTCGTGGCGCGCGCGGCGACCGCACTGGTCACGGGAGCGCCGCTCCCCGAGGTGTCGGCCGCGCAGCCGCCCCCACCCCCGCCGGACCGCGTTTTGACCGCCGCGCCGGTCGGGCCGGAAGTCTCGCAGCCGCCCTCAACCATCCAACAGGAGACCCCGGCGCCCGCGGGCAAGGGGCGGCTCTGGACCTGGGTCGCGCTGGGGTGCGAGGGCGCGTTCCTGGCCACCGGCATAACGTTCCATGTGCTCGCGTACAAGACGGAAGGGGACATAAAGGCGGGGGGCCAGGCCCGCGAGGACCTCGACGGCATGATCTCGACTGGAAATACCCAGGTCCTGCTGTCGCGCATCTTCTACGGCTTGGCGGTCGGGGCGATCGGCGCCACTGTTTTCCTTTACTGGTGGGAGGGCGAGCCGGCAGCCAAGGACGGGTCGACCTCGAAGCTGTTCGAAGGCATCGAACCCGTGGCGGGCCTCGACGCGGCGGGAGGCGGGTTCGTGGGCCTTGGCGGAAAATTTTAGACCGGGAGCGCGCCATGGCCAGGTTCGCAAAAACTGCGCCCATCGTCCTCCTAATGGGAATCGCCACCTGCTCGCCGGACTTCGTCTCCGGCATCCCCTGCGCCAACGACTTCGAGTGCCCCACGGGGTACACCTGCATCGACCAGAAGTGCGCATCGAGCGGCGGCTCGGGCAACAACGGCGGCGGGGACGGCAATGGAGGATCCGGAATCGGTTTCACCGTCGAGCCGTCCGCGCTGGAGTTCGGCGGCGTCCAGGTAAAAGACCAGGGGGTCATGACGATCAAGGTGAGGAACGTGGCCAAGGCAAACGCCCCCATCCAGGTCAAGGCGATCGTGGCGGAGGGCGGTGACGTCTTCAAGAGCCTCACTGAGGACTTCGTGACCGTGAAGTCGAAGAGCGACAACGGCTCGGTGGACGTGCAGATCGCCTATGTTCCTGTCAAGATCGCCGCGGACACGGGCAAGGTCGATATCATCAGCAATGAGCCGGGCAGTCCCAAAAGGACCGTGACGCTCAAAGGGAACGGCATCGACCCGGACCTCGAAGTCACGCCCGGCACAATCGACTTCGGATCGCAGTTTAAGGGGGCCATCGTCCCCGTCGCCAAGGTCACCGTCAAGAACAACGGCGAAGGGACGCTGGTCATCCAATCGATCGCGATTGGCCAGAACCCCAACAACCAGTACTCGCTCGCCAACGTCCCGACGATGCCGAAAAACCTCGACACCAACAGCAGCTTCACTTTTGACGCGGCGTTCAAACCGTCCATCCCCGGCGACGCCCCCGGGAGTATTGTGATCAAGGCCGAGGACAGGGACAAGCCCGAGGCGGTGGTGTCGCTCCGCGGGAGCGTCCAGGCCGCGTGCGAAGAGGGGAAGTTCGATATCAACGGGGACCCGGTGGACGGCTGTGAGTGCAAGCGGGACAAGGCGGGAGGGGCCAACTGCGACCCCAGCGTGGTCAAGGTCTTGGGCCCGATCGCGGACGACGGCACAACCGTTACCGTAACCGGCAACCTCGTCCCCGAGGACGACGTCGACTGGTACACCGTCATCGCAAGCGACAACGTCGCCCAGGATCTCGCGGACTTCTGCGACAAGTTCCACTTCAAGGCGATCTTCAAGAAAAACCCGGACAACCTCGCGATGAACGTCTTCCTCGGGTGCGGAGCGTTGAACTTCGATGAGTGCACGGTGGCCCAGTGCGACGCCGCCGATTTCGGGGACACGAACCGCGCCTGTTTCAACGCCGACCCCAACATCAACGACGTCTTCGAGTTCGCGCTGGACAGCAACGTGCCCGACGCCACCGACCCGACCCTCGTCGCCGGACAGTGCCCGTGCACGCAAAAGTCGGACACGGCGGGCGAAATCGGCAAGAACCACTGCGAGGACGACAGCAAGCGATTCTACATCAAGGTCTTCAGGCCGAAGGGCGAAAAGACCACCTGCGACGCCTACGAACTCGAAATCAGCAACGGGAAACCGTAGTTCCCCGGACACGCGGCAACCCTGCCGGGGCGGGCCGTTCCCGCCTGCGACGACGCCAAGCTGCGCTATCACGTTGCCCGAGGTGTCAGCAAACACCGCGTCGTCACCCTCGAGAACCGCAAATCCGCCGCCCGATCGCCCCCTCAGCTCGTTTCCGCCCCGTTCCGTCCCAACCGCGCCTGGCACCTTGCGACGGTCCGCAGGAAAAGGCGTACAACGCACCGTCATGTAGCTCGGAAACGCCGTAGATCAAAAACGAGGGATTGAGACAGTGCTTCCGGCAGAGGAATGCGACGCGCAACATCTTCCGCAGATTTTTCATCGAACTCGAACTTCTGGCCCATAACAATTTGGAACCAACGCTCGCGATCCTTGACCACGCGGTACATCTTCTCATCCGCACTGCCTGCGATGAATGGCTCGTAGATCACAATAGGGTGACCCACAAGTTCCGCCTTACAACGGATACGATCAAGTCGCCCTGTCTTCTGTTCAAGGGTGCTGGGATTCCAGCAAAGGTCATGATGGATCAAGTAGCGGCAAAAGCGATGCAGGTCTACACCTTCGCCGAGTACGGCACTACTGACGAGGATCTCCGGAAACTCCTATGTCAGGCGCCCTACGGGGCGCGACCGAATCCCGGCGCCGGATTCTCCGCTTGACCGCCCGCAGGGGCGGGTATATATGGAGCGTCGCTTTTTCGCATCTTTCGGCAGGAGGTGTCGGATGGTCATCGGGGTCCCCAGGGAAATCAAGACCAGGGAATACAGGGTGGGCATCGTCCCGAGCGGCGTGCGGGCGCTGAAGAGCGGCGGGCACAGGGTCGTCGTCGAGGCCGGCGCCGGCGTGGGATCGGGAATCCTTGACGCGGAGTTTGTCGCCGCCGGGGCCGAGATCGCCGACACCGCGGCCGACGCGTGGTCACGCGCGGACATGATCATGAAGGTCAAGGAACCTCTCCCCGAGGAATACAAGCACTTTCGGGAGAACCTGATCATCTACACGTACTTCCACCTGGCCCCCGAGCCGGTGCTCACGCGCGAGCTCATCAAGGCGAAGGTGATAGCCGTCGCGTACGAAACCATCGAGCTCTACGACGGGTCTCTCCCCCTGCTCAAGCCTATGAGCGAGATCGCGGGCCGGATGTCGATTCAGGTCGGCGCGTCATCGCTCCAAAAAGAACACGGCGGGAAGGGCGTCCTACTGGGCGGGGTCCCCGGGGTGCGCCGCGGCAAGGTGGCCATCATCGGCGGCGGCACCGTGGGGCTCAACGCCGCCAAGATTGCTGTGGGAATGGGCGCCGAAGTGACGGTGCTCGACGTTTCGATCCCGCGCCTCAACTACATTGACGACATTTTCCACGGGCGCATACAGACGTGGTTCTCGGACACGTCCAACATCGAAGAGGCGGTCGTGAACGCCGACCTCGTCGTGGGCGCCGTCCTCATCACCGGCGCGCGCGCCCCGGTCCTGGTGCCCGAGTCGCTCGTTGCGCGGATGTCCGAGGGTTCGGTGATCGTGGATGTCGCCGTGGACCAGGGCGGCTGCATCGAAACGGTCAAACCCACAACGCACGACAACCCGACTTTCAAGAAACACGGCGTCGTCCACTACTGCGTGGCCAACATGCCCGGCGCCGTGGCCCGCACCTCGACGTTCGCCTTGACGAACACGACGATTCCCTACGCGACGAAGCTTGCGAACAAGGGCGTGGACGGAGCCGCAAAAGACGACCCGGCCCTGGCCAAGGGCGTCAACGTATACAAAGGAAAGGTCACCTACCAAGCCGTCGCAAAGGCGCTGGGCCTCCCGTACGAGCCGCTGGGTCAGTAGCTCATCACCTCCACCTGGCACTCGGCGCGCCAAAGGAGGAAGCGGGCGCGGATGGTGGCGCCGCCCCAGTCGTTGGCGTAGACCATGCCGCCTTCGTCGACCCACGCGACGTTCTCGTCCGACGACGAGAAGCGCACCGTCTGTCCCATGACGCTCTGGCGCGTGATGTCGAGCTCCGATCCGTCCTGGAACATCAGGTAGACCGTGAGCTGGAGCATGTCGCCCGGGAACATCATGGCGTAGTCGGGTTCGATCCGGAGCCCGGTAGGCATGCTCTGCGTCACGTTGATCTGGATCTCGGCCTCGAACACCTGCGGCGACGCGCCGTCGTAGTATTCCGCGTAGACGTACGTGGTGCCGCGCCCCCGCGCGTTTACCACGCCCTCCGAATCGACTTCGGCGACCCCAGGGTCGTAGGCGGAGTACTGGATGCCCGACCACGAGCCGGTGATGTCCACGGTGCTCCCGTCGGAATACTCCGCGACGACGTAGAGCTGGTACGGTATGGACTGGCCGGCGAAGATCGGAAGGCTCACCGGGCTCGCGTTGTTGAAACGGATGCCGACGAGGTACGGCTCGGACCAGCCGACCATGATCTCGGCAATCGCGTACAGGCCCGAATTCGAGACACTAATGTTGACAGGCCCGCCGAAGTCATAGGCGTACACGAGGCCGTATTTGTCGACGTCGGCCAACCATCGCTGGTCCGACTTGTACGTGGTCCCCTGCAGGGGCGACGTCAAGTCGGCCGTGGAACCGTCCGAGTAGTAGCCGGTGACGTAAAGCTGGAGCGTTTCGCCCGGGTACATCTCGGCATACGAAGGCTCGACCCAGATGTACTGGAGGACCTTCCCGGTCTTCTTGACCGTGGCCCTGCACTGCGCCGAGAACGAGTACAGCGTGGCGGTGATGGCGGCATCACCGGGCGAGACCCCCTTGACGAGCCCGCCGGAGTCCACCGAGGCGATCGACGCGGCCGACGAGCGGTATTCGGTGCTCGCGTACGGCGACGTGAAGTGCGTGACGTCGGTGCGCGCGCCCGACGGGAAGTTGGCCCAGACCGTGAGTTGCTGCGTTGCGCCGACCGCAATTGAGAACGCCGCCGGCTCGCACGAAATCGACTCTGGCATCTCTTCGGTGATGATGATCTTGGACGAGTCGGAGAACCCGCCGTTTTTGGCGGTGACGGTCGTCGATCCAGGGCTCACCGGGTTCACGACGCCCTCGCTCGAGACCGTCGCGACGCCGCGGTTGGACGAACTGTACGACGTGCCCGCCGAAGACGCCGTGAGGTCCTTCTGCGACCCGTCGGAGTACGTGCCCAAAACCCGCATGTTGTACGGAAGCCCGGGGTAGCCGTCGATCCATGGGATGGTCGCCTCATCGGGCTGGAGGTTGATCGACACGAGCGTGACGTTGCCTCCCTGCACGCGGACCTCGCACGACGCCGAAACGCCCGAGTTGAAAGCCTGGATGTAGACCGGTCCGCCCGGCCGGTATGCCGTCACGAGCCCGTTGGCGTCCACGTCCGCGAGCCACGTGTCGGACGACTGGTAGAAAGTGCCCGTCGAGCTTTGCGTCAGGTACCGCGAAGACCCGTCATCGTAGTAGCCGATGACGTTGAGCTGGAGGAGATCGCCCACGCGCATGGTGGCGGAGGGCGGGTCGATCGTCATGTACATGAGTTTCGCCCCGCCGCCCTCGACCCAGACCGTCGACGCCGCGGTGATTCCCTGGTTTTCGGCCCAAATCGTGACCGGACCCCCGCGCGACACCGCCTGGAAATACCCGTCTCCGTAGGCCTCGACAACACGCGGGTCGTCGGACCAGTACGACGTGCCGCTGTAGCTCCAGGTCATGTCCTCGACCGACCCGTCGGACCAGTAACCCGTCACCGACACGTTGAACTCGTCACCGGCATACGCCTTGATTTCGTAGGGGTACATCTCGAGGTACTCGAGCCAGCGATCGGTGCCGGTGACGTAGATGCGCACGACGGCCTCGACCCCGGAGTTCCGGACGTACATGTTGGTCTCGCCGTTGCTCATCCCGGTCACATCGCCGTTCCCGCCGGCCCGCGCGACCATCGGATTGTTGACGGTGTACGTGGTGCCGGTGCTCGCGGGAGTGAGGTCGCGGGTCTGGCCGTCGGAGTAACGCCCGCTGACCTTCACGTAGCCGGTCTGGCCGACGTCCAGCGTCAGCGTCGAAGGCGATACCTTGATCTCCACAAGGTACACCTCGCCATCCGAGACGGTGACTTCAGCCTTTGCGCTCAAGCCGCCGTGCGTGACGGTGAGCGACGTCTTGCCCTCGCCAACCCCGTAGATCTCCCCGTTTGAGCCCGCCGACGCGATTTTCGAATCGCCAACCGAGTACTTCGTTCCGGTGCTGACCGCCGTAAGGTCGGCCGATGAACCGTTGGAGTACTGCCCCGTGACGGTGACCCTCGTCATCCCGCCCAAAGACACGAAGACGGGCGAGGGCGAGATGGTGAGACCCGTCAAAACGACATCGGCCGTGACCGTGACGTTCACGACATCCGAGAACCCCCCGTTTGCAACGGTGACGACCCCCTGACCGTCGAATATTGCGGTTATGGTGCCCTCGCCGTCGGTCGAGACGAACGACGGCACCTGATACGTCGTGCCTGTCGCCGAGCCGGTGAGATCGGCCGTCGAACCGTCCGAATAGTAGCCGGTGACGGCCAAGGAACGCGACTGGCCCGGGTTCATCAGGAGGTTGTGCGGTACCGCCTGTATGTACTGCAGGTAGCGCCCGGGTTTCACGTTCACGGTTGCAGAGTCCGAAAGGCCCGCGTTGGCCGCCGTCACCGTCGTCGTCCCTTCCTGCCGCGCCGAGACCTGGCCATTGGGGCCGACGAGGGCTATCGCGGGGTTGTCCGATTCGTAAACGGTCCCCATCACCGAGTTCGTGAGGTCCCCCTGCGAGCCGTCGGAATAGGTTCCCGTCACGCTGAACTGCCCCGTCTCGCCGCCCGAGAGCGTGAGCATCGCCGGCGATATCGCAATCGAAACGAGCCGCTCTCCCCTAACCTCGACCGAGCACTGGCCGCTGACACCGACATTGGACGCCGAGATGGTCGCCCGGCCCGGGCCCCTGGCCTCCACGAAACCGTCGGCATCCACCGCGACGACGGCGGTCGAGCTGCTCTTGTATATCGTCCCGCTCGACGCGGGCGTCAGATCGACCGACCTGCCCGAGTCGTACCACCCGGTGATGTTAAGCTGTGCCGAGCCGTTTTTCGCCAGAAAGAGGGACGCCGGCTCGACGGCGATGGAAACGAGTTTCTCGTCCGTCACCGTGACCTTGCACGTGGCCGTCTTGTCCGAGTTGCGGGCCGTGATCGTCGCCGACCCCCCGGCCTCGGCCCCGGCCACCACGCCCTCCGAAGTGACCGTCACCGCCTTCGCGTTGGACGAAGAGTACGTCGTCTTGTCCGCGGACGACGTGAGGTTCCGGACCGACCCGTCGGTGAAGGCCCCCTGGACCGCAAGCGCGAATGTCTCGCCGGGCGCGAGCGAAAGCAAGGCCGGCACGACCTCGAGGCTTTCGAGCTCGGCGAACGTGACGCTCCCGTCAAAGGTCGTCCCTGCGTCGCCCAGCGGGACGTAGTCCTGCCCCTCGATGTTGGATCTGCCGCACCCCGCGGCGAGCACGAATCCAAACACCAACACGACCGCCAGCTTTTTCATGGCACTACCTCCCCCCCCGCAGCTTGTTGCCTATTCGGCGACATGGAACTCCACCCTCCGATTCGCCTCGCGCCCCCTGTTGGTCTTGTTGGACTCTATCGGCCTGTCGGGACCAAAGCCGTTTGCCTCGAGCATGTCCGTGGCGATCCCGGCCTTGAGCAGGTAGTCGCGGACCGAGTTCGCACGGTCTTTCGAGAGCTTCACGTTGGTCTCGCGCTCGCCCTTGTCGTCGGTGTGTCCCTCGATCCTGACCTTCCTGATGCGCGGGTTCGAGTTGATGGCGTCCACGACCGAGTCGAGGATCGCGAACGACTCGCCGCCGGTGATCTGCGCCGAGTTCGTCTTGAACTGAATCTTCTTCTTGAGCTGGATCCGGTCTTTTTCGATTATTACGAGCTGCGTCTTGGGCCGGTCCTTGAGCGCAATCTGGGCCTCGGTAGTCTGCGCCTCCTTCACCTCGACGACCTTGCCGAAGGCGAGCTTCCCTGCGGCTTTGGCGACCACGTACCAGGCGCCGGCGTCGAGCTTGCCAGAGTACCGGCCCGAGTCGTCTTTCGAGAGGCTCACAACGCGCCCGCCCGAAAGCGCCTGAACCTCGGCCATGGGGACGGGCTTGCCTTTCGCGTCGACGACCTTCACCGCGGCCTCGCCCTCGACGATCTTGCGCTTGAGCCCCACCTTTGCGGGCGTGGTTTCGTTGGCCCTCACGTCGATCTTGACCGATCCCGATTCATACCCGTTCTTCTCGACCACGAAGTTGTACTGCCCGGGCCTGAGCGGCGGGCTTGCAAAATCGCCCTTGACGGGGTCGGTGGCCAGATTGGTGAGCCCGGTGCCGAGCATCGTGACAATGGCGTTGCCCAGAGGCGACTCGTTGTCGACATCGACCACGAGCCCCTTGACGAAACCCTCTACCCTTGACGGGACCGTCGGCCCGGGGACCTTTTCGACCACCCGCTCGACGACCCGCTCTTTCACGACCTTCACCTGGGGAGTCGTCTGAATCCCGTACGAAAGGCCGCCAATGATGTTGTAGACCTGCGTCGTAGGGGCCAGCGCCGGCGTGCCGCGGAACAGGCCGAACTCGGCATACAGGTCCACGGTCAGGCCGTGACCGTCGAGCGGCTGCCACTTGACGCCGGGTGTGATGCAGCCCGGGCCGTCAGGGTACGCAAACGTCACCTCGACAAAAGGCAAAATGTCGTCCTTTTCGAGGGGGAAGTCGATCGCAAGACCAAAGATGCCCTGCTTCTGCTCGTTGATGTTGAGCATGTAGTGGAGGTAGCGGTCGTTATCGGCAATCCCGAACTGGTCCGATGCGATGAGGTACGCACCGGCGTTCGCGTGTGCGCGGAACGGGAACGGGACCCCGGCGGGTTTCCCGTCGAACGTGGCGAGGGCCTTGAGTGTGACCGACGTCGCACCGATCGAGTACATCGACTGGCCCGGTTCCGAGTTCATGCCGATTCCCAAAAACGCCCCGGCGGAGAAGTGCTTCACAAACGGGTAGGCATACTTGGCGCCCCACGTGATGTTCCCCTGCGAAAGCTGGAGCGGCGGGACGACCTTGCTGTTGCGGGTGCTCATAGTCTGATAGAGCACGAAGAGTTCGAAGTTGTCCAACGGGACGAGGCCGACGGCCACGTCGCCGACCTGGCGCTGGGTCGTGTCGCCATCGTACAGGAAATCCGGGAGATAGAAGAACTCGCCGTGCGCACTGATGCGCAGACCGAGCGGCCTCACCGGCTCGGCGGAAGTCACGCGAAAAAGCCCGGTTTCGCCGAAGAACCCGCCGTTCGATCCGACGATGACCTTGGTGCTCTGTTCGGCGACGAGTTCTTTTGTTGCAACGGCGGGCGCCGCGGCAGCCTTGGATGGGGCCGCTGCGGGCGCGGCAACAGGACCCCCGGGCGCCGCCGCCGGGGGCGGCGCCGTCACCGCACCGGGCTGCGGGGCGGGGAAAGTGCCGGGAGCGGGCGCTGGGGCGGCCACGGGCTGGTACGGAACGGGCTGAGTGACCGGCGCAGGGGCGGCCGCAGGGGCGGGGGCAGGCGCAACCACGGGCGCGGGCGCCGGCGCGGGTACGGGGGCGGCGGCGGGAGCCGGGACAGGCGCCGGGGCCGGAGCGGGTGCCAGTGCGGGGGCAGGCGCCGGGACCGGCGGGGGAACGTATGGCTCGAACTGCATCGAGGGTGGCGCCGCGGCCGGCGCGGGCACGGCGGCGCCCGGCTGGTCAGGCGCGATGGCCGGCGGCGGCGGCGTCAGTTGGGCAAGCCAAGCCTGCGGCGCTGCGTCCTCGGCCGACGCTGTCACCGGGACGAGGACCGCGACAACGGCAAGAAAGGCGGCGGCGGTTCGGGTCATATACACTCCCGTCATTAGGGTTGGCACCCGGCGAGCGAAAGGACTGGTTACACCAAAGGGCATTACACCCCTTGCCGATCCGGTGAGACGACCTAGATTGTACGGCGGAATGTGACCGGGATCAAGTCATTCGACCTGCCCGGCCGCCGGTATGCCTTTTTTGTCACCGGAAAGCGGCAGTTGGTTACCGCTTACGACGTTTCGCTCTCCACCTTGTCCGCTTTCGTCCATGTGCGGTCGACCGTCCCGGAAACCGCTGGCGTCGGGGGCGGCGGCCTGATAACATGGGCGCCAAGCGATGGGAAAGGCAAAAACACTTCTAACGTTGGGAGCCACGCTGGCGCTCGGCGCGGGGTGCGCGCGGGTGGACGGGATGGCGCCTTCAGGGGCCCCCGGCGGAGACGCGGGGCTGGTTGCGGGACAGCGGTGCGAGGCCGATCTCGACTGCGGGACCGGGCGCTACTGCAGTGCGGACCGGATTTGCACGCTGGACTGCCTGAGTTCGAAGGACTGTGCGTTCTCGCTTGCCGGCCCCGAGGCCGCCAATAACCTCGAGTGTTCGCCGTGCGGCCGATGCGTCGAAAAAGGCCGGGAAGACGCCCTGTGCGTCGTGGTGAGCGACACCGAGTGCGACAACGACGACGTTTGTGTGAAGGCGTACGGCGACGCATACGTCTGCGGCCCGAGCGGCGTGTGCGTCCGCACGTGCGGCGGCGACGACGACTGCAAGAGGATGGGCCGCGGTTGGTCGTGCGGGACCGCGGGCGTCTGCGAGCGGCGCTGCACACGCGATCTCGACTGCGTTTTCCACGGCTGGCAGTTCGTGTGCGACCTCCCGGAGGGGACCGCCCACGAAGAGAATGCGTACTCCGGAAACCCGCTGGTGAGCGAGTGCGTGAAGCGCGACGGCGGCGTCGACTGGGGCGGCGGGGGCGATCCCTCAAAGCCGGCCTTCGCCTGGAGGGGTGTGTGGGGGATGATCTTCAACGGGGCGGCGCGGACGCTCGGACTCCCGCTGGTCAACAAGCAGGACACCGTGTCGTGCCAGCACCTTCTGGTGAAGATCACGCCGGAGGGCGACGGGCTCAGGTTCCATGAGAAGTGGTGCGGGCTCGAGATCATCCAGTTCAACGAGGACGACAGCCCGGTCAATCTCATAGCCTGGATGGTGGTGCCTGACCTCTACGTCGACAGCATTCCCGTCCGGTTTCACCACGCGTTCGGCGTGCCTTCTCTCGTCCCCGGCGCGGCGTTCCCCACCGACAGGATGCTGGAGATCCGCGGGGCGAAGCTCGAAAACCCCGAGACCGATCCGCTCCCCATCCACGGCAACCTCGCGAACCAGTGGGACCAGGACCGCGACGGAAACCCGGGGCTCACCACCACGATGATGGGCGTGCTCACCGGCGAGGTGTACAACGCCATGCGGTGGTGGGGGAGCTTCGAGATCGTCGTCGTGGACGAGAACCACTTCGCCGGCCTCGCCGAGCACGGCACCGAGCAGACCGTGTTGGGATCGACCTCCGAGGTGCTTGTGCAGGATACGACCGTCATAAAACACCCGCACGCGGACCGTAGCTTCGTACGCGCGATGCGCATGGATGACAACGCGTCGTGCGAAGATGTGCTCAAGGAGAAGAAACGGCCGGGCGGCTGGCTCGAATACGTCCCGCACTTCGACCCGGCGAAAAAACCATGACAGGGCGCCTTGCGGCCGTAGACATCGGCACCAACACGACGCTGCTTGCCGTTGCGGAGCCCGTTGGCGGAACGCTCGTCCCCGTGTTCGAGCGCGCGGCCATCACGCGGCTCGGGCGGGATCTCTCACGGACCGGCGTCATAGGCGCACAGGGACTTGCCGAGACGCGCGCGGCGCTCGCGTCCTATGTCGACGACTGTCGTCGGCTTGGGGCAACGGCGATCCGGGCGGTCGGGACCGCGGCCATGCGGAACGCCCGGAACCGCGACGAAGTCTCAAATGCGTTTCGGGAGGTCGGCGTCGAGGTCGATATCATCACCGGCGACAAAGAGGCGGCCTTGACGTTCCTCTCGGCCGTGCGTGACTTCGGGACCGACGGCCGCCCGCTCGCGGTCATCGACGTCGGCGGCGGCTCGACCGAGGTGATCCTGGGAGACCGGACCGGGATCTCGTGGCGCCGGAGTTTCCCCGCGGGCGTAGTGCGGCTCAAGGAAAGACTGATGCCATCCGACCCCCCGACCTCGGGCGAACGCGACGCCGCTCGCCGCGAGGCCAAACGGACACTTGACGGGATGCCGCGCGGTGCCGAGCGGCTCGTCGTGGCCGTTGCAGGAACGCCCACGACGCTTGCGGCCATCAAAAACGGTGTGAACGTGGCGGCCTATTCGCGAGAGGCGGTCCACGGCACGGTGCTCACGATCGCGGACCTTGATCGGCTCGACGCAATGATCGCGCCGATGCGCGTTGCCGACCGGCTCGGAATCAAAGGACTCGAATCCAAGCGCGCCGATGTCATAGACGCCGGTATCGTCATCCTCTCCGAAGCGATGCGCCGGCTCGACGCGGACTCCCTCACGGTCTCGGACGGCGGCGTCCGGTGGGGGCTGCTCTGGAAAATGCTTTCGGAAAGCGGGCAGTCCACTGGCGACTGGCAAGTGGCCGCTACTCTCACCGGAACGGGTTCTTCGTGATGATGGTCTCCTGCCTCGCGGGACCGACCGAAACGAGATTGACCGGGACGTCGAGGAGCGTTTCGACCTTTTTTAGGTATTTCTGCACGGGCCGCGGGAGATCCTCCATGAGGCGCACGTCCCGGATGTCGTCCTTCCAGCCTTCCATCTCGTCATAGACCGGCTCGCACGCGGCGAGCGCCTCGGAGTCGGCGGGGAACTCGGTGATCGTCTTCCCCTTCAGACGGTACGCGGTGCAGATCTTCACCTTCTTGAGGCCCTGGAGCACGTCGAGCTTGGTGATCGCCACGTCGGTCAGGCCGTTGACCAGCACGGCGCGGCGGAGCGCGACGACGTCGAGCCAGCCGCACCGGCGCGCGCGGCCGGTCGTCGAGCCGAACTCGGCCCCCTTCTCGCGGAGGAGGTCGCCGGTGTCGTCTGAAAGCTCCGTCGGGAACGGGCCGCCGCCCACGCGCGTGGTGTATGCCTTGGAGATGCCGATCACGCCGCCGATGACGGTCGGGCCCACGCCCGAACCCGCGCACGCGCTGCCGGCCACGGTGCTCGACGACGTCACGTAGGGGTACGTCCCGTGGTCGACATCCAGAAGCGTCCCCTGCGCGCCTTCAAAGAGCACGCGGCGCCCCTTTTTGAGAAAGTCGTGGAGCACGACCGTCGTGTCGGCGACGTATTCCGAAAGCCTTGCGGCGTGCGCCAGATAGGCGTCGGCAATCTCCTGCGCCCTAAGCGGCTTCCTGCCGAACCTGTGTTCGAGCATGAAGTTCGCCTCATCGAGCGATTCCCGAAGCCGTCCGAGAAACGCCTTTTTCCTGAGCAGGTCCCCCATCCTGATCCCCCGCCGCCCCGCCTTTTCCTCATACGCCGGTCCGATGCCGCGCATGGTCGTGCCGATCTTGTGCTTTCCCTTCGACTCCTCGCGCGCCTGGTCCAGCGCCTTGTGCCACGGCATGATGACGTGCGCGTTTTCGCTCACCAGGAGGCGCGTCGCCTCGCCCAGGTGCCCGGCCGCCTTGAGGGCATCTATCTCGCCCAGAAGAACTTCGGGGTCCACGACCACGCCGCACCCTATGATGCACGTCTTCCCGCGGTGCAGGACCCCCGAAGGGACGAGGTGAAATATGATCTTCTTCGCGTCGGCCACGATGGTGTGGCCGGCGTTGTTGCCGCCCTGGAAGCGCACGACAACGTCGGCAGATCCGGCGAAGATGTCGACGACCTTCCCCTTGCCCTCGTCGCCCCACTGCGCCCCGACTATCACGACACTTGGCATTTTCCCCTCTTTCAGAACTTCCCGACCAGGCTTTCGTACGTCGCGAGCAGGTGTTCGGACACGACCTTCGTTTCGCCCAGAACCGGCATGAAGCTCGTGTCGCCCCCCCACCGCGGCACGATGTGGACGTGGATGTGCTCGTCTATCCCGGCCCCCGCGATCCTCCCGAAGTTCATCCCCATGTTAAAGCCGTCAGGACGGTAGACCCCGCGCAGGACCTCGATCGCCCTGTTCGTCATTCTGAACAACGCGTCGAACTCGGCGCCGGGGAGCGCCGCGAGCGAGGCGACGTGGCTGCGCGGGATGACCATGAGGTGCCCGCTGTTGTACGGGTACTTGTTGAGCATGACAATCGTGAGGTCGTCGCAGTGCAGGATCAGGTTCGACCGGCGATCCTCCTCGCGGGGTTTTAGGCAGAAGATGCAGCCCTCGTTCTTCTCGTCGGCCGTCTTCACGTACTCCATGCGCCAGGGTGCAAAAAGCCTTTCCACGCGCGCTCCCGTCGTGTCGTCGTTGCGCATCGCCGCCGCGCGGACCGCGCGGGGCCGGACGGGATTATGGACCACAAGATGACGATCGCGCAAGACAAAAACGGGAAAAAAACCGCCGGGCGTGAGCCCGGCGGTTTCAGCGTGCGAGGAAGAGCGAACGAAGGCGAACTTGCTTCGCCGGAGTGAGCAGGGGATCCCTCGTGCCACGTAGCGAACTTCCAGCCTTCGCAGCCGAAGCGGCTGCTTCGGCGGAGCAGGCACTTCGCAGAGTAGCAGGGGGAGAAGTCCGCGCAGCGGTCCCCCGGTGTTACGCCCCGACGCGCGCGTTCTCGAACGTCCACTTGATGAGGCGCACGTTGCCCCATGCGCAGTAGATGCCCGCCGTGATGAGCGTAAGGAAGTAAATGACGATGAACTGGACGAAGAGCGACCCACCCGTGCCGAAGAACTGGACCGGGGCCGCTCCGACCTTCATGTTCTCGGCGAACCACTTGTTGAGCGCGCACATCCCCCACGGCATGTAGATGCCGATCGTGATCGTCGAAAGCAGCCCGACAATCAGCATCTTCACGAAAAGCGCGCCGCCCGTGCCGCCGAAGCTCACCGGCTCGCCGCCGACCGTCGCGTTCGAGGCAATCCATCTGAACAACCGACAGTACCCCCAGGCCATGTAAATCCCGAAAGTGATACTGGTCAGCAGCCCGATGATGATCATCTCGACGAACAGCGAACCGCCCGTACCCTTGAACTCGACCGGACGGCCGTCGACCTTGGTGTTGTCGGCAATCCACTTGAGGATGTTGACCATCGCCCAAGGCCCGTAGATGCCGCAGGTGATTATCGTCAACAACCCGTACCCGATCAGCTTCCAGAAAAGCTGGCCCCCCGTTCCGTCGAACTTGAGATTACTCTGCATGCGACCCTCCTCCTTTGTGTGGTTGCAGGTTTATGCAAACAGGCGGAGCCTGTTCACTCCGAGAGTTCCAGGATCTTGAGGCTGTTCTTCAAGATCCCCTGGATGCGGGCGTTGGACTTGTCCTTGAGCAGCCTCTCGAGCTTGGGAATCGCGCGCTTGTCGCCCGCCACGGCGAGGGCCTGCGCGGCGCGGCCGCGGAAGTAGACGTCGTCGTCCGACAGGGCGTCCATGAGCGTCCTGATGGCGGTCTCGTCGCCGGAGATCCCCAGAAGCTGGATCGCCCGGTCGCGGGCGGCCTTCTCGCCCTTGCCCGCCGGGCCGGCGAGCTTGTCCGACTTGATGAACTGGCGCATCTTGCGAAGGGACTCGCGCGCGGCCTTGGCCTCGTCGCCGGAAACGTCGGCGGTGAGGACGTCGGCGAGGGGATCGACGAACGCCGCGTCCTTGAGCTGGCCCATGATCTCGATCGCCTTGAGACGCGCCGCCCCGTTCGTGCCTTTTACGGCGGTGAGCAGTACGCGGGCGCCCTTCTCCTTCCCCATACCGACGACGACCTGGGCCGCGCTGTCACCGAGCTTGCCGACTTCTTCACCGAGGGCGTTGGCGAGCGCGGTCATCGCCTCCTCGTCCTTGATGTTGCCCAGGACGTTGATGACCTCGATGCGGATCTTGAAGTCGCTGCCCTGGAAACCGGAGAGGATTGCCTGGAGGACCTCGGGGTGACCGGCCAGCTTGACGAGCGCGTTCCCGGCCTCGCGCCGCACCAGCTCCTCGTTGTCCTTGAGCAGGGCGATGAGGTGCGGTCCCGCCGAGGGGTCCCCGATGTTGCCGAGGGCGATCGCGGCCGAACCGCGAATGGCGTAGTCACTGTCTTTGAGGCACTCGAGGAGGGGATTGACCGCCTTCCTGTCGCCGATGCGGCCGAGGAGGATGGCCGCCTGCATGCGGACCTTGAATGAGTTGCCCGAATCGAGCTTCTCGATGAGCGACGAGATCTTGTCGTCCTCCGCGGCCAGAAGCGGCAGGAAAGCCATGAACGCCGCAAGTAGAGCCGCGGCCACCGCCAGTCGAACCGATCCGTGCGCCATGTGAAACCCCGAAGAACGGTGATTCGCCGGTATCCCTACCACAAGTGCCCCGCACGAACAAGGGAAAAATGGGTGGTCACATCTCCCGCCTTCCGGCCATCGCCCGCCCCGTGTAGGGGCCGCCGAAGCACGTGACGCGGTCACGTGCGGAGCCGGCCAGCGTTCCGCACCGCCAGTGGAATCCGCCCGTGCGACGCTTGCCGAAACACCGCCGCACCCAATACATCCACCCCCGCAGCCTTAACGAGCCGACGGAAGGCGACAGGTCGCCGGCGCGGTGCATCAGCGTCTCGCCGTGCCTGTCCTGTGTAGGGGCGCCTGGAGCGAAGCGGAGTGCGCCCGTTCCGGATTCGCCGCGCGTTGTGGCAAGATGCCCCGCAACCTGCCGGCCGGCGCCGCCGCACGGTCGGACCCCGCGCCGCTCTGCGGCACTCCGGCCGACCCTACACCAAACACGACGGTCCCGACGTGAAATCGTGTTCGCGCTGAAGCAGAGGGCTGCGCCCCGCCTGTCCTCCGAAGCCCTGCGAAGGAGGAAACCCCCGCCTCTTCCGGACCAGAATCCGGAAATCCAGAACCCAGAATCCAAAAGCCTGCCGCGAAAGAAATCACTGGGCCGCACCCCGGCACCGAAACCCGAGGCTGGGGTCCCTGACCGCCGGGTCGAGCCTGCCGCGGCTACCGGCACGCAGATAGTCCCAGCCGTTCAACGCGGACGATTGCCCTGGCCAGTTGCCGCTCGCGCAACTTGCCCGCCGCCATGCCGGTCTCTTCCACGACGAAGACCGCCGGTTCCGCACGAACAGTACGTTCAAGGCGCCGCTTCAATCCGGAGGCGTGGAATCCCGCGGCGACATGTCCGCTCGCCCGACGTATGAACAACCTCAGTCCCAACAGGCGCGCCGCACGTCTCGCGCGCGAACCGTAGAACTCGTAGCAAGTCCCCACCCGAAACAACAGAAATGCGCGTCCCGCTCTTCGCGTGAACCACTGGTACTGGCTTGAAAGGTTCGCGAACCTGCGCGGCGGTTTCCATCGAAGTCTCAGGCGGCCGCCGGTAAGACGGAACATGAAGTTCAGAAAAGGGTGGCGACGGAAAACCCCGATACGTAACCTGCGGGCGTCGGCGTGCCCGAGGATCCCGAGATAGGACGACAACACTGCGCGGAGACTACCGACAACCTGGGGTCGCATGTCGATCGATCTCCAACCATTCTTCACCGACTCAATCGACGACTGATAGCGGGCGAGCCTGCCCGTGAGGTTCCCGACGACACGCGGCCTCACGAGCACGTGCGAGGGCCGGGTCACGTATCCCAGGAAGTCGCACCCGTTCGAGACAGGCCGGGGCGGGGCATTGGCATCCCGCAGAGAGAGAAGCAATCGTTGCTTCAGGAATTCCGCGATCTCCCCGCGCCACTCGACCAGCCTGGCAGCCGACTGGTCCAACAGGATGAAGTCATCGACGTATCGGACGTAGTGAATGCACTTCAACTCGTGCTTCACGTATTGGTCGAGCTCGTTGAGGTAGACGTTCGAGAAGAACTGGCTCGTGTAGTTGCCGATGGGGAGGCCGGTGACGTTGCCGGTGAAGAACAGCGACTTGTGCGGCGGCACCTTCGCGAACAGGTCGAGCTGCCCTCTCCTTCGGAAATTCCCCGTCGGGTCGTGGAAGATCACCTTTCCCATCAGCCAGAGAATGGCGTCGTTGCGCTCGTGGCTGGCAACGATGTCGTACAGCGTCTGCTTGTGGATGGAGACGAAATACGACCGAATGTCGAGGTGCAGAAAGAACCCTCGCCGCGAGCCGTTGCCTGTGACAGTTCGCATGAACGAGCGAAGCCGCTCAACCGCCGCGATCGTCCCCCTGCCCTTCCTGCACGCATAGGAGTCAAAAATAAACCGGCGCTCCCAGAACGGTTCGAGGTGCCTCACGAGGACGTGGTGGACGATCCGGTCGCGGAAATCTGCGGCGAAGATCTCGCGGTGTTTGGGGCTTTTGGTGATGAAGCAGACAGAACGCCCCGGCTCGTACGTGCGCTCGCGGAGCCTTTTCTCCAGATCCAGCAGAAGCTCCTCAGCGCCGAGCTCGAACTTCAGGGCCGACGCCGAGCCGCGCTTGCTCCTGCGGCACGCCACGTAGCAGGCGTGGAGGTTCTCAAATGAGAAGGGATCTGCGACCATTTTCCGCGGCGAACCGCCCGGACACCGTTGTTGTTGCAGTTGTCACGGTTGTTCTCGTTGACGTTGCCGTTGTTGAAGTTCACGTTGCGCGCACAGCACGCGCCCGTTTGCCGCCCCACTTCGTCCCTCCCGAAGGAGGGCCACCGCTCGGCCACGCCGTCTTTCAGGCCAGGCCTCGCTGAACGATTATCCCACGTGGGGGGAGGCGGCGCACAATGGTCATACCCGGCACGCTCTTTAGCCAGCCCTCGTTCTGTCTGCTTATCTCCACCACCTTTCTGACCGTCGTCTCGAAAGAGTTCATGTTGTGAAACGCCTTGACGTCGAGACAGAGCCGCGCCACGAGCTTGCACTCTTCGAGCGTGGCCCGCAGTTCCATCAGCTCGGCCTCCCGCTCCCTGAGCGAGTTGGCACGGACGATGAGCCGGGCAGCCTTCCGGCTCAGATCGCGCAGGTCGCTCCCGAGCGTGTACCGGTGGTTGCGGCTGAAGTTGACCGTGATCTGCTCGACGTAGAGCACAAGCTCGTACGCCGCCTTGTAGATCGGCAGATTCTCGTAGTTCGCCATCGTTCACCGTCCGGAAACCCGCACAAAATAACCAAATGTCAAAGCACCAAATGATCAATCATTGTCCGCGGCGAACCGCCCGGACACCGCGGCCGCCGCAGTGCGCACGGTCGCCCTCGCTGACGCCGCCGCGGGTGAAGCCCACGCTGCGCGCACAGCACGCGCCCGCCTCTTCGGATGACCAGTACCCGTAGGCCCCTCCTCTCGAAAACACCGAGTCGAGCCTCAACGGCGTTTTCGAATCGTTGTCGTACGCGAGTGTGCTTTTGCCCTCTTCGAATATCGCCTTGAGCTCGTCGACAGACGGCATCCGCCAGTTGGCATGTCCGCCCGTGCGGAGACCGGACACGTATGACCTCGAGTCGTCCCAGCCCAGGCACTTGCCCAAAGACGCGTAGCTGTCGCTCTTCGCCCACATCAGGCCGGTCTGGGAATCGGTGATCGTGCCGTCGCCGTGGTCGCAGTACCGGCCGTCGGAGGACCTTTGGGCGCAGCCGCTCGGGGCCGGCGGCTGGTAGACGACGACAGTCGGGGGCGGTGGAGCCACTCCCTGCGGCGCCCGTTCGGGTGGGCTGACGCACTGGCCGTTCTCGCAGACCCGGTCGCCCTTGCATTCGTTGTCCTTGGCGCAGCCGGTCGGCGTTGGCACGGGTGGAGTCGGCGCGGGTGACGGCGTCGCCGACGATGATGTCTTTCCCAGACTCGACACAAAAACCATCTGCCCCTCGCCCCGGAGCGACCCGTGCCGGGGCATCTGGTCGCTGTTCTCCCGGTTGACCTCCTGCTCGGTGTAGAGCGCCAGCTCGCCGAACGTGACGTAGCCGTCGTTGTTCCGGTCGGCCTGCCCCGACATCGCCGACACGAGCACCCGCGTGAAAAGGCCGTCGCGCGCCAGCTCGCCCTCGCCGCCGGCGGTGATGGCGGTGACGCCCTGCTTCTTGAGGTAGCTCTGGACGCTCTGCGACACGCCGCCCGAGCGCGTGAGCGCCAGACCCGCGAAGCACGAGTCGAACGCGAGCATGACGTGGCGGCTCAGATACTTGTTAGTAAGGACCTTGTTCATCTCGTCCATCGAGATGTACGTGTGCCATGCGTCCTCGCCCCCCTCGCGCGAGCCGTCGAAGGGGACCGCGTACCCCATCTTGGTCTTGGTGGCGCGCATCGTCTCGGTCTGGCCGTGGCCGGCGAAGTAAAACAGGAACCGGTCGTTCTCCTTCACTGTCGGCGGCAGCACCGTTGAAAGATACTTGAGGATCTCGGTCTTGGTGGCCTGAGCGTTTGTGAGCGAGTACACCTTGAACCCCTGCGCCTGAAGGGCGGCAGTCATGGCCCTCGCGTCGGACACCGCCGCGTCAAGGCGCGGCCAGCCCTTGCTGTAGGCGTCGATGCCGACGACGAGGGCATACGAGTTGGCGTACGGAACCGCCTGGACGCCGCCCCCTGAAAACCCGCCGCCACGGTTCTGGGCAAACGCGACGGCGGCGACCAGTCCAAGGGCGGCGAAAGCAACGATGACCTTCGATTTCATCTCGCACCTCCCCGGCGGTTTCACCGCCGGCTATTGACCGCGACCCCTCCGGGGCCGACAACCCGGTCATCGGATTACGAACACGTTCTTCACCTGATCGTCTTGAGCACGTACAAACTCACCACGTCCGGGACCGGGTTCTGCATGCCCGCGGCCGTCACCGAGAACCCACCGCCCCTGTAGCCGCAGGACGTCCGGGTGGCGCCCGCGCCGGGCTTGTCGCACATCCCGACCTCCCCCGCCGTTGCAGAGGCAGTGCCCGCCACGCAACCCTCGCCTTTGTCATTGCCGGCGACGTACCGGAACGGGACGCCCGCGTCCGCCGCGACGGCCTCCACGCGGATGACGTCCTCGGGCATGACCGGCTCGGAAACCTTGAAACGCACCCCCGGCGGCAGGAGCTTCGGCCACGCGTCCTCACCCGCGGCGATCCGCGGCGACACGTCAAACCCGGCGCTCCGGCTCGGGCTGTACTGGCAGACGGCGCCGGCGCCAGGGGTCTCGCACGTGACGCGGACGTAACAGTCCCGGCTGCACCGCGCGTGGATCTCGTACTCGTCGCCGAGCCTGAGCGCTCCGCCGCTCGGGACGAAAGCCCCATCGGCCTTCTGCACCCAGACTTCGACGGTCAGAGAGGTCGTCGCGGTCGAAGGCGCGCCCGCCTGCCAGATCCCCTGATCGGCCTGCGGGACCTGCCTGAGTTCCTGGACCATCGAGAGCGCCCCGGGTTCCACCTTGACGGGTTTGGCCTTTTCGTTGCCGCCCGAGAAAAGATCGACGACCCACTTCACGACAGCACATCCCGCTTCGACGGCGAGCGGCACGAGCAGGAGAGGCAATCCCCGTGTTTTGACAGGTTCGAGTGCGTTCGCCGGGATCCAACACGTCCGTTCCGCGTCGCCCGCCACGGCGAAGCCGTACCATGCGCCCGCGACAAGCGACGCATCCACTTTCGCCCCGACGGCAAGTTTTCCGCACTCCTTTGCCTTGGCGTCCGGCGCGGCCCGTGCCACCGCGGGCGATCTCACTCTGAAGGCAATGGCGTCTCCGGCTCCGGCAGTGTTGACGAAAAGGACCAACGTCGCCGCGAAAGCAAGTGCACCGAGCTGCCTGGACATCCGATTCCCTCCCTCCGGAGCCACCGATGCGCACATGTTATCATACACGTCTGGCGACTGCCGCCGTTTTTTTCGGGGACACCGGGCGCGGACGGCCGGACAGACTCTCCACGCGGTCGGATTCCGCTTCGCTTCAGCCGACCCTACGGCCGACCCTACGGCCGTCCCTACGGCCGTCCCTACGGCCGACCCTGCGATCAAATTCGGCGACATTTTGGGTCAACACCCCCACTTGTGCGGCCATTCGCCGGGACGCTCGACCAGTCCCGCCTCGACGGGATTGTCGGACATGTATCGCAGAATCTCTCTCGACTTCTCGATCTTTCTCACGCCCTCGTCGTAGAAACCCCTTTGCCAGATCTCCCCCGCACAGCCTTTCTTTTTCGCGTGAAAGGTCACCCGCGCCTTGAACCAGCGCATCCACGAAATGACGTCATCAGATCCGCTCAAGAGAACGTGGAGATGATCCGGCATCACGACGTACGCGTGCACCGGGCCGTCGTTGGTGTCCTTCAGCGTCTCGAGGAATGACACAAGCACACCGCACAACGGCTCCGTCGTGAGAATGGTCTGCCGTTCGGCTGTGCATACCGTGATGAAGAAAGTGTCACCGCCCTGATAACATTCGCGCGGCAGGTGATGGCGTTTTCGGACCGGTTTCTCGTCGACGTCTGTCATCGCAAGACCATGTTGTTGTTTTTGGGGGCCGTCGCAACGTCGCACGGTCGGACTCCGCGCCGCGATGCGGCGCTCCGGCCGACCCTACATCCGACCCAATGCCAAATCGGCGGCACCCGCACGAGCCCGCGAAAGACCGCGAGGCAGCCAACCTCATGCGCTTCGATCACATCTCCTCCGTGATGAAGCCGAAAAACCTCCCCATCCAGTACGCAAGCAGGTAGTCCTCGGGCGATTCGACGATCTGCGGGTAGGCGTCCTCCTTTTCCATCCGGTACGGGTTGTTGAGCCAGACGCAGTTGTCCATGCCGCGCTCGTAGACCGGGATGACGACGTCGGTGAGCGGCTCGTCGCTCCGGTCGAGGCAGACCTGAGTGTACTTGGCGAAGTTGTCCACCGCGTAGTGCGCCTTGTGCTCGGGGAAGGTCTTCATGGTGCACATGGCCTGGCGGGCGGCTTCATCGGGCCACGGGTCGGCGGGGTCCTTGTTGACGAAATAGAAGAACGAGTACAGAGTCTTCTGCTGGTCGCGCATCGGATACGGGTCGTCGGGCTCCCACATCTGGTCGCGCAGGGCCTTGCGGTAGTCCGCCAGCAAGACCGCGTCGTCCTCGAACCGCAAGAGGTGGTACATCGAGAGCTGGGCCATGTTGTGGTTGTTCCAGTTGGTCTTGCACTTCAGGTTCAGCCCGATCGTGTCCAGGTAGTACGTGTACGGCATCGGCTCCTCGTCGTGGACGCAGTCCCGGCGGCCGTTCTGCTGGAGCAGGCAGATCTTGTAGTAGTCGTCGTACTTTTCCCCCCCGACGACCGCCGCGAGTTTGAGCCACGAAAGTGAAAGCACCGCGTTGAACCCCGAGTAGTCGTCGAAGCCCATCGCATTCATGTGACCGAATGTCGTGACCCTCCCGTCCATGTCGGTGATCCAGAGCTCGTTGTCGACCAGGTGGTCGCCGATGGCCGTGACGCTCTCCGCGACGAGCCGCCTCACCTCCGTGTCGTCCACGATCTCCCAGATCACCGCGTAGGCGAACATGTGCGCGGCGTACTCGTCCTTTGAAACGTCGTTCTTGAACCACCAGCCGGCAAACTCGCCTTCGTTGACCTCGTTGTACCGCTTGCAGTGTTTCACCGAGAGGTCGCAGTCCGGATAGTTGGCCTTGAGCTGCTCGGCGGAGGGGAACCCGGGAAGCGCCGGGTTGATGTACGCGCGCGTGAGCAACCCGCGCACGCCCGTGATCCGTTCCATGTCGCGCAGGCCCTTCACCACGCGCCGGAGGTTGTCGAGCGACTCGGGGCTTTTCGTGACGGCGTAACGGAACGCCTGCGACGCGGCGTACAAAGAGGTCCATGTCCCAACGTTGTCGCTCAGGTCGATCCTGTCGAACGTTTCAAGGTCTTCCTTGAGTTGCACCGAGAACCAGAGCGGCTGCCCCTGCGGGACGTGCCACTTCTGTCCCACCGTGTCGAAATACTCCGCCTTCTCGCGGAGCGTCTTCTGCGTCCCCTGCTCTTCCGGACACCCGAGAGGTTCGAAATGCCCCGAGTCGCGCGGGGTCCAGACGTCGCCCGGGCCGGCATCCGCCGTGCCCCCGTCCGCACTCCCGCCGTCGACGATTCTACCGTCCGTTTCCCCGCCATCAAACGGCGGGGACGACACGTCCTCGATAACCTCGCGGGCACCGGACGAGCACGCGCCTATCAACGCGAGGACCGGAAGACAAAGACCCATCCTTGCCATTTCACCCTCCCTCCCGGTAACATCATCCCGGATTGTAGCCCCGTGCGCCGATACTGTCCACGACGAGGATTTCCATGAGCAAAAGAAAGAACCTCTTCGTCCCGCTCGCCGCCGCATGTGCGGCCCTGTCGTGTGAATCGAAGGCCCCCGTCGCCATTCCCGTCCCGGGGCCCGAGGCGCTCGTCGCACAGCAGGCGAAGCTCGGGAAGAGGGTGGAAAAGGTCACCGACGGCGTCCACGTGGCCATCGGATACGCGCTCGCGAACAGCATCATGGTGGCCGTCGACGGCGGCAAGGTGGTCGTCGACACGACCGAGAGCGTCGAGGCGGCCGCCGAGATCCGGCGCGAGTTCGACCGCCTCGCGCCCGGCCCGGTCAAGGCGATCATCTACACGCACACGCACCCCGACCATATCCTGGGCGCAAGCGTCTTTCACGAGGCTGGGGCGCCCATCTGGGCCCACGCCCGCGCCAGACAGGAAATGAACGATCAGTTCGCAAGCCTCGGGCCGGCGCTCCGTACACGCGGTGCGCGGCAGTTCGGAGAGACGCTCCCGCCCGAGGCGCGGATTTCCAACGCCATCGGGCCGTCCATCCGGCTCGACCGAGGACCCGTCCCGCCGCTCCTCTATCCGACGAACACCTTCGACGACAAGGCGGCATTTGCAATCGGCGGAGTTCGATTCGAGGTTTTCGCGGCCCCGGGCGAGACGCACGACCATATCTTCGTGTGGCTGCCCGAAAAAAAGATCCTCTTCCCCGGCGATGATGTCTACGCGGCTTTCCCCAACCTGTACTCGACACGGGGAGTGCCGCCGAGACCGGTGCGCGGGTGGATCGCGTCGTTGGACCGCATGCGCGCCCTGGACGCCGAACACCTCGTCCCCAGCCACGCGTGGCCGCTTTCCGGCACGGAGAAGATCAGGGAAACCCTGACCGCCTACCGCGACGCGATCGCGTTTGTCCACGACTCGGTCATCAGGATGGCCAACGAGGGCATAGGACCGGACGACATGGCCGCCGCGATAGTCCTCCCGCCGCACCTCCGCACCCACCCGTGGCTCCGGGAACTCTACGGCAAGGTTTCGTGGTCTGTGCGCGGCATCTACGACGGGTACCTCGGCTGGTTCGACGGAAACCCGACGAACCTCGAACCGCTCCACCCGAAAGCGCGCGCGGTCCGTCTCGCGCCGCTCCTGGGCGGCCGGGAGAATATCGCGCGCGAAATCGAATCGGCGATCGCCCGCGGTGATCTCCAGTGGACGGCCGAGCTCGCGGACGTGTTGCTCGCCCTGGACCCCGCAGATCAGGCGGCGGCGCGAGGCAAGGCCGCAGCCCTGCGAAAGATGGGCGAAAAAGAGGCCAACGCGAACGCCCGTTCGTACCTTCTGACGAGCGCGATGGAGCTCGAGGGCGCGTCTCGTGCGGCGCCGCGGCCCGCGATCACGTTCGACACCATCAAGAACGTCCCAATCGAGGTCATCATCGGCTCGTTCCCCGAGCGCCTGCGGCCCGAGCGGACGGCCGACGTGACAATGGCGATCCGTTTCGAGTTTTCGGACTCGGACCGCGGCTGCACGTTCCTCATCCGCCGTGGCGTAGGCGAAGTGTCGACCGACGGCCGCCCGAGCGCCGACCTCACGCTCAAGACGACGGAGGGCGATTTCAAGCGTCTCATCACCGGCGAACTGAACCCGCTGACGGCGGCGACCACGGGCCGCGCAAAAGTCGAAGGCGGCATCGCGGCGTTCGCGAGATTCCTCTCGTATCTGAGCCGGTGAGTCGTGCCGGGGCGCGGTTGATCCGTCGGGCGGATCGGTATATGTGTTGATCGCGGCAAGGAGCTTCCATGTTGGAGAACAAGTATCGCTGGGCCCAGTGGGGCGATCTCAACGCCTTCTTCGGCCTGATGCTCGACAACGTGACCAACCTCGTCATCCTCACGGGCATCCTCGTGGGCGTGTTCGGGTACCCGGCCGCGATGGTCCTCAAGCTGATGATCCCGGGAACCGCGCTGGGCGTGCTCTTCGGCGACGCGGTCTACACCTGGATGGCATTCAGGCTCGCCAAAAAGACGGGAAAGACGGACGTCACTGCGATGCCGCTGGGGCTTGACACGCCGTCGACCATCGGCGTCGCGTTCGCGGTGCTGGGCCCGGTGTACGTCGAGACGAAAGACCCGATGCTCACATGGCAGGTCGGCATGGCGACGCTCTTGCTCATCGGCGTGTTCAAGGTCGTCTTCTCGTTCTTCGGCGACTGGGTGCGGAGGCACGTCCCGCAGGCGGGGCTTTTGGGATCGCTCGCGGGGATCGGCATTGCGCTCCTGGCGTTCTTCCCGGTCATGAAGATCTTCTCGTCTCCGGTAGTCGGCCTGGTGTCTCTCGGGATCATCCTTTACGCCATCATCGCCGGCCGCAGGCTTCCGTTGGGCATCCCGGGGGCGTTCTTCGCGGTCGCCGCGGGGTGCCTCATCTACTACCTCATGGGCTCGTTCGATCTGCTTGGTGCAAAGGCGGTCGCCCCGAAGCTCGAATTCCACCCCGCCCCGCCGATACCCACGCTCGGGTTCATCGACGGGCTCGGGAAGGCCCTGAACTACCTCCCGATCGCGTTTCCATTCGCGCTCCTCACCATCGTCGGCGGGATCAACGTGACCGAGAGCGCGCGCGTCGCCGGCGACGAATACCGTACGCGCGACATTCTGCTCACCGAGGCCCTCGCCACCGTCGTCGCCGCGCTCTTCGGCGGCGTCGCGCAGTCCACGCCGTACATCGGCCACCCCGCATACAAGGCGATGGGCGGCCGGGCGGCGTACACGCTGGCAACGGGCCTGTTCATCGGGATCGGCGGGGCATTGGGGATCATGTCGTTTGTCGTCGAGGCCATTCCGGAAGCGGCGATCACTCCGATTCTCATGTTCGTGGGGATCGAGATCGTTTCGCAGGCATTTGTCGAATCGCCCCGGCGGCACGCGCCGGCGGTCGCGTTCGCAACCGTCCCGGTGGTGGGCTACCTGGTGCTCGTCCACATGGACGGCCTGATCGGCAGGCTCGACCCGGCCTGGAAGCTCCCGGTGTCCATCGGCGCCGAACACAACACGCTCCGCGTCGTCGGACACGGGTTCATCCTCACGGCGATGCTCTGGGGCGGCTTTCTCGCGGACCTGATTGACGGCAAACTCAGGACGGCGGCCGCCTACCTTGGCGTGTGCGCCGTTTTCACCGTCTTCGGGGTCATTCACTCGGTCACGCCGTCCGGCGACGTGTATCTCGCGTGGCGGCTCGGAAACGACACCGTCTGGCAGATCGCGCTCGGATATTCCCTGGTCGCATGTCTGACCGCCGCCGCGTCGTTTGGCGGACGCACACGCGACCACGAAGGGTCCCACCGATGACGCTGGATATCGTCTTCTGGGTCGTCTCCGTCCTCTGCTTCGCCGCCGGGGTGGTTTTCGTCTTCGTGCCCGTGCTCCCGGGCCCGCTCTTGGTGTTCGGCGGGGTGCTCGCGCACGCCATTCACGGCGGGTTCACGACCTTTTCGGTCATGTCCGTCGTCGTCCTGGGTGTTATTGCGCTCGCCGGATCGTTCGTGGACAACGTGCTCAACATGATCGGTGCCAAGGCGTTCGGCGCGTCCTGGGCCGGGCTCGTGGGCGTCGTTGTTGGATTGATCGTAGGGGGAATCATCCTCTTCCCCATAGGGCTTTTCATCGGACCGTTCGTCGGCGCCATCGCGGGGGAGTTGATCCGCGGGCGGACGCGCGCCGAGGCGTTCAAGGCAGGCCTGGGCGCCTTTCTGGGCTATCTGGCAGGAATGGTCGCCAAGCTGGCGATCTGCGCCGGAATCATAGGCTACTTCACCATGAAGATGGTGCTGAAGTAGGCCGGTCGTCAGTTGCTCTTGGGGAGGATGATGACCTCGATCTTTCCCGCGAGCGATTCCTTGAACGCGCGGGCGTCGGCGTCGGAGCCGACTATGGCGCCGTAGTGCATGGGGATGGCGATTGCGGGTTTGATGGCCAGCGCCGCCTCGACTGCCTCGGGAGGGGTCATTACGTACGTCCCGGACACCGGGAGCAGGGCGATGTCGGCCTTCATCTTCTTCATCTCGGGGATGAAGTCGGTGTCGCCGGCGTGGTAGATCCGCACCCCGTCCACCGTGAAAATGAAACCCAATTTGCCGTCGGCCTTCGGGTGGTACTTCTTGTTGGTGTTGTAGGCGGGGACGGCCTCGATGGCGACGCCTCCGACGGTGACCTTGTCGCCGGGTTTTACGACCTTCACGCTGCCCTTGAGTTTTTTGGCGCTGGCCGCATCGGTGACGATGGTCGTGTCGCCCTTGACTATCTTCGCAACGTCTTCCGGCACGCAGTGGTCGTAGTGATCGTGAGTGACGAGGATGATGTCGGCAGGGACGGCGCCCTTGAGCTCGTACGGGTCGATGTAGATGACCTTCCCCGCTGCCGTCACCCTGAAGGCGTCGTGCCCCAGCCACGCGATGTTCTTCACCATGTCGCCTGCGTTCATTTTTTTCCCCTCCGTGCTTTCAGCCGTTGCGATCCCCGTTCCCCAAAACAATGATGCGGTCGCCAGGCAGATGGCAGCCGTTTGGACATTGATCATTCGAATACCTTCTCCTCCTCGGCCGGCGTGATGGCGTCGCCCTCGATGTCGCGGGCGCCGGCCGGCCTTTTTCCGACCTCCTTGTAGTACTCGTGCTGGATGAGGAGATTCATGATCTCGTTTGAGCCGGTCCAGATCATCATTAGACGGGCGTCGCGGAGAAGGCGCTCGATCGGAAAGACCGAGGTATAACCGATCCCGCCCAACACCTGCATCGCGTGGTTGATGACCTCCCACGCCGACTCGGTGCAGACCTTCTTGGCCTCCGAGACCAGCCGCCGGGAGTCCAGCCCGGAATCCTGCGCGCGGCAGGCGGTGTAGGCGAGAGAGCGGGCGGCATCGAGCGCGGCGATCGAGTCTGCAACACGGAAGCTCACTCCCTCGAACTCGCGTATGAACTTGCCGAACGCCTTTCGTTTCATCGAGTACCGCGCCGCGACGTCCAGCGCGGCCCGCGCGGCCCCGAGCGCCCCCCCCGCCGACGTCAGCCTCTCGGGGACCATCATGAAGTTGAAGATCAGGCCGCCCGCCCCCTCCGCCCCGACGATGTTGTCCTCGGGAACGCGGACGTCCTTGAAGACCACGCGGCCGGTGCCGCCGCCGCGCGCGCCCATCAGGCCGTACAGGTGTTTCACCTCAACGCCCATGTCGCGCTCGACTATAAAGAGCGAAAGCGACGAGTGCGGGGGCGCGGCCGGGTCGGTCTTGGCGTAGATCAGGAACAGGTCGGCCCCCTCGGCGCCCACGACGAACCGCTTGGCGCCGTTCAGGACGTAGTGCGGCCCGTCCTTGACCGCGGTGGTGACGGCGCCGAAGAAGTCCGATCCGCCGCGCGGCTCGGTGAGGCCCTCGGCAGAGACGAGACGCCCCTCGAGGATCGGCCTCAAGTACTTCCGGCGCTGCGCGTCCGACCCAAACCGGCTGAGCGCCTCGCCCACGATGCTGGGCATGGCGAAGGCGCACCCTAGGGCGGCGCCCAGGACCCCGATTTCCTCGAGGGCCGCCATCTCGGCCACCCAGTTGAGGCCGCGCCCGCCCCACTCCTCGGAAAAACGGCACCCCAGAAGGCCCGCCCGGCCGAGGGCGCGCACGTACTCGCGCGGATAGGTCACCTTGTCCGCATCCATCTCGCGGATGAGATCCGGGGACACATGGTCTTTCACAAACGCCCGCGCCGAATCCCGGAAGGCGCGCTCGCGTTCATCAAGAAGGAACTCGAACATCGGGCCTTACTCCTGTTGTCCGGTGGTCGTCGAGAGGTCAATCGCCTGGTTGCGGTTTTTCGAGAGCGTGACCGCCCACGTCACCCTCTTGTCCAGCGTCGAAAGGCCCTGGTAGTGGACGCGGTAGCGGCCCGGCGCCAGACCGGAAAGAACATTGGTCCCCTCGAAATCGCCCTGCCCTTCGTACGCCGACTCGATGCTCCCCTCGCGTTTCACGACCAGGTGGCCGCCAGTCATGACCCGCCCCTTCAAGTCGTAGAGCCTGAGCTTGAGCGTCACCCCGGTGCCCGCGACGAGACGCACCTTGACCGGCGTACCCGCCCGCACGCGGATCGCGCGCTGCATGACCGGGGGGGCGTCCGGCGCTCGCGCCTCGACCGTGTACACTCCCACGGGAAGGCTCTCGATCGCGAACCCCCCGTTGCTGTCGGTAATGGCGCCGAGCGTGTCGTCGTCGCCCCTCTTGCCGGCCTGGATCGCCCGCACGGGCACGCCGGGGAGCCCGGTCCCGTCGCCATCGGCCACGGTGCCCGTGATCGAACCCAGCATCGGTCCGCCTTCGTCCGTCTTGACGGCGGCGACGGGCGTCTCCTCCTGGATCGGTCCGGCGCCCGTCATTGGCAGTTCCTGCCGCCAGCGGCTGCCGGGCGCCACCGTGATCTCGCGGGCAGTGCGGTCGCCTTCGGTCGTGCGGACCTCGAGGACGTACTTCCCGGGAGGGGTCCCGAAAATGGCGAAGTCGCCTTCGTCGCCCGACTTGAGCGCCAGCACCTCCTCGCTCTTGCCTTCGGCAAAGAAAAAGAACAACGTGATGTCGGCGCCGGCCACCGGCTTCTTCTTGCGGACCACCGTGCCCTCTATGATCCCCTTGCCCTCGCTGCCGCCGATCAACGCCGGCGTATCGCCGGTTTTCGCGACGTTGACAATCGCGATCGGCACGATGGCTGAAAGTCCCTTCCCCCGGACGCCCTCGGGCAGCGTCGCCTGCACCCTGTGTCCGCCCGGCACGAGGCCTCTCACGACGAATGCCCCGTTCTGGTCGACGAAAACCTCGGCAAGGTGAGGGGCGGTCCTCACCCTTGCGGACGCCCCGCGGATCGGATTCCCCGCCGCGTCGAGCACCTTGCCTTTGAGGACGCCAACCGCGGCGGGATCTGCCTGGGCCCCCGCCGAGGACGCAATATCGTGTTGGCCGGCGGGCTGTTCGCCCGGGCCCGGCGCGGGGGCCCCAAACTTCATCCAGATCCCGGCAGCGACAAGCACGGCCAGGGCGGCTGCGGCGAGCCCCATCCACTTGACGCCCGCGGGGTTCGTGCGCGGCGGCAGCTTGATCCCGTCCAAGGCGGGGTCGGAGATCTTCACGTTCAACTTGAACTTCGGCTGGGTGACTGCCTTCGGCACGGCCGCGGAAGCGGGTTTGGCCCGCTGGGGCTTCTCCGGAACTTCCTCCTCGTCTTCGACCTCGTCCGGGACCGGCATCGGAACGGGTTTCGGCGGCGGCGCGGCCATCCCGCCGCCCACTCCCCTCCCGGCCACGATGTTCTCGATGTCTTCGGCCGTGCTGACGACCTTCATGTCGTCTTTCGGCACGGGGATTCCGGCAGGAAGGGCGGTCTCCGAAAGGATCTCGAGGTGCGGGTCGGTGCCCGGCACCGCAACGTGGGTCGCCCCCGAGAACAACCCGCCGCCGACGATGCCGCGGAGGTGGTATGCCTTTTCGATGGTTTCCTTGAGCGTCACCTCGACGGCAACGTGAGGCGCCACCTTCTTGCCGGAGGTCCGTTCGATCTGTTCGAAGACCTCCTTCTTCCCGGGATCGGCCACCGCAAGCACGAGGATCGACCCCACCACGCCGACGGGAAGGACGGTCTCCTGACGGGCGACTTCCTCGGGCACGAACGTCAGGCTCGACAGAAGGAACTTCGTCTTGGACAGCACGATCGCCTCGACGCCCTGTTGGAACGCCAGCGCCTTGGCGAGCATCTCCTCCGGAGCGTTTTTGCTCTTGAGGAGCATCGAACAAAGACGGAGTTTCTCGTTTTTCTGGCGGTCGAGCGCGAAGATCACGTTCCATTCGAGCACGCCGAAGCGCTGAACAAGTATCCGCCCGATCAGTTCTTTTTTGTTTTCTTCCATCGGTCCCCGTGCGCTTTCCGACAGACCGAACTAGCTCTACTGTGACCGTTCCGCTCCCGTCGCCTGACCGCACGATCTGCGTCGCATCGCGTCGTTGCTCCTCCGTTACATACCTGCCAGGTATGCGCCCTCGTCGCGCCTCGCGCTGCTCGCACCTCGCGCGTCAGTCT
>JACRCP010000233.1 GCA_016218965.1 Deltaproteobacteria bacterium | reverse complement strand
TTTGCTACCCGGAAGCGGTTGCCGGTGTGGAAATCTGACCGCCATGATCCGATTGGCTCACGGCGGAACCGTCACGTTGTCACGAGCGCTGACAACGCGCATGTCCGCGAACAGGGGGTTCTTACGGAAGGATCAAAGTTGACGGCCGAAGCATCATCGGTCTTCAATGCTGGACGATTCTCTACGGCAAGAGCATCGTCGATCTTCAAGTCGAGACTGAAGTTGACGATCGGAGCACCGTCGATCGTCAGGAACAGTCTTTTCTCGAAGGCACGAGCATCTCGGATTGTCAGGAAAAGACTTTTCCCGAAGGTACGAGCATCTCGGATGTTGAAAACCGGGTTCGACCGGGCGATCGGTGCTGCTTCGGCCTTAAAAACTACTCTTTTCCAGAGACTCGCCGTTGCTCCCAGGCGCGGAGTTTGTCTTTTATCGTCGTGTGGCCGATCCCAAGCTCATTGGCCGCGGCTCTTTTGTCGCCGCCGTGGCGCTCGATTGCGTCCTCTATCACTTCCCGCTCTATCTCTTCCATCGTCCGCCCCGGAGCTGAGACCCGGCCGTGCGCCACACGCTCGTTTAGCCCCGCGGATTCGAACTTAAGGTCCCTTGCGTCGATCCGGCCGCCCTTGGCGCGGTTCATGGCGACCGAGACGACGTTCTTGAGCTCGCGGACGTTGCCGGTCCAGTCGTGCGTGTACGCCGCGTCGAATCGCAGCCGCGCCTCGCCCGCCTTGATCTTGTCGCCCAATTACCCAAGTACGAAGTCACGGACTCGTCGGCGCGCTAACCGCCGTCCTTCGCGGGTGGGCAGTTGCCATACGCCGGCAGACTCGTCGTGTAGGTCTTGCGACCCGACGTCACGGTGACCTGGCCCGTCGTGGGCGTTGACGCGGTGAAACTCACGGTCGTCGTGACGAGGCCCGTCGTGATCTTGATCGATCCCGAGTTGGGGTAGCAGTCGCCCTGCTTCCAGATCACGTTCGTGAACGCGCAGGACGTCTTCGTCCCGCCATCGGTCTCTGTGACAGTACCGGTAATGGTAGCCGAACCGGTCGTCGAGGCGACCGTGAGGTCGCAAGTGTAGGTCGTCGAATCCGAGGTGAGGTTGGCGGTCACCGTGAACGTCGAGCCGTTCGACGTAACGAACGAGGCCGTGCCGGCGAGAGAGACGCCGTTCACGACGATGCCGGTCAGCGTCATCGCCACGGTGATCGTGGATCCCGCTTTGGTAACCGTCAACGTCACTGTGCCCGACGCCGACACGCCGTTTTCGAAGGTGCAGCCTGGTGGCGGCATCGATACCGTCACCGTCGTACCGGAGACCGTGACCGATCCGCATCCAGAGAGGTTGGTCAAGGTGTTCGCCTGGATCGCCGCGGCGTTCTGTTCGGCGGTCTTGGTCGTGTCGATGGTGGGGTCGAAGTCGAAGAAGCTGTCGGCCAGGGCGACGAGCTGCTGGCTGGTATTCGACGATCGGCCGCCGCGATCCGCCGCCTTGCGCTCCTCGGGCGTGGGGTCGTCTCCGCCCGCATCGTCTGGGCCGGAGTCGGCCCCCGTATTCACACCAGCGTCATCCCCGCCGCCAGCATCACCCGGATCGTCGCTGCATGAGGTCAGAAAAGCGGCAAGAATCACGAAGAAAACAGCCGTGCCGTACTTCGTGACCCAGCCGTTTTGTCTTTCTACAGACCTCCCCTTCATGTTTGGCCTCCTTTCCACAAAGCATTTTGTATTGTACCTGATCAGTGCCTTGAGCAACCCTTTCATGACTCCATCCTTGTTTTAAATGTCTCGCACCGTTGTCGATCGTCTTCCGAATACAACTGTGAATGTCGCCAGGCGGCCAGGACGTTCAAAGTTAACTTGTCACTACACGTCACCAGGTGTGCAACCCGGTACCATCGAGCCCGTTCCCGCTTCGGCCTTGTTTCCACCGTCCGCCGAAGGAACTTTCATTGCGGTCTTGGCCCACCGGCCCCTCCCTGTTTGCCTCCAATCGAAGCATACGCAAAGAGCGACGGATTAGCAATCCGTCCAATGAGCTCGAGATCCGCCTCTCGCTCCGGAAGCCCTGCGCGATCGAGTAGCGAATAAAAGATTGTTGCCTTGCGGCCGCCGCGCGGGTATTGTCGGCGCCCCATGGCACGCCGCTCCCACGCCGCCATCGTCGTCGCCGTCGACCGCGACCACCTGCAGGGGCCCGTCGATCACGGCTTCGAGAACAACACGCTGGGGGCGAGCAAGAAGGAACTCCTCTACGACCTTCAGACGCTCAAGCACCCACAGGCCGATCGGAGCTACTTCCGCGCCCAGCGCCTGGCGGACACGGCCTCGTGCAACGACGTCCTCCGGCTCGCAAAGCGGAACTCCGGCACATGGCTCACGTTCAAGCCGCATTACGACGCGAACGAGAGACCCTGAGGAGCGCGCATGAACGTCCGGATGTGGGCACGGGCCCTTTACATCATCCCGCGCATCGAGAAGGCCGAGTGGGACGGTCTTGACCCCGTCGCGCGATGGCTCATCGCCACCCGGGCGGCCGTCCTCATCCTGACCTTCTTCTCCGCCGCCGTCGCCGGAATCCTCGCGCACCGCGACGGCGGGTTTGACGGTGTCCTCTGGGCCGTCTGCACGATCGGCCTCTGCCTCGCCCACGCCACCAACAACCTTTTAAACGACCTCATTGACCACGTCCGCGGTATCGACAAGGGGAACTACTTCCGCACGCAGTACGGCCCCCAGCCGCTCGAGCACGGGCTGATGATAAAAAAGGACATCCTCCTCTATGCGGCCCTGACCGGCCTCGCGGCGCTCGCCTGCGGGGCGTACCTCGTATGGGTACGCGGCCCGACGGCGCTCATCCTCCTGGCCATTGGCGCCTTCTTCGTGATCTTCTACACCTGGCCGCTCAAGTGCATCGGGATGGGCGAGCTCGCGGTGCTGGCGGTCTGGGGGCCGTGCATGACCGGCGGCACCTACTTCATTGTCACCGGCCGTTGGGACTGGAACGTGAGCATCGCCTCTCTCCCGTTCGCCCTGGGCGCCACCTCCGTCCTGTTCGGCAAGCACATCGACAAGCTCGAGGCCGATCGGGCCTTGGGGGTGCGCACGCTCCCGGTGATTCTGGGCGAGCCCGCGGCCCGCTGGACCAACGTCGTCGTCATGGCGCTGATGTACGTCTCGGTCGTGTACCTCGTGGCGGCGCGGTACTTCACCCCAGCGGTGCTCCTGGTCGTCTTCGCCCTCAACATTTACCGATGGTGCGTGGTCGTCTACAGGCAGAAGAGACCTGCCGGGCCGCCAAAGGAGCTCCCCGCCGGCGTCTGGCCGCTCTGGTACGTGGCGTTCGCGTTTCACCACAACCGCCGGTTCAGCATACTGCTTATCGCCGGACTCGTCGCCGAGCTGGTCATCCGCTGGAAGGCGCCGGGGTGGTGGACGTGATTCCGGTCATCGAGAAGCAGTTCGACGACCTCTATGATAAAATGGAATGAGAAAGAAAAGGAGGGCGTCGTGAGATCATGGTTTCCGGTGATGGGCGAGAGATGGGTCTTCCACGTCGACGTCGAGGAAATCCGGCGTGAGGAGACAAAGATCTTTGTCCGCTACCAGCCTGTGTACATGCAGCAGCGCGGCGCGGTTCGCGAGCTTGACGAAAGGATATTCAAGGGGGTGTTCTCCCCCGAGTCGGGCCCCGGACAGCATCCCCTCACAGGAAGCCGGTGGGCGATCTTCGTCGAGGTGGTTGCCGTCGACCGCCGTGCGATGGTGGTGGGGTACCGGCACATCAATTCGACCGGTGAACCGATCACCGAGACAAGACAGATGAGCGTCCACGTCTTCCGCGCGAGCTTCCGCCGGGAGCTGAGCGGCGACGACCAGCCGCCGGCAAAGGATCCTTCATGGGAGAAGGATCGGCACGAGTGGCAGGCGGCTCAGCGTCCGCCGGTGCGCGGTGAGCTGTACGTTCTCGACGTCACCATCGATTCCGTGCGCGAGGCGGACGGGAAGCGGCTCGTGAAGTACGTCCCGCAGGAGACGCAGCAGTACGCCGCCCCGCGCGAGCTCGAGGAGAAGGTGTTTATAGGCCTCTTCGAGCCAGTCGACGGCGCGGTCGAGGGGATAAACCCCGGCGACGAGTGGCTCATGATGGTCCAGGTCACCGACTACGACGACGAGGATCTCGCGGTCTGGTACCGCGCAGTTTCGTCAGCGGGCGGGCGGAAGGGCGGGATTAAGCAACTCTCGGACTTCATCTTTCTCGCGAACTTCAAGCCGGAGAAGTGACGCACCGCTTTTCTGAAGCCGGCTGCTTTTCATGGTGTCATCTATTCTTGTATCTTTTTCCCCACCTTGTTCTTCTATACATGCATGGCGTCCCGTAGCTCCAGGCACAGCAGACGAGGTACGAGCCATGCAATCCGACCCGAAAAGACCTAAAGTTACTCGCAGTAGGACCGGACCATTCTTGGTATACATCCTACTCCTACTGTCGGCGCTGCCTGCCTCCACACCATACGCCGGGCCGACGACGCCGGCCGAGCCGGGCGAGGTGAGCTACGTGAAGAAGCCGCCGGAGGCCGTGTTCAAGGACAAGGGCAGGGAGCAGAGCTACTTCATCGCCGACGCGGATACGCCGCTCCGATTCGAGGTCACCGGCCCGGCGGTGCTCAACATCGGCGTCCGCGGGATCGTCGATGCGGACGCAAAGGGAAAGGCGGCATTCGCGGTCACCATCACCCGCGATTCGGCGTTCGTATCGGCGAACAAGGCCGAGATGATCCCCGAGCCGAATAAGAAGGGCGTCGCCGTTGAGGTGCCCGGCCGGGCCGGGGCGTGGGTCACGCAGGAGCGCACGTTCCAGATCGCGGTCCCCGAGGGCGAGCACGAATATACTGTCGCGCCTCCGGACGGAAAGGCGCCGGGTGTTCTCGCGCGCGTGACAAAGGCCACTGCAAAAGATCCGGTCCTCGCCGCCGCGCCGGAGGTCGCGATCGTCCCGCCGCTGTTGCCGCTCACGCCAAAGGCCGGGACGGCTGACAGGGTGATCACCGCCCGGCGCGAGGGCGGTGACGCGGCCGCGGTGGAAAAGGCGGCGCCGGCGCCCGCAGAGAAGAAACGGGCGCAAAAATATTTCAGCTCGGCGCTCAAGATCGACACGTTGTTCCCGACCAACAGGGTGAGCAGCACGGTCGCTGTGACCGTCGATCTCCGGTACATCCTCCCCGTGCACGAGAACCGGATCTCCCTCGGCGTCGAGACGGGGTGGTACTCGATGTACGGCTCGGGGAAGGGGATCGATCCCGGGATCGGCGTCTACGACTATACCTACTACATGAACAATATTCCGATTTTCATCGGCCCGGCCTATGAGTTGCCGATACCGGGCCTCGACAAGACACCGTTCAACGTTTTTGTAAGCGGCGGGTTTGCGATGGTGGTGTCGCGCGCCTCGGGGTTCATGTTCGGCGGCAACACGTATACAAGCGGCACCGCCCTCGGGTGGTACGGGGGGGCGGGCGCCGAGTTCGACATCTGGATCGGGCGAATCCTCTGCGAGGTCAGGTACCAGAGCGTCAGGACCGACTACGGCCTGCCGCAGAATATGGACGCCGGCGACCTCGGCGGGACCCACCTCTACGCCGGGTACCGGTTCGTCCTATGAGCCATGGATGCAGCCATGAAACGCACGAGCGGGACCGCCATTGCCACGACTCATCACGAGGTGCCGACCATGATGCGCATCGGAAAGAGCTTCATTCTCCCCGCCCTGTTCCTCGCCTTGTCCGCGACGGCCGTCGTGGGCTGCAACGACAGCCCGTTCACCGTCGCGGTCGACCGGCCGCTCCGGGTCGTCTACATGAGCCCGGGGCCGAGCCAGCAGAACGTGCCGCTCGAGGCGCAGGTCTCGGTGGTCTTCTCCGAGGAGGTCCAGGAGGCCGGGTTCAAGGACGAGAAGAGCTTCTCGGTCCAGGAGCAGGCCGGGGGCGGGTGGAAGACCATTGCCGGGAGCATCACTTGGGACTCCAAGTCCAAAACGCTCACCTTCAAGCCTGCGGCGAAGCTGAGGTACTCGGCCACGTACCGCATCCACCTCGGCGCCGGTCTGACCAAGGTGGACTCCACCGACACGAGCGGCGGGCACCTGCCGGGCGACATCGATGCAGTCTTCACGACCGTGGACCCGCCCGGCCTCGGGATTGTCTCGGTCGACACCGCCAGCGGCAAATCGCCCATGCCGCGCGACGCCGGCGGAGGGAAACCCGACGCCGTCCTAGTCCGATTCACCGAGGGGGTGAAGCAATCCTCGGCGGTCCTCGGCGCCAACGTCAAGTTTGAGGACGTGACCGGCGCGGCCGATCCGATTTCCGGCGCCGGTACGGCGATCGCAGCCGCGGTCGAGTACCTCGACGGGCAGGGGAATGCGGCAACCGATGCGCCGTCGACAAGCGCCCTCATCGGGACCGACGCGCTCCTGAAAATAACACCGTCGGCGCAGCCGGGGTATGGAACTGTCGTCCGTCTCACGCTTGTTGCGAAAAACGCCCCGGACCTCACCGGGATCGTGAGCGACCGGGCCACCGCGCGCGGCGGACAGCTCACCGCCTGCAATCCCACGACTGGCTACACGTGCGCCAAAGGCGACTACGTCTTCATATTCAAGGTCGAAGAATTGCCTGCGTTGTCGGTCGTCTCATTCATTCCCGGGGACCCCACCGATACCGCCGGTGCCGGGGTGCAGGGCGTCGCGTTCGACCAGGGTACGATCACGGCGGTTTTTTCGGAGGACGTGGACTGCGCCTCCATCACGTGGGAAACCTCCGGTGTCTCGTTCGACTCGACCGACCCGGTGGCGCCGAGTGCCGTGATCGGCGGGACCAAGACCTGTAACGGCGCCACCGTGACGTTCACGGCAGAGGCACCGTTCGGTTATAGCCGGGACGTAGTGGGAACACTCACCACGGCGGTGCGGAGCGCGCGCTCGGTCTTCGACAACCCCGCCGCTGATCCGCTAATGGGTCACATCCAGTCTGCGCTCAACTACCGCTTCTCGACGGTCAACCCGCCCGAACTGCTCGTCATCTCGGTCAAGCCCGGGAGCGGTGGCGGGTCGCTGGTGAGCGGTAACAACGCCGGGACGACAAAGGACACAATCGTGGTGACGTTCTCCGAGGGTGTCCGGCGCGACGTTGAACAACTGGGACTCGACATTCTCGTGGAGGACGTGACGGGCGCCGTGCCCGCCGCAGTCGCAGGGGCGCTTTTGTGGAACGCAGCCGAGGGGGACAACAACGCGGACCTCTCCGGCAAGGACAACCTGGCCACGTTCACGCCGTCGGCCAACTGGCAGTTCGGGACCAAGGTGAGGGTGACATTTGTGGGCGGTACGCCGCCCCCTCTCGACAAACTGCGTTCCGACCGGGCCACGGTACAGGGGGGCCAGCTCACAACGATGCAGACCTACGACCTCGCGGTCGAGACCATCCCCGATCTGTACGTGAAGTCCGTGACGCCCGGGATCAGGACCGACACGGCCGGTGCCGGGGCGCAGGGCGTCGCGTTCGACCAGGGTACGATCACGGCGGTTTTTTCGGAGGACGTGGACTGCCCTTCCATCACGTGGGAGACCTCCGGCGTCGCGTTCGACTCGACCGACCCGGTGGCGCCCAGCGCCGTGATTAGCGGGACCAAGACCTGTAACGGCGCCGCGGTGACGTTCACGGCGACGGCACCGTTCGGTTACAGCCGAGACGTAGTGGGAACACTCACCACGGCGGTGCGGAGCGCACGCGCGGTCTTCGACAACCCCGCCGCTGATCCGCTGATGGGCCACCTGCAGAGCGACTCCAACTACCGCTTCTCGACGGTCAACCCGCCCGAACTGCTCGTCATCTCGGTCAAGCCCGGGAGCGGTGGCGGGTCGCTG
>JACRCP010000232.1 GCA_016218965.1 Deltaproteobacteria bacterium | reverse complement strand
TTGGGCTCGACGGCGATCACTACCTGGCCCCGGGGGTAGTACCGCATGTTGGCCCCGGCGCCCGGTCCGATCTCGACGACCGTGCCCGACAGATCGCGAAACAGCCGCTGTTTGTCAGCGCCGTACATCCGGTGCATGATCTCTTCGACGGCGTCAAGAAACCACGCGTTGAACCGGCTCGTGAAACGGTTTGCCGCCGAGGGGTCGTGCATCATCGCTTTTCAGGGGATGGGAGAGGGGTGAAGAGCTGTAGATCGGTCCCCTCTCCGGAGGGGCATCACTTGCAGTGGCTGAGAAGCCTCTTCGCGTCTTTGGCCGTGTCGCCGATTTTGATGATTGCTTCCTTGACAACCGGGGTCTCGGGCGTCTTCTTGAACAACTTTGCACTCTTTTTCTTCACGGCTTTCTCCTTTGTCAGGACGTTTCGTCGAGTCACGCCACCACGGCGTGGGGCTCCGTCAATCGACCGCTTCTCCTGCGTCAAATCAGGAAAAAGGGAGAGGGGCGAGGACTTGTCGGTGGAGGACCCCTCTCCCCGGAAGAAGCCCCTGATCGTCATTGCGGCACACACACATCCGCGGTCCCGTGCCCGGCTGCGTCGGGCTGAGCAACGCACGCGTAGCCCGCGCGGCAGTCGCCGTCGGACGAACAGATTGCAAGGCACTTGGGGCCATCGAAGATCACGCACTTGCCGCCGCCCGGTTGCGCGTCGAACGGGCAATCGTGGCCGTGGTCGGCGCAGGCGTCCACCAGACAGTACCCGTCGGGCCAGGTCGTCTCGCACAGCGGCGTGCCCGAACCGCCGGCGGGGCATTCCACGGAGGCCGAACATGCCGCGCCGACGGCGGCCCCGGCAGAGCCGGCGTCTTCGGTTTCACCGCCCGAATCCATCCCGCCGCCTCCGGCGTCCATTCCCTGGCCCCCGCCATCCATGCCGACCCCGCCCATGTCCATCATCCCGCCGTCCATCTCCATCGCGTCGCCTTCCATCGCGCCGTCCATCGCCGAGCCGTCCATCCCCGACATCCCGGCGTCGTCGGCGCCGCCTCCGGCATCGTCGCCAGCCGGGACATCCGCTCCCGCCTGAGCGCCGTCCGGGTTCTGCGCCGCGCCGTCGTTTCCGCCCGAAGCCCCGTCCTGCGGGAATCCGCTTCCGCCGTCAGTCCCGCCGGATGAAACGTCCTGCCAGCCACCTTCCGTCGTGGACCCGCCGCACGCGGCGAGCGCAACACCCGCCAGGACGATCGAAAGGAATGCTCTCATCTGCCTGCCTCCGTGATCTCTGTGGCCTCTGTCGCAAAAAAAGCCGGTCGCGCGCCCTGATTCACCCTCGCGCAGAACGCACGGCGCGGGGTCGTAACATGCGATCCCGCGCCGTACTTTTCCTACCGCGTGGCACCCGTCACTTGCCCATCATGCCGCCGGACTGGCCGTCGCCCATCATGCCACCGGACTTGTCGTCGCCCATCATGCCACCGGACTTGCCATCGCCCATCATGCCACCGGACTTGCCATCGCCCATCATCCCGCCGCCTTTGTCACCGCCGTGCATCTTTTTGTGCATGTCGTCGTGCATCTTCTGGTGATCCTCGGGTGTGAGCGAGCCCGGGTCCATCATCATGCCGCCCTTGCCGCCCATCATCCCGCCGCCCATTCCGGATTCGTGCATCCGGTCGTGCATGCCGCCTTTTTCGTGCATCTTGTCGTGCATCCCGCCCTTCTCGTGCATGCGATCCATGCCGCCCGACATCATTCCGCCGGAGCCGCCGGATTTGCCGTCACCCATCATCCCACCCGACTTGCCGTCGCCCGACATCATTCCACCCTGGCCACCGGACTTGCCGTCGCCCATCATCCCACCCGACTTGCCGTCGCCCGACATCATTCCACCCTGGCCACCGGACTTGCCATCGCCCATCTTCTCGCCGGAACCGCCGTGCATCTTCTTGTGCATGTCTTCATGCATCTTCTTGTGGTCCTCGGGCATGGCCTGCTCGCCGCCCGTGCCCTCCATCATCTTGCTGTCGTCGGCCCACGCGACCTTGGTCCCGAGCCGTGCGCGCCAGGTCGCGGCCTGCGAGTGGTTGACCGACACCGCGTCGGAAACGCTCACCACCTTCGCCGATACGTCGACGCTTACGGGAAGCGCTGCCTGCGCGGCCCCCGAAAACGCCAAGAACACCACCGCCAGCACTGCACACGCGGCTGCCAGAGTCTTCATATCCCTTCCTCCTTGGTTGGAATTCCGGCCGTTTTGCTCAAAGCAAATGAAAGCCCAATCTGATTGTCGTCCTGAACCGTGCCGCCGATCGATGTCAGCCGGATGCGGCCTTCTCCCGCGTGGACCACGACCGTCCCCGTGGCGCAGTCGTTTTTTCGGCAGACGACGACGTCGACGCGGTGGTCGCCTTTGGCGAACGCGACGAGGCCGACGTCAAAGGCAGTGTTCCCGGCCGGCAGGTCCTGCCGCCACGCCACGTGCCGGCCGCCTGTCGATCTCGTGGCCCCGGCGAGGTCCACACCGTTCGGGAGATGGAGCATGACGTCCGCGCCCGGGAGCGGGGCGGCTGCATTGAGCGCGACCGACAGCGCCACGCCCTGCTCGAACGGCGCTGGGGCGGCCTTCTTTTCCTTGACGACCAACCAGATGCCGGCAACCGAAAAAAGCGCCGCCGCCGCAAGCGACGCGGCCACCGGAATCCAAAACTTCGGGATTCTGAAGCCGCGGGCCGCGGAGTCTTCGGATGCGTGCCCGCGCTCCTGTGCGATGGCGCAGGCCATGCGGGTCTCAAAACCCGGAGGGATCTCCGGGACCGGCAGACGCTTGATTGTCATCTCGGCCATCTGGAGGTCGGCAAGCCACTGCACGCACGCGGTGCATGACGACAGGTGACGCGTGACCGCCCACCCCTCGGCCGCGCCCGCATCGAGTATCGCCTTCCTGATGTCCCTGCACGCGCCCATCCGCACTCCTCACTTGCTCATACGTCCGTCACGGTCAAAAAGTTCCCGGTCGTCCGCAAGTCTCTTCCGGAGCATCGCCCGGGCACGGAAGAGGCGGGAGCGGACGGTTCCGACGGGGGCGCCGGTGACGTATGCGGCTTCTTCGTACGTCAGCTCCTCGACGGCGATCAGTAGAAGAACCTCGCGGAACTCGTCGGGTATCGACATGAGGTGTTCCTCAAGCCTTCCGGTCCGTTCGGTCGTGAGCGCCTTTGCCAACGAGTCGGGTTGGGCGTCCGAAATCAGGTCCTCGTCAACGATCGGGTCCTCCCGTTTCCTGCCTCCCGCCCGGACCTGGTCAAAATTGACGTTGCGGACGATGGCCAGCAGCCACGGGGCGATGGACTTTTTGCCATCGTACTGCCGGCAGTTCTTCAGGGCGCGCAAGAGCGCCTCCTGCACGAGGTCGGCGGCGCATTCCGGGTCGCGACAGAGCCGGGCGGCAAACCGGTGCATCCGGGCCCAGTGGGGCCGGGTGAGCTCGGCAAAGTTCCGCGCTGTGAGTTCTGGGGCCATCCGGCGTCACTATGAAGCATCGGGCGTGCCAACAGACCCAGGCGGTAGGCGGTAGGCGGTAGGCGCCAGTGGGAGGCACGAGACAGGCATCGGGCGGTGGAGGATTCTCTGCATCAGTTCTGTCGAATAGTCTCCAAGCGAGCGGGGGGGTCGCGTGACGGCGCCTTGACGGACGGTTCGCGGTACACTGGCACGGGGCTTTCATGTGCGGGAGGACGGAGGGGCGCGGAGGTTCATCATGCGTACGCCCATATTCGCATTCGCCCTTGTAGCAATCCCGGCCTGCGCCTTCACCGCTGCCGCAGAGGAGGCTGGAGCAGCCGACTACCACCGGCTCATCAATGACGCCCGCGCAAGGCTCGAGAACTGGCGCACCGACGAGGCCCGTGCACTGTTGTCGGAGGCAGATCGAAAACGACCCGGGACGCTTCTCGTCGCGTACTACCGCGCGTACTGCGACTATCGCGAAGGAAAACATGAGGCGGCGGCGGCGGGTTTCGAGGCGGCGCTGAAGATCGATCCGCAAGACGGCTGGTCGGAATACATGATGGCCCTAAGCCTTGCCAAGGCGGGAAGGACCGGGGAGGCGAGGGGCCGGCTGGTTTCTTTGAAGGATCGGTTCCGCCCGACCGAGATCGGGCGGACGGCGGCATCGACAATCGAGGAGATCGACGCTCTCGAGAAGTCGTCCGCAAACCGGTGGGCCGCGGTGGCCGAGACGGGCGTGTTCGCCGACACCAACCCGGCCTTCCGCGCGGACTCGTCGAGCGAGGGGAAGACCGACGCCGCCGCGTCGATCGCGGCGCGGGCCGAATACGGTGTCTTCCGGTCGCGGTCGCAAAGGCTCGTCCTGGGACTCGGCGCCGGGGAAACCGCGTACATCCTGCGTTACGAGCCCGCCGACTGGACCATGGCTTCGTCGTGGCTTGGCTACAGGCTGTCGGGGGAGCGGGCGGCCTTTCTTACATCATACCGGTTCGACTTCGCGTGGTACGGCTACGCCCCGTTCACGAGCGTACACTCCGTCTCGACCGGGCTGCGGTTTTCGGAAGCGTCGTGGACGATGACTGTTGCCGATATCGAGGCCTATGCGCGCCTGCCGCACGACGCCGATTTCGACTACCTCGCGGCGCGCGGCGCCGCGCTTTCGGCGGCACAGGAGTTCAAAATGTTCCGGGAACTGCGGATTCGCGCCGGCTACGCCCTGCGCTTCGAGAAGGCCGACCCGGCGGAGTTCCATCAGGAAGACACCGCCGCAGACGATGCGGGCGCCGTGCATCTGCTCACGGGCGACTACAAAACCGACTATTCATTTTTTGGCCACGGCCCGGCGCTGAGCGTCCGCACCCCCCTGCCCGCCGGCCTGTCCCTTGAAGCCTCTGCAGATCTGATGTGGCGCCGTTTCCCTCACTCCGATCGTGTGGTCTACGCCGACGGCGGCGTGGTGACCGCCGTGTGGGAGAAGGAGCGCAACGACCTTCGAGTGTACGCCGACGGGACAGTCAGATGGGTCTTTGCGAGCCACGCCGCGGTCCTTCTACGGGGGGCGTACCTGAAAAACCTCTCGACGCTCGGCGACGCCGAAGACGACCCAATAGATCGCAACTACGGCCGCCTCGTTCTGGGGCTGTGGTTTCGCGCGGCGCTCAATCCCGAAGACCTGTGAAACGAGCAACGGCGGCGCCGTCGCACTCTTTTGCCACAGAGCACACAGAGTCCACAGAGAGAGAACTGCTCAGTTTTCCGGATTCGGAGAAACCCGGGTTCTCTCAGCGATCTCTGTGGTTGGAAACTGTCCGGTCGCTCTCAGAAGCCGAAGACGATCGCGAGGCTTGCTATCTTCGTGTGCCAGAGTCCCAGTTCGCCGACGAGGCTCACGCCCGGGGCGGGGGTCACTCTGACGCCGGCGAGGTAGCCGAGATTCCCTTCGCGATCTCCATCGAGCGTGCCGCGAGGGCCGCCAGTTTCGAAGGCCGTGACGCCGTAGTAGCCGCGAAATCCGCCGTAGACCGACAGTTCGTCGCGGACCGCGAAGTCGGCAATGGCGATCAGCATCGCCTCGTTGATCGCGAACGACCCTTTCGATGAAGTGCCGGCACCCGCGCGAAGCGGCGTCCAGGAGTGCGAAACCGAGGCCGAGACACTCAGGCCAAGAGGTTTCCAAATCTCCGGGATCTCATACACCACGCCGCCGCCAGCGAGATACCCCGGCCCGCCGCGGGCGACCTGCGTGCCGGCGTGTTGAAGCGCGGTCGCGACCGGCGAGCCGGCCTGGAGCTGAAGCGACAACCCGCCAGCGACGCGGTACGCGCCCTTGACGACCACGGCCTGCTGGTTGAGGGTGTATGCGTCACTGCCGATCGATTCATGGCTTTGCGCGGTCGCGGCGATCACCGCGACGCTCCCTTTCGAGGGACCGGACTTGATCACCGTGCAGCACGCCCCCGAGGCGCGGGCCGCGCCGGGGACAAGCGCGATGGCGAGGGCGGCGAGCACGGGAGGAAAATGCGAGGGGCACGGGGACATCGGAAATCCGTTTCTTCGATCCAACCGTTCCCCCCGGGGTGCGGATGCGATTATACTACAACACACGGCCCGGTTTTTTCAGGAATTCGGACGGGAAGCGCTCCACGGTGCCCGTCCCCCAACGCCGAAACCCGGACCCTTCACGCGCCGGGCAGGCCTTCGGGGAGGCCGGAGGAATCCGGGACGGGTCCTTCGCCGCCTTGGTCAGATCGGCGGATGTTGTAGACCCCGCGGCCGGTGGCCACGGGCTCGGCCTCGTGGCCCGGATGGAATACCCGCATCTCGGTCACCCCCACGCGGTTTCCCAGCCTCTCCACGCGGCCCTCGGCCACAAGGTCTTCGTTCAGGCCCGGGCGCAAGTAGTCCACGCGCATGTCCACGGTCGAGGCGCGGTCGCCCCACGGGAGGCGCGTGAACACCGCCATGCCGCCCACGGTGTCCAGAAGCGTCGAGAGCACGCCGCCGTGGAGTGCCGGCCTGAACGGATCGCCGACGAACTCGGGCCTAAACGGGAGTTTCAGCCGCGCCAACCCGGGTTCCAGATGATCGACCTTGAGGCCCAGAAACCGGTGAAACGGGATCATCTCCTCGATGAACTGGCGGACCATCGGGATGTCGTCGAGATCGGTGGCCATGTTGACCCTATCTAGATTATTGGAGGCGCTGCGTCAAGCCCGGTGCATTTCGAAGGTGCATTCCTGACATTCCGAGTACGTTCGTAGCCGACACCCAGAGCCCCGCCCCGGGCCTACTCCGCCGAAGCAGCGGCTTTCGGCTGCGAAGGCTGGACGCGTCCTGGAGCCCCGGCTCGCCCCGAACCTGGGCCAGAAGCGAAAAAAAACCGGCGGAGCATGCGCGAGCCGCGGTGGAAGGGCGTGCCGAGGTGGGGCATTCACGCACGTACTCCAAATCCCAGTGCATTCAAAGGCATTTGCGTTGTGCGGTTTTTTTGCGGATAATCGTTTGGCAGCGGGGAATGCGGGAGACCGATGAAAGCGTACATCCTTCCTTCGGGTGTGACCATAACGCCGTTCGGCGAGCCGGCGGCCGAAAGCCTCATTGTCTTCGAGAGGCTCTCGGACATCCAGGATCGCGTGTTTCGGGACCGGGGCGTCGAGCCGGTGCGCGTAAAGGACCGCTCCGAGATCCGCGACGCCGAGTACTTCCTGACGTACGACAACGTGTTCGTGACGCGGCGGGCGTTTCGGGACTTCCACGCGCGGGCGGTCCGCGGGAAGAAGACCTGCGTTTTTGCCATTCCGGATTCGGAGTTCGCGCGGCGCTACACGGCGCTTCAGGACGTTGCAAAAAGGAAGGATGCCGCGGGGGCTGACGCATACGCGTACAACCTCTGGTACGTGAACGGGGAGGCCGTGGACCTAGCCGCCGCCGAGCCCCTCGTGGTGAAGTTCCGTGAGAAAATATGGGAACAGCCGGTGCCGCCAAACATGTTCAAAAAGAAGACCCTCCGCCAGCCGGTGACGACCAGCATTGCGTTTCACATCACGCACTGGGCCACCCTGTTGTGGGCGAACCAGATGGGGATCATGGTCAGATGGGTCGAACAGATAACCGACCATCCGATCTGGACGGCGTGGAAGCTCCTGAAAGCCCTCTTCCTTTTCGTCTCGGCCGGGGTTTCGCAGCTCCTTCGGTTCGAGGCCGCTTCGGCGGCGTTCGGCCGTCCTGCCCAAGTCCGGGCGCTCATGCGGTCGTTCAACAGGGTGGGCAGAAACTGCGACATCCACCCCGACGCCATCGTAGAGATGTGCATTCTAGGGGACAACGTCACGATCGGGCCGCAGTCGTACGTGAGGGCGAGTGTCCTGGGCGACGGGGTCACAGTAGAGGAAAAGACGAAGATCACCTTCACATCGCTCGGCCCGGGCTGCTACGCCTCCCAGCTCACCGTCCTAAACGGCGTGGCCGCATACCCGGACGGCGATGTCTGCATAGACGGCATGCAGTTTTCGCTTTCGGGAAGGAACGTCCGGCTCACGGGCCTCGTACGGCCAATGGACATCCGAACCGACGGGCCGATTAAGGTGATTCGCGGGGGAAAGGCAGAGCCGATAGGGCAGGAGATCCTGGGTTCGTGCTTCGGTCACGAATGCTTCATCGGGCCCGAGGTCTACATAGCGCCCGGCCGCGAGATCCCCAACGGCGCGGTCATCATCCAGCCGCCGGGCAGGGTGTTGCAGAAAATCCCCGAGGGGGCCAAGCCGGGCGTGCCCATGGTTATCGAAGCGGGCACGCTCCGACCGTACGATCCCGAGAAAGACAACAGATGAGGCAAAGGCCGAAATCCCGGATTTCGGTATTACTGCTCACGCGGAACCATGCCCGGTATCTCAAGCGCTCGCTCGGGTTAATCGTCCGGCAGGCAAGGGCGTGCCGGGCCGCCCTCTGTGCCTTCGATACCTCGTCTTCGGACGGGAGTGCCGATCTCCTTCGGGATGCGGGGTTTCGGGTCACGGTGATTGCGCCCGAAGAATTCGGCCACGGGCGCACGCGGAACGTCGCCGCGGCCGCGGCCGGCGGGGAGATAGTCGTGTTCCTCAACGGAGATGCCGTTCCGAGAGACGCGTGGCTCAAGGGCCTGCTGGGCGGCTTCGCGATGCACCCGGACGTGGCCGGGGTATTCTCGCGCCAGGTCCCGCCGCCCGGGACGGATCCCCTTAGGCGCGCGGACATCGAGGGCCATCCCGCGTTCGGATCTGACATCCCCTGGGTTGTCCATCTCGATTCCGGCATTCCGGCGGATATCTCCCCGGCCGCCGCCCGGGCGCTCTATACGTTTGACACGGTTTCGTGCGCGGTGAAAACCGAGGTGATCGAGGACGCGCCGTTTCCCGACGTGGCGTTTGGCGAGGACCTCCTGTGGGGCAAGGCGGTGCTCGAGCGGGGCCGCCGCCTGGTCTATGCCCCGGCATCGGTGGTCGAGCACTGCCACGACCTGTACGCGCACCCGATGGACCTCGTGCGCCGGCACTTCGCGGATGCTATGCTCGCCCGCAAGGCCGCCGGGGCCGCCGCGCCCGGCCCGCTTTCGTTTTTCGCGTTCATGGCCGGCGCCGCGCGCCGTGATTTTGCCCGAATCGCCGAATCCGACATGGATGTCCCGTCCAAGGCCGCGTGGGCCGCATTCGAGCCCGCCGCGCGGACGCTCCAGTTCCTCGCGATCCAGGCGGGCGCAATCGGTGAGCACCTCCCGCCGGCGGTGCGGGATTTCCTTTCGTGGACGAGGAAGGGCGCATGAGGGGGCGGCGAGCATGACTTCTCGGCGCGTCCGGGCAGCCGGGGAAAGGCAGACGGTCCCCGAAAAGGGAAACCGGAACCGGGCGGGATTCCCCCTTGCCGTCGTCATCCCGCATTTCGGCGACCCGGAACTCACGCGCGCGTGCGTGGCCTCGATCCAGAAGTCCGACCTGCGGGGGACCCGCATCTACGTGGTCGACGGCACCCTTGCGGGCGATCTGCCATTCAGGCCGCATCGGGTCGTCTGCGTGGACGCCGGGGGGGCCGAAGGTTTTGCCGCCAGGTGCAGCCTGGCGGCCGAAGTGGCGTTTGTGGACGGCGCCGAAAACGTGATGTTTCTCAACAACGACGCGGTCGCCGCCCCCGAGACGCCGGGTCAGCTTGTCTCGTTTTCACGGGAGACCGGTGCCGGGGTCGTGGCACCGGTGGTACTCAGGCTCGGCGCGCCCGGCACGGTCGAATCGGCGGGCATCGATTTCGACCGGCTGACGGGGCGCGTGACGCAGTCTCATTGCGGAAGGCCGTATGCCGGCATCCGGTTCGAATACCGTTTCGTCGAGGCGGTCGCGGCGACCTGCATGCTCGTGACCAGCGAGGCCGCGCGGACTTCCGGGCTTTTTGATCCGGCACTGAGTTTCTATTTCGAGGACGTGGATTTCTGCCTCCGTGCGCGCTCGAAGGGCGTACGGATCGCGGTGCTCAAGGAGGCGCGCGTGTGGCATGCGGGCGCGGCGTCGTTTAGGTCGGCCCGTCCGGCTGACCGCCCGTACCTCGTCACGAAACACCACCTCGAAGTCTGCCGCCGCCACGGCCGCCCTCTTCCCCGCGTTTTGCACATGGCGCGGGAAGCGCATATAATTGCGCTCAACGCGGCCTACTTTGCGCTTCGGGAGGGGCCGTCACCCGTCTCGCTCGGCGCCGTCATCCGTGGGGCGAAGGGACATTTTGGGGGATGCTCTGACAGCAGCTGGACGGAAAACAAGGTTTAGGGAAGGCCGTTGAGTCGATCCGCAGACATAAGGCGCGTGCTGGTCATCGTCCCGGCGTACAACGAGGCCGCGACCGTGGGCGCCGTGGTGCAGGGGATCGCCCGGGAACGGCCCGGCGCCGCAGTCCTGGTCGTTGACGACGGCTCGACCGACGGCTCGGGCGCGCTTTCGGCCGAGGCCGGCGCCGAGGTGCTCACGCTTCCGTTCAACACGGGCTACGGTCCGGCCCTCCAGACCGGGATCAAGTACGCGCTGCGGCGCGGTTTTGCCGCGGCAGTCGTCTGCGACGGTGACGGCCAGCACGACCCCGGATCGATCGGCGCGCTGCTTGCGGAGTTCGAACGGAGTGGTGCGGACATCGTGGTCGGGAGTCGGTACCTCGAGACGGGGACGTTTGAGGCCCCGGCGCTCAAAAGGGCCGCCGTCCGGTTCTTTGGCCTGCTCGCCGGCGCGTGCATCGGGCAGAGGGTCACCGATCCGACGAGCGGGTTCAAGGCCCTCGGCCGCCGCGCGATGCGATACTACGTCTCGGACCTCCTGCCGATATCGTTTCCCGACGCCGATGCGATGATCACGGCCCACCGCGTGGGGCTCAGGATCGTCGAGGTCCCGGTGAAGATGCATCCGCGCGCCGAGGGCCGCTCGATGCACGACGGCCTCAAGGGCTTCGTGTATTTCTTCAACATGCTCTTTTCGATACTCGTCACGGTGATGCGGAAGGACCGGCTGGACCCCGAGGTGACCGATGATGACCCCCGAGATGCCGCTAAAGCAGAAGGTGTTCGCGGTGTGCGTGGCGCTGCTGTTCCTCCTGCTGATATTCGACCTGGTGCGGCGCCGCCGGCTCAAGATTGAGTACTCGTGGCTGTGGATTGCCACGGGGTGCTCGATTGTCGTCCTCATCTGGCGTTACGACTGGCTGGTGTGGCTGACCAGCGCCATAGGCGCCGTCACCTCGACCTCCACGCTGTTTCTCTTGGCGCTCTTTTTTCTGGCGGTCGTCAACCTGCACTACTCGGTCCGCATTTCGGAGATGAGCACACGCATCAAGGACCTGGCCCAGGAAACCGCGCTTTTGCAAAACGAGGTCAAAAGACTCAAGTCCGCCCCGTGATTTGGAGTGCGCAAGCTTGCTTGCGCTTTGTCCACCGGCAGCTTGCTGCCGGGCGGAAGGCGTCACTGCACCACGAAAATCGCGACGCCCTCCGAGGGGATCTCAAGCGTCGCCTTCCCCGAAATCACAGGGACCTCGCCGCCGCCCAGCGCGTCGACAGGCGTTGTCTCATTTGACTCGAACGTTACGTCCACTGACACCGGCTCGGAAGACCGATTCATCCCTACGAACACGGAATCGCCCGCGTATTCCATGCGGTAGACCCACAGGTCGTCTTCCACCGCGATCGTCTTGCGCGTCCCGCGACGGAGCGCAGAGTGCTCGGCCCTGATCCGGCCGAGCTTTTCGGTGAACTCAAGCGTCGCCTTCTGGTGCGCGCTCAGGGCCTCGCCAAAGGCCATTATCCGCCGGTTGTCGGGGTCGTTGGCTCCCGGCATGCCGAATTCGTCGCCCTGGAAGACCGTGGGAATCCCGGGCGAGGTGAAGAGAAACGCGAGCGCCATCCGGAGGCGCAGGTACGGCGATTCGTCAGACGGGATCTTGGGGCTGTCCTCCCACGCCCGCCGCCCGGCCTCGGCCCCGCCCTGCGTGGTCCCGTCAAAGTCGCCGTTTGCGACCGAGAGCGCGCGCGGAAGGTCGTGGTTCCCGACGAAGTTCGCCATGAGCGCGCCTGACTGTGACGTTCCGAGCGTCCTCTGCGCTGAGGCAATCGAATGCTCCAGCCGCACGGGCGCGCGGCCGAGCGGTGAAGAACCTGCGTCGGCTTTCAATGAACGGTAGTATCGTTCGTACCGCCCGTCGTTTTCTTCGACGAATCCGGCGAACTCCGCAAGGGTCTCGGTGCGCAGAAGTACCGCGCGCGAAAGGTGGTGGAAGAGCGGGAAATCGAACTGGCCGCCCAGGCGGTTTTCTCCAAGAAAACTCCCGATCTCGTCCCACCCGCGGTCGTCCGTGAACGTCTCGCCGACCATGTAAAAGGGAATGCCGGTCGTCTCGACCTCGCGGCGAACCGTCGTGCGGAGGGCTTGGAGAAGATCGGGGATCATCAGCCTGACGGCGTCGATTCGGAGTCCGTCCGCGCCGAACTCCCGCGTCAGCCAGAGGGCGTGGGCGACGATCGTGTCTGTCGCGTTGGTGTTCCGGTGGTCGAGGTCCGGGAGATAGTCGGCAAACCAGCACTCGACCGGCCGCTCCCAGCCGCAGGTGTAACCGCCGTTTCTGTTGGGCGAAAGTCCCGGGGTCGCGAGGTTGAACCAGCCGTCGTTTTCGTGCTCCCGATAAAGATATGCGTCCTCGTGGACGTGGTTGGGGACAAAATCGAACATGACGCGGATCCCGCGGGCGTGCGCCGCGTCAATCAAAGCGTGAAAGTCGCGCCCGGTCCCGAAGTGCGGCTCGATCGGCGAGGAAAGCCCCGGAATCGAAAAGTCATCGGTCCAGCCCGACGCGATCGGCCAGTACGCGTGATACGGCGCGTAGAAGTGCGTGTCGCCGCCCATCCCCTTTCCGGCCCGCGTGGCGACGGTCAGGGGCGAGCTTATCCAGATGGCGCTCACGCCGAGAGTGTCGAAGTAGCCCCCTTCGACCTTCGCCTTGATCCCCGCAAAGTCGCCCCCCTGCCAGTTCGCCCTGGCATCGACGCCGTCAAGCGGCGCGTTGTTTGACTGATCGCCGTCGAAAAACCTGTCGGTCATCACCTGATAGATCACAGCGTCGCGCCAGTCGAACTTTTTGGCCTCGACCCAGACCGGGGCGTAAAGCGTTTTGGCCGCAAAACCGTTTGCGTCGATGACCTTGAAGACGTGCCGGTACTGCCCGCGCGGAAGATTCGCCCGGGAGATCGTGAAGATGTTCGAGGATGCGTCGAATGCGGGCGTGATGGCGTCGCCGTTTAGCGCAAACGTGCTTTTCGCGAGATCGACGCCCGCCCCCGACGCGCCGGGGACGAAGCGGACGCGGAGCGTGTAGGCGTTAAAAGAGACTTCCGGCCGCGAGACGACCTCAAGCCGCGGGTAGTTGCAGCTCTCGACGGTGAGCCGCGAAAGCCGCTGGCCGTCTACGAAGATCGTGAGCGGATTTTGCGCGTCGAGCGACCACGAGTCGCGCGTCTTCGAGTAGAACTGATAACCGTAGTCCCCCGGCGAAAGCGAAACGGCCGCAGTCCACCGCGAGCCGCTGAAAGCCATGGGCGTGGAAAGGTCAAAGGCGTTCCAAGTCCCCCGAACGAAGAGCGCATCCCCCTCCGGGCCGTCGGCCTCGATGACGACGGGCGGACAGCCGGTTCCGGTGGGAACTTCTCTTTCGCCTCCGCCGCAGGAGAGGGCCGCGACGACCAAAAGGACGTAAACGACGAGGACCCGACGCGCGACACCGACGTTTGGCGCGTCACCCCGGGGTCTTGCGCTGGCCGGTCTCATTTGACTTCGGGCTCGGGCGGCAGGCGCTCGACGTTTTTGGACTCGACGTAACCGAACAACTCAAGCGTGAACTCATTGTCATCCCATGTAGGCCAACGCAATCCAACGAAGGTCATATTCTCGCTGGAATCGCCGGTGTAGGCCATAGCGCCGGCCGGGAGCGTAGTCAGTACCGCGCCGCCTTCACGACCACGAAACGCCGCCGGATCCTTCAATTTGGCCCAAGGCAGGTCCCATGCAGGATTCCGCCTGGCCTTTGGTGACGCCTGTAGCCGCTTTCTTTCCGCTCTCTGGAGGTTGCTATCCGAACTTTTTGGCATGCTTGGATCCCAATGCCCGAGAATCCATGTTCTGATTTTTTCAGTTGGAGAACGTACGCTCGGGCAACAACAACCGCCGATTGCCTGGCCGCCAGTCGCTTCCTTCATTCCCGCGAGCGGAACGAGACCGTGAAAGACCGTACTGGTTCGTGAGTCATAGTAGCCGACGTGGGCGTATTCGCCGCAAATTTCGATGAGAGGCACATAGTATTCCCGTGGCAGGCCCCGACGGTTCTTTCCGTCCACGGACACGATTTCCACGTCGTCGTCCCAATACACGTGGTCGTGTCCGACCCATTTGAGCGTCACCGAAGCATGGGCGCCGTAGCAATTGTCCCTTGTGGCAATGTTTGGAATCGGGGTGAGTCGATCGCAGACAACGATCGTTTTCCATGCGTCGTCGTCGCAACAGCAGGCAGCTGCGCTGATCGAGGGTTTTCCTGCCCCGGCACTCTCGACATGTACGGGCGCGCCGCCGAGCACCGATGAGAAACCCGGTACAACGTCGATCTCCTGTTTCGTGAAAACCAGCAGCTTCGTTGAGGGGACAAATGCCGTGAGCTTGAACGGTTTTTCTATTTCGACCTTCGACAGCTTCCCATCCTTCCCCACGCCTGTTTCGAGGACGCGGACGGTGTGGCCGGCGCGGATTATGCCGAAGTCGTTGCCGTCTTCGTCCAGGAGATACGCCGCCCACATGACGGTCCGCTCCGGAAAGCAGACCGGCGGTTCGCCGGCGGCGGCAATGACGGAATGAGGGGAAATCAGAAAAAGGACGGCAAGAAGAACACTGGATTGGGGAACTCGAAGATACACACAAGCCCTCCCCGGGGCGGGAATCAGCGATTCACTGCCAGCGGCAGTTCCGTTTGCTGGCCTGTTTCTTCGTTCACCACCAGCAGCCTGCCCTTGTCTTCTTCGGCAATTTGCTCGTTGGCGTTAAGCAGCTCTATTCCGTACACGGTCCCATCCGGGGCCATGTCGATCGCCAGTTCCTCACTCACCCGGATGGTCTCGACCTGTGCCCGCTTTTCATGGAACCTGATGTACGCGATGTTATGCCTCGGGTCGTATGTGAACTTCATCGCCTGCCTCCGAGTCAGAAGTACTTCGTCATCACCGTGATCACAAGCCAACCTCCGCCTTCTTCGACGGCGATTGCCTCGACCTGTTTGGTTTCGTACGGTTTCCCTCTCCACGCGCCTTCAAAGTGATAGTTTCTTCGAAAACCGGTCCGACCGAACTTCGCCGGGAACTTCTCCCCGTGGGTAACGGCGCCTGTCACTTCGTCCTCCGTCGCCCCCCTTTCCGTCATCCGGTCGCGAGCGTGAGGGTGGAATCTCACTTCCATTCATGTACGTCCTTTTTTGACACGGACTGCTCGGTGTCGAAATCGAACAACACCCTGGCAGTCTTCGCCAAAACAGCCTCATCGACGACGATCTTGCCCAGGACCGGTTTCGGCTCCCAGAGCAGTTTGATCTCCCGTTCGAGACGTTCCGCCTTTTTCGCCAGCGCTTTCGCTGTCATAATAACAGATTACCACATGAACGCTTGTCGGACAAACCGTGGTGGGGGACCAACGACAAACTGCTCACGCATCCCCGCACGCAACCCCCTCTCCAAGTGTTTCGGGGGACACGCCTCATTCACGCGACGCCGGCTTCGGGCTGTCCCTCAGCCGAGGAACGGCGAATTCGACGTTTGCCGGTTCTACGAAACCGTAGAGGATTATGGTGTCGAAATCCCCGGACGTTTCGATGCGCGACGGCCACTTGATCGCGTTGAATCCGTTTTTGTCGGCAGCAGCCGCGACCGGCTCGTTCGGCGGGAGGTGAAGAACGGTTTTGGAACCGGGCCGCGGGCGAAGTCGCGCTGGTTTGACCAGTTTCGCCAACGAAAATCCGAGGAACTGTCGGGATGTTCCCCGTTCGTCCGGAGCGAAGAATGGCTCAACCCTTGGCGGCAGCGCCCCTTCGCAGCACAGATGGTCGGCATACCCCGCTCTTTCTGGAACGAACTGGACCCCGGCCCGGTTGATCATCCCCCTGTAGACGACATTGGTCTTGTCGTCCCAGTATGCGGCTTGGATCTGGTCCTTGCCGTCAGCGATCAGGTATGCCCATTCTTTGGAAGGGAGTCGCGTCCTATGCTTTCCGTCCGGACAGACCATTTCGACGTCTCTTTCCCAAAACGCCCGCGTGTCTCTCACCCAGACGGTCGACCGCCGAACGTGCCCGCCTTGGCACCAACTCCGCGACACTTCACCGGGTGGAGTCCCCCGCAGGTCCCCGCATTTGGCGCTCAGAGTCCACTCCGGTTTGTGTTCCCTGTGCGGATCGGCTGGACTGATTGAGGCCCGCTGCTTTCCTTGCCCCTCGATCCGAACGGACAGGCCTTTGACGACGCTTGAGAAACCCGGCTCGATGTCGATCTCCGTAGCCGTGAACGCGAGGAGTTGTCGACTTTCGACCAGCGCCGTGAATTCCGACGGCTTGTCGATCTCCACTTTCGAAAGCGCCCCGTCCTTGCCGACTCCGGTTTCGAGGACGCGGACGGTGTGACCGGCGCGGATTATGCCGAAGTCGTTGCCGTCTTCGTCCAGGAGATACGCCGCCCACATGACGGTCCGCTCGGGAAAGCAAACCGGCGGCTCGCTGGCGGCGCAGATCGTTACACCGCCGCACAGGCCCGCGATCACCGCCGTTGCATGGATCGCGGTTCTGACTGCGCCGAATCGCATGGCGATCAACGGGAGAGGGACTTCAACGGCACGGCGGGGAGGCGTTTGAGGGCCTGGGTGCGGGGGTCGGCCATGATGCCGACGGACTCCAGCGCCGTGACGCCGAGGATCGGTTCGGCGTCGTCGGGGCCGAAGATGATCCGGCCGAAGGTCGTGTCGCCCATGAATTCTATGACCGCGCCGCCGAACGGATACTCGACCGTCGTGCCGTTGGCGAGTTCGTAGGTGGTCTTTCCGACCGGTTTGATCCCGATCTTCTTGAGCACCCTGGCCGGCGCCATCGAATCGGTCGCCCCAGTGTCGACCAAAAACACCGATTGATACTTCTTTTTCGACGAAGTCATCGGCCGGAGCGTGACTGTGACTTTGATAAGCCCCATGTCCCGACTATACAGAACGCGCCCACCGGTGTAAAGCGTCACCCCTTCACGCCGCCGGCGGTGAGGCCGCCGACCAAGTGTTTCTGGAGAACGAAGAAAAGTGCCATGACGGGGACCGAGACGATGATCGCGCCGGCGGCGAAATGCCCCCATTCGGTGCTGAAGTCGCCCACGTACGCCCGGAGGGCGACGGGGAGCGTGAACGCCCGCTCGGACCCCAGAAACGTCGCGGCCAGGATGAACTCGTTCCACGCGGTAATAAACGAGAACAGGGCGGTCACCACCAGCGCCGGGCGCGCGAGCGGGAGGACGATACGCACAAAGACATACCACCGCGACGCGCCGTCGATCAAAGCGGCCTCTTCGAGGTCTTTGGGGATCGTGTCGAAGTAGCCCTTGAGCATCCAAACACAGTACGGGATGGCCGTGGTCGAATACACGAGCACCAGCCCGGCGATGCTGTTTAGGAGCCCGAGTTTGTCGAGCAGGATGTAGAGCGGGATGGCCATCACTACACCCGGGAACATCTGCGTGACCAGGAATAGTTTCATCCCGAGGTTCTTGCCCGGGAATACGAAGCGCGAGAAGGCGTACCCTGCGGTTGCCGCGAGCGTGAGTCCAAGGACTGTCGTGAGAAGCGCGATCACGACCGAGTTTGCGAACTGCCGCCCGAAGAGCCACGCCCCGGCGGCGTCGGCGGTCGAAACCACGTCGCGGAAGTTCTGGACGCTCAGCTCGGCGGGGATCGGGCTTGCCGAGAGCGAAAACCCCTGCGCGGGCGTGAGGGCCATTTTCACGACCCAGAGCACCGGATATAGCGTCGCGGCGCACGCCACGATGAGCGCGAGGTTGATGAGGACGGCCTTTTTGATGCTCACTGTCCGCATGACCCATCCAGCTTCGTCACTCGCCTGTCGGGGTGCAACGGACAACCGCAAGTTGTCCGTGCCCGACTCGCGCCACCACCCGTCGCACACGGACAAGCTCCGTCGAACGGAACTTGTCCGTGGCACCCGTTCACATGTTCTCCCCTCTCCCGGCGAAGTCGGGGGAGGGGTCTGGGGTGGGGTTTCACGCCGCCGCCCTCCGGGTTTTCCCGTTTTCTGTTTGATGTGGCGGATGCGCCGAAGGCGCGGCAACTCTTGAGCCTGGGGCAACGCCCCAGGTATCCAAGGTCAATGATCTAACGAGCCCTGAAAGGGCGACACAAGAAGATCGACGCTCGCCAAGGACCGGGTCTCGCCCCTTCAGGGCTCGAATACCAATCGCAATCCCGACCCGGGGCGTTGCCCCGGGCTGAAGAGTTTTGCGCCTTTGCCGCGCAGCACAACCGGAACGTTGAAATATCGGAGAACAACGCACGGGGCGCCCACGTTCGATCCGGGAATTCATGCCGTAGTCCTTCTGCCGATCCTGTCGGTAGCGTTCGAGTACACAAGCAGGGCGATGAAGATGAGCGTTGCGTACGCCGCGGCGTAACCGTAGCGCTCCTGCCGCTCGAACGCCCACTTGTACGACTCGGAGATGAGTATCTCCGTCGCGCCGTCGGGCTCTCCGCCGCTCACAAGATAGACGATGTTGAACATATTAAACGTCCAGACCGACCCCAGAATCACCGCCGGGAGGAGCGCGGGTTTGAGCAGGGGGAGCGTCACGTGCCGAAACCTCTGCCACGCGTTCGCTCCATCCACCGCCGCGGCGTCGTGAAGCTCGCGGGGGATCGCCTGCAAGGCCCCAAGCGCGGTGACCATCATGAACGGGAACCCGAGCCACGTGTTCGTCGTGACGTTTGCGGCAAACGACGTCCAGAACGCAGAAAACCAGCTCACCGGCTCGACCCCGAGCCAAGCAAGAACCCCGTTTATCGCGCCGAACTGGCGGTTGAACATCCCCTTCCATATCAGCGCCGTGATGTAGTTGGGCACCGCCCACGGGACTATGAGAAGGATGCGATAGATGCCCCGAAGCCGGAGCCACTGTTCCTGCAAGAGCAGGGCAAGTGAGAGCCCGATCGTCACGTGGAGCGCGACGTTAAGCGCCGTCCACAGCACCGTCACGCAGAGAGTGAAGTAGAAACTCATCGGGCTCGTGACCGCAAAGTCCGTCGAGAGCAGGATCGAAACGAAATTCGAAAGCCCGACGAACCGGAACTCCCCGGCGTGGTGCTCGAAGAACGACACGCACGTCCCGACCGCAAACGGAACAAAGACGAGGACGATCATCCCGACGGCGGCGGGCATGAGGTACAGGTACGGTGCGGGCTTGTTCAAGGCTTGGGCGAACACCGCATGCCGCCGCGCGGACCGGACAAGCCAGACGAGCCCGACGGCTGCGCCGACGACGAGGATGGCGATGAAGACCGCGGGGTTTTGCGCCGCGGGGATCGGCTTTGCGAAGACCCGGTACTGCCTCTGGGCCTCTTTGAGCGCGTCTTCGGGCGCGGCCGCGCCTCGAAGGACCTTCCGAAGTGCCCCTGCCATCGGCTCCCACACTAGCCGCATCGCGGGGAGGTTGCTCATTGGGACGGCGATCTCCGCCTGCTGGCGCAGGACGTTGATCCTGCGATCGCGGGATATCTCGGGGTCGGCGTACGCGTCGCGCGTCGCCACGGCTTGCCTGCCGACGAGCGCGCGGACTTTGGCTCCCTCGACCGCGGTGATGTGGTCCGCGAAAGCGGCCGCGCCGGCGGTGTTGGTGTTAGGCTGTTTTGTGACAATCAGCGCCTCGACGGTGAGAAACGGTCTCAGCACATCGCCGGTCTCCGAAACCGTCGGGAGGACCGCGATCTCGTACGGGACCTTCTTGTCGATCTCCCCCATGAACCACGGTCCATTTATCGCCATAGGCGCGCGGCCGTCGTTGAAGAGCTGGGTCACGAGCGCCGCGGTCGTCTCCTCGGGGAC
>JACRCP010000236.1 GCA_016218965.1 Deltaproteobacteria bacterium | reverse complement strand
GCGTAAGCTCCAGGAGGTCGCGTAGAATGCCTTCAAGCATGGCTACCACCTTTGGGCAAAAGGGTTGGCGTCTCAAAGACGCCGGGTAGCCGTGTTTGTCAACTTTTCAGCACTGAAATGGCGAAACTAGAGTCAGAGGAGGCATACACGATCTCCTTTCGCAATGCGGCGCGGAGCGCCGCGGGGTTGAAACTCGCGAACAACCAAAACCTACCGGCCACGGCAGCAGCGGAAGCCGAGGCTATCGCTCCAGTTCGACGGCCCGTAGCCCAGGTGCAATGCGAAGGCGCCGGACATGGGCCCGTTAACCCAGTACCCGCCGCGGAACGCCGCCGCCGGCAAGCCTTGCTTGTATCCACAGTTTGACCCGTTTTTATCGCACCCAGACGCCTCACCGCTCAGATTCCATGTCCCGTCAGAGTCTCCGGTCTCAGCAAAGCCATCCCAAGGTCTCCAGAATTCCCCTTGCTGTGTGCTCCTGTCCAACCCCGCCTGCCCCCACATCGACACCCACTCCCACAAGTTACCGATCATGTCCTCGGCACCCCACTTCGAGACGCACGAGTCGTTCCCGCCGGGCGTGACGCCCGCAAGCCCTGTATCTCGTGCGCTCGTGTTGGTCGTCGCGATGTGGCACTGCCCGCCAGTTTCGGTCCCCGCCGAGTCATATGTCCCAGCCACCGACGCCTGCCACTCCTCATTGTTGCAAAGCTGCTTGCCCGACAGCGCGCACGCCTCCTGCGCCTGAAACCAAGTCATGTACGCCGAGGGCTTTGCGCCCTTGATCGAGCACGCGTACATCGGGCCGGTGAAATTCCCGGTCCGCGGAAAAGCGCTTGGATAATCGAAGTTCGTCTGCCCATACGGCACCCCTGCCCCGTCACACGTCCCGCCGTTGTACTGCGTGGCGTCCACAATCACCGCCTCGTATCGATCGATCCAGAAGTCTCCGACCTTTACGATCTCGTCTGCGCCTCTCTTGCAAAGAATTATGCCCTGGCATCCGCCGGCCCATGGAGCGCAGATCGTGTCGCGCGCGTACGCCGACGGGCACTCGGGCAAGGAGTACTGACCCGTAACCGAAAGACTGGAGACCGTGGCGGTTCCTGATAGCGACAGATTCCCCGTAAACGTGACGTCGCCGTTGAACGTCCCGCTGAAAGTTCCCGCAGGACCTTGAACGCCTTGAATACCCTGATCGCCCTTGTCGCCCTTTACCCCTACACCTTGATCTCCTTTTACTCCCGGCTCCCCTTGCAGGAAGTACACCTGCGCCGACGCGTCTCCGCTGGCGCCGGACACCGAAAGGACGAACATCCCGCCCGCGAGGAGCGTCGCGGGCCAGCCGAGCCTCAGTATGTTCATGCCGACCTCCTTGATTGCCATGTCATGCGTCCCCTGCCCTGTCTGACCTTGAAGCTGCGCGAGCGTCACGCCGGCCAACCGGTCGCCGGTCACGACAAACTCACCGACAGCCGTGTCGATGCGGTGCTGCCCCGGGCTGCGGTCGCCGGCATGGGCGTTCCACTCCGCTTCGTCCTCCAGCCGCGGGCTTACGCCCATGGCGGGACCGGTGCCGTCGATTGAGGTGATGACCGGGCCGATGCCGGCGTCGCCGGCGTCGGGGCCGGCGTCGAGGGACGCATCAGACGGAAAGGACGTGTCCGAGCCGGCATCGGAACCTGCGTCACCGGAATCGGGAGCACTTGGGCCGTCGCCTTCGGCGCCGTCCCTGCGTGGCTCCCCTACATCCGTCGCAACACCGCCGTCACCAACCGCCGGGACGCACGTCAACTCCGCCGAACAGACCAACCCCGTGCTGCACGTCTTGTTGTCGAAGCAGGGTTGTCCTTCGCCCCCGGCGTCGGAGAGGAAGAGGTGACACCCCGACGAGACGAGCACGAAGGCCAGACTGAATCCGAGGACGAGGGTCTTCATGTCAGATTACACGTCGGCTTACCTTTCTATGCCGTCCCTCGATCCGACGCCGTGTTCGTAGTAGTGCTTGACGAGCTTCATCTCGGTCACGAGATCCGCCGCAGCGACCACGCCTTCGGGGGCGTACCGGCCCGTGAGGACCAGCTCGACGTGCGGGGGCTTTCCGCGGATGAGGTCCAAAACGTCCTTTTCGGCCACGAGGCCGAAATCCATGGCGACATTGATTTCGTCGAGCACGACAACGTCGTATTCCCCGCCCATCACGACCTCGCGCGCGTGGGCGAACGCCTCCTGCGCCATGCCCACGTCGACCGGGTCCGGGTCCTTCTTGTTGACGAAGTCCGGCCGCCCTTTCTGGACGATGGTGATGAGCGGCGCGAGCTTCTTGGCGCTTTCGAGCTCACCGTAGACGATCTGCCCCTTCATGAACTGGATGATGTACGACTTGAACCCGTGCCCCGCAGCCCGGAAGCAAAGTCCCAACGCGGCGGTGGTCTTCCCCTTGCCGTCGCCGATGTAGACCTGCACGAGCCCCTGCGCAAGCCGCTTCCGCCACGCTCCCCTGCGTTCGTCACCCATGCAATACCTCGCTACTCTCTCAGCAATTCCCTTGCTATCACCATTCTCTGCACTTCGCTTGTCCCCTCGTATATCGTCGTCACCCGGCAGTCTCGGTAGTAGCGCTCGACCGGGTAGTCGGCAATGTATCCATAACCCCCGTGGACCTGGATGGCACGGGCGCACACGCGGTTGGCCGCCTCCGAGGCAAAGAGCTTGGCCATGCTCGCCTCGCGCGTGAATGGACGCTTGCGCTCCTTGAGGTGAGCCGCCTGAAGGACGAGCAGGCGGGCGGCCTCGAGCTCAGTCGCCGAATCCGCAAGCATCCACTGGATGGCCTGGTGCTCGGCAATGGGTTTCCCGAACGCCACCCGCTCGCGCGCGTAGTTTTTTGCCGCGTCGAGCGCGGCAAGACCGATGCCCAACGCCTGCGCCCCCACCCCGATGCGCCCGCCGTTCAGGGCATTCATGAAAACCTTGAAACCGCCGCCGACCTCGCCCAGAACCGCCGACGCCGGGACCTCGCACTCATCGAAGTCGAGTGCCACCGTATCGCTTGCACGGAGGCCCATCTTGTCTTCCTTTTTGCCGATGACGAGCCCCGGCGTCCCCCTTTCGACGAGAAACGCCGTGATCCCCCTCGAACCGATCCCCTTTTCGGTGACGGCCGCGACGATGAACACCCCCGCGTGGCTCCCGCTCGTGATGAAAATCTTGTTGCCGCGAAGGACGTACCGATCGCCTTTCTTTTCGGCCGACGTGCGTATCGAGGCCGCGTCGGAGCCGGCGCCGGGTTCGGTAAGGGCGAATGCGCCAGTGGAGTACTCGCCCGAGGTGATCTTCGGAACGTGTTTCTTCTTCTGTTCGGGAGTGCCGAACTCGCAGATGGCCTCGGCCACCATGTTTGTGACCGCCATCGAAACCGCCGTCGAAGCGCACTCCCTGGAGATCTCGGTGATTGCAAGGGCGTACGACACCACACCCGCCTGCGCCCCGCCGTACTCCTGAGGGACGTTGACGCCCATCAGGCCCAGCCCGGCGATTTTGTAAAGAATCCCCGCCGGGAAGATCCCCTCGCGCTCGTTCTTCGCGGCGACCGGTCGGATCTCCTTCACGGCAAAGTCCCGTGCCGTCTGCCGGATCATCTTCTGTTCTTCGGAAAGTTCAAAATCCATCTTTCCCGCCTGATTTCGCGGTCGGATTCCGCCCGTCGCTCCCGCGCCGGGCTTCAGCCGACCCTACCTGCCTACTGCCTATCTGCCCACTGCATGCCTATCTGCCCTTGAACTGCGCCGGCCGTTTTTCGAGAAACGCCCTGGTCCCTTCCTTTTCGTCTTCCGATCCGAAAAGCGTCGTAAAGCACTGCTTCTCGAGTTCGATCGCGTCGTACTTGGACAGGTCCGAACCGTGGTTGACCGACCGCTTGGCCTGCGCGACCGCAAACGGGCCGCGCGCCATGATGGTAACAGCCATTTCGCGCGCCTTTTCCATGAGCTTTTCGGCCGGCACCACGTGGTTGGCCAGGCCGATCTCGTGGGCCCGCTTGGCGTCGATCATCTCGCCCGTAAAGATCAGCTCGCGCGCCAGGTTCATCCCGACCACGCGCGGGAGCCGTTGCGTGCCGCCGAACCCCGGCATAACCCCGAGTTTGACCTCGGGAAGACCGAATTTCGCCTTCTCGGACGCTATGATTACATCGCAAGCCAGCGCAAGCTCGGTCCCGCCCCCGAGCGCAAAGCCGTTGACCGCGGCGATCACGGGGATGATGAGCTCCTCGAGCGAAAGCAGGATCCGGTGGCCAAGGTCGGCGAACTCGCGGGCGCCCACGACGTCGAGCCTCAGGAACTCGCCGATATCCGCACCGGCAACGAACGACCTGTCCCCCGCGCCCGTGATGATGAGCGCCCTGACGCCGCCTTTTCGCTTGATGTCGTAGACGACGCACTCCATCTCGCCAAGCGTCTCGAGGTTGAGCGCGTTGAGGACCTTCGGGCGGTTGACGGTGAGGTATCCGATCCCGTCCTTCACCTCGTAGATGATGTTCTTGAACTCCACAAAACCTCCGGAGGAATTTGGGATTTCTTGATTTGGGATTTCGGATTGCAGCTACAAATCCCAAATCCCAAATCCGAAATCTCTTTATGTCTTGTCGTACCTGTAGAACCCTCTCCCCGTCTTCTTCCCAAACCAGCCTGCGTCCACGTACTTGCGCAGAAGCGGGCACGGCCTGTACTTCGAATCGCCCAACCCCTTGTGAAGGACCTCCATGATGGCGAGGCACGTATCGAGGCCGATGAGGTCGGCGAGCGCAAGCGGCCCCATGGGGTGGTTCGTCCCCAGCTTCATTCCGTTGTCGATGTCGTCCGGAGTCCCGAGACCTTCGGAAAGCGCGAAAACCGCCTCGTTCAACATGGGCATCAGAATCCGATTGACGATGAAACCGGGGGCGTCCTGCGAAACGATGGTCGTCTTCCCCATTTTCTTGGCAAGACCCGTCGTCGTTTCGAACGTCTGTTCGTCGGTCGCCAGCCCCCTGATGATCTCGACAAGCTGCATGAGCGGCACGGGGTTCATGAAGTGCATCCCGATGACCTTCCCGGGGCGCTTTGTCGCCGCCGCGATGCGCGTGATCGGGATTGACGAAGTATTGGTGGCGAGGATGACGTCAGGTTTGCAGACCTTGTCGAGGTTCGCAAAGAGATCCAGCTTGAGCCTCTCGTTTTCGGTCGCCGCCTCGATGCAGAAGTCCACCCCCACCATCTCGGCGACGGTGGTTGCGAGCTTCATCTGGTTGGTGAGCCACTCGGCCTCGCCCGATTCGATCTTCCCCTTCTCCTCGAGTTTCTTGAGGCCCGAGGCGATCCTGTCCCTCCCTTTTTTCACGAGATCGTCGCTGATGTCCATCATGACCACGGAGAACCCGCTGGTAAGCGACACCTGCGCAATCCCCGCGCCCATCTGACCGGCGCCGATGACCCCGATCGTGCTCAATTCCATGGGAGTGCTCCTTCACAACGCGGCCGCGCCGCCCGGATTTCATGACAGGACCGTAAGGCGTACCCTTAATAATTGACGCACCGTGGCGAGTCAAGCGCAAACGCGACATTGTGCCGGGGGATCGCTACGCGAACATCTCCCTGCTGCTCTGCCAAGCAGCACTTTTACCCTTCGCAGTGGCAGTCCCACTGCTACGGAGAACGGGTCGCTGCGAAGCACGAGCCGGACCCCCTGCTTCGGCCTTCGCGCACCGCTACGGCGGACGCGCGCTCCGGCGAAGTGAATCCGCCTGCACTCGCTTCGACGCGCCGCGGGCGCAATCGGGCCGAAACTGTGGTATGAGATCCCCCGTGAACAGCCCGCCGTTCAACATCGTGCTCAGCGCCGGGGAGCCTTCGGGCGACCTGATTGCCGCACAGGTCGCGGCAGAGTTGAAGAAAATCGAGCCGCGCTGCCGCCTGTTCGGGATGGGAGGGCCCCGGCTGGCCGAGACCGGATGCGACGTCGTGACGCCGATGCCCGCGGTGATGGGGCTTGGCGGCCCGGTGGCCGGGGCAGGGCATATCGCCGCATCGATCGCACGCCTCGTCCGGGCGGCGGTTTCGCGAAAAGTTGCGGCCGCGATCCTCGTGGATTTTCCGGATTTCCACCTGGCGCTTGCGCGAATGCTCCACATGGCGGGGATACCCGTCTTCCAGTTCGTGTCGCCCCAGATCTGGGCGTGGCGGCCCGGCCGCATCAAGACGATAAAGAGATACGTCACCAAAACCTTTTTGATATTCCCTTTCGAACAGGCCATCTACGACAAAGCCGGGATACCGGCGCGTTTCGTCGGGCACCCGATCGTGGACCGCATGCGGCGTCTCCCTTCAAAGACGGCCGCGAGAAAAACGCTCGGGATCGCCCCCGGCCGGCCGGTCATCGCGCTCCTCCCCGGAAGCAGGGCGGCGGTCCTCAAAAGACACCTGCCGGCCTTCGGCGCCGCCGCCAGGGCCGTATCCGAGCGGGTCCATGGCATGACGTTCATCTGCTCGATCATGCCCGGGATTGACGAACGCTTCTACCGCTCCGCCTTCAGCCTTCAGCCTTCAGCCTTCAGCCTTGTGCTTTCCCGCGCGGATGGCCCGGTGATTCTGCGGGCGGCCGACGCCGCAATCATCTCGTCCGGGACGGGTGCGCTCGAGGCGGTGCTCGCCGCGACGCCGTTTTGCGGCGTCTATGTCACATCGCCGTTCACGTACAATATCGTCAAGCGCATGGCGGGGGTCGAACGGATCCTGATGGTGAACATCCTCGCGGGACGCGACGTGGTCCGCGAGTTCGTGCAGTACGAGGCGCGGCCCGAGGCGATCGCCGGCGAGGTGGCGTCGCTCATCCGCGACAGCGGGCGCAGGCGGGCGATGCGAAGCGACTTCCGCGAGGTCAGGAAAATGCTCGGCCCCGGCGGCGCCGCCGCCCGCGTGGCCAAGGAGGTTGTCGGGTTCTGCACATGCAAGGAACGAGATGCACGGGGAGCGGGCTGATTCGGTCCGATCTCTGCCCCTGCTCCTCGAACGGTGCGCCGTGTACTGTGGAGACACATGGCTTTTGGCTGTTGGCTGATGGCTTCTGGGCGGTGGCTGGTGTTGAAATGAAGTGGTTGGCGTTGGGACTTATCATCTACGTGTTCTTCGAGGGCGCGATCTTCGCGATATCGCCGCGCGCCGGGCGCGAGGTCGCGAAGATCATCGATGCGACGCAGGACCGCGACCTGCACGTCATCGGAACGCTGGTGACCGTGTTGGCGCTGATGCTGTTCGGAATCTGGCTGTTCCTCGACAAATGAGGCGGACATGAAACTGGCAACTGGCGACTGTCAACTGGCATCTTTGTTCTTGTTTGCGACCACGTGCTGCCTGCCGCCTACCGCCTTGGCCTCTGCCGCCGAAGGCGGCGCCGATGCCGACCTCGGCAGTGTCCTCTCGGGCCTTCAGAAGATGTACGAAGGCGCAAAAGACTTCTCAGCCGATTTCGAGCAGACATATCGCTCGGTCCACGGCGGGATGAAGAGCGAGAGCGCCGGGAGGATCATGTTCGCGAAACCCGGAAAGGTCCGCTGGGAGTACGCCAAGCCACGGCCGCGAACGTTTGTCGCGAGCGGCAGCGATCTGTGGATATGGTCCCCCGAGGACAACCAGGTGATGCAAAGCAAGAAGTTCCAGCAGAACCAGCTCTCGGTCGCGCTCGCGTTTCTGTACGGCAGGGGGAAGCTCGAAGAGGAGTTCACGGCGGCGCTGGTCAAGACATACGAGACCGGCTGGACGCTCAAGCTCGTCCCCAAAAAAGACATGCCACAGCTTGTCGCAATGAAACTCGAAGTCAGCAACGCCTCGTATCTGGTCACGGGCGTCGAAATCGAGGACGCCCTGGGAAACCGCAACACTTTCAAGTTCGACAAGCCAAGCCTCAACTCGGGCCTCAAGGACGACCTGTTCACCTTCAAACCCCCGCCCGACGCCGAGATCGCCCCCCTGCCGGAGGGGTTCCTCAAGTAGGACGACAGGCGGTAGACCTCGACCCGGCCCTCTCCGACGCGGGGAGGGTGACCAAAGGAGTGAGTCATTCTTTGGGCGGCGGGCGGTATGTCCAACGTCCACTGGCCACAGTTCACCTTCCGCTCTTCACCAACGCCCTCACGGCAAGCGCCAGGTAGGATACCAGCCCGGCTATCACCACCGCGGCGGCGCCGATCACGAGCTGGCGCATTTCGTCCGGAAGGAGCGGCGGGCGTTTGAGCGAGCGGAATGACGCGACGACCCTCTGCATCGGGATATCCACGCGATGTATCTCGGCATCGTCGGCGGCAAGCGTGAGATCGAACACGCTGTCGGGACCGGCGATCACGTGCTGAACAAAACGGACCTTCCGCACCGCCCACTGCTCCTCGGTGCGCCCATCGACCTCGTAGCCGCCCTCGACCTCGCGGTAAACCGTCTCGGCGGGCGCAACGAGTGTCCTTTTCTGCCCGACAGCGGAGACGATCACCGCTGGAAGCCCGTCCACAACGGCGTCGCGGACAGAGTCGACCACCACGGAGTCGAACAACCCTGCAAGGCCCGACGACAGGTCAATCGGCGCCGCGGCCCGAAACGAGGCGTCGGGGAGCGCCTTGCCCGGCCGCGACCCGACGACGAGGGCCGGAAACGAGTCACGCTCACCGACCAGCTTCAGAAAGGCGGCAACGGTCCTGTCGTGTCCAACCAGACGTCGCACCCATTCGGACGCCTTCAGCCCGGCGTCGCCGGTCACTTTGTCGAGCGATGCCGGGCCCGCCGCAATCCAATTGTCCGGCGGCAGGAGCGCAAACGATCGATCGGGCGACATCCAAGAACCCGGGATCGGCTCCGCAACCGGGGGTTTGAGCACATACACCAACCCACCGGCGACAGTTGCGAGCACCACAACGGCCGAGGCCATCCCCGCAAGCGACGGCCGCCATCCGTGCTTCACCACCGACTCGCACAGCGACACCTCGTGGTGCTTCCGCAAGACATCCGCCGCCGCGCGCGACGCGGCTTCCGCCCTCCTTGCCGCCTGTTCCGCTTCCGTTTCCCTGGTTTTTTCGGCCATGGCTTGCCTCCTTACCCTTTTCCCCCGACGCCCTCCAGAAGCCGTGCCGCCTCCTCCCACTCCGTCGTGAGTCTCTCGATCTCGCGGTCCAGTTCCTCGCGCCGGTCGAGCATCTTCGAGAGCTCTCCGAAGTTCGAGGCGTACCGCGGCTCGGCCATCTGGAGGTCGAGGTTCCGCAGGTCCTTTTCGTGAGCCGCGATCTCCGAAAGGAGTCTCGCCGCCAGCCGCTCGAGCCGCTCGCGTTCGCGCTTCTTCCTCCTGTCCTCCTCCCAGTTCCTTGCGCGGCCGTCCTTTTCAGCCGGTTCCGGGACATCCGCCGCAACCATGACCGGACTGTCCGCTTCCGACGGGCGCCCATCCCTGAGCGAAAGGTGGTGCAAAAAGTCCGGATAGGTACCGTCATAGACGTACAGCCCGCCGTGGTCGATGGCCAGAACCTTCGTCGAAAGATTGTCCAGGAAATACCGGTCGTGCGAGACGTAGAGCACCGTGCCCGAAAAACGCTTCAGCGCGTCCAGCAGGACCTCCTTGGATTCGAGGTCCAGGTGGTTGGTCGGCTCGTCCAGGAGAAGGAGGTTCGAGGGTTTCAGCAGCATCCGCGCCAGCACCAGCCGGTTTCGCTCCCCGCCGGAGAGCACCGAGACCTTCTTTTCGATGTCGTCGCCCGAGAACAAGAATGCCCCGAGGAGGCTGCGAAGGCTCGGTACGAGGTCGAACGGACAGACGCGTTCGACGGTCTCGTACACCGTCGCGTTTGGGTCGAGCTGGGTGAATGTGTCCTGCGCAAAATAGTCGGCCTCGACCTTGGCCCCGACCTTGATCTTCCCCGCCCGAGGCTCCTTCAAACCGGCCAGCAGGCGAATGAGCGTCGTCTTCCCGGCGCCGTTTATCCCCACGAGCGGCACCTTTTCGCCGCGAAACAGGTCAAACGACGCGTCCGAGATCACGTCTGGCGAATCGCCATAGCCCGCCGAAAGCCCCTCGACCTCCAGGACCCGGTCGCCTGACCGCGGCGGCTGGGCAAACCGGAAGTGGATCTGCTTCCGGACCGGCGGCAGGCGGATCTCCTGGAGCTTTTCGAGCTGGCGGATTCGCGATTGGACGAGCTGCGCCTTGTCGGCCTTGTACTTGAAACGGTTGATGAACTGCGAGATTCGCTCGCGCTCGCGCCTGAGTTCCTCGGCCTTGGCCTCAATCTGCGACACGCGCTCCTCGCGCTCTACGAGGTAGCGCGAGTAGTCGCAGCGATAGTCGGTGAGTTTTTCGTCGAACACCTCGGTGATGCGCGTGATGACCCGGTCCAGAAACCAGCGGTCGTGCGAGACGAGCATCAGCGCGCCGGGGTATTTCGTGAGCCAGCCCTCGAGAAACACCCGCGCCTCGATGTCGAGGTAGTTGGTCGGTTCGTCCAGAAGGAGCACCGACGGGTCCGAAAGCAGTAGTTTGGCAAGGGCGATTCTCATCTGCCAGCCGCCCGAGAACTCCTCGCAGAGCCTCTGCATGTCGTCGTGCCGGAAACCGAGGCCAACAAGCACCTTCTCGACATCGCGCTCGACGAGATGCCCGCCGGCCGCGTGGAGGTGGTCGCGAAGCTCCAGAAGCCTACCCGCGGCCGCCTGGTACTCCTCCGAGAGCGGGTCAAGTGTCTCGAGTTCGCCCGAAAGGACGCGCTCTTCGTCCTGCAGGGCGAGAACGTTGCCGAACGCGCTTGCGGCCTCGTCAAAGAGCGTCCGGCCGGCGTGCACGACCCCGTCCTGCGGGAGATACCCGATGGTCGTTCCCCGGGCCATGACAACCGTTCCCGCGTCGGGCTCGGAAATCCCCCCCATGATGCGGATGAGCGTGGTCTTTCCCGATCCGTTCGCACCGACGAGCCCGACGCGGTCGCGCCGCCCGAGCGTCCAGTTGACCTCGCGGAAGATCGTCCGCCCGCCGTACGCGAGCGAGATGTTGGAAAGCTGTATCAGAGCGTTTTTTCGTACCAGAGGCCGCAGATGTTGACGAACACCTCGGCCGCCCGTTCAAGGGCGACAACGGGGATCCACTCGCGCTTCGAATGAAACAGCAGGCCGCCGGCGAACACGTTGGGAGTGGGGATCCCCATGAAGCAGAGCTTCGCGCCGTCGGTCCCGCCGCGGATCGCCTTGCGGATCACCTTGACGCCCGACATCTCGATCGCCTTCTGCGCGACCTCCACCACCGCGAGCGCGTTGTTTAAGACCTCGACCATGTTCCGGTACTGCTCCTTGATTTCGACCTCGACCTTGAGCCCCGGGTATTTCTTCATGAAGACATCGGCCAGCGACTTGAGGAATACCATGCGCTTCTGGTTGGTTTCCGCCTCGAAGTCACGGATGATGAACTGGATGCTCGCCTCGTTTTCGTCGCCGCCGATCTTGAGCAGGTGGAAAAACCCCTCTCGAAGTTCGGTGTGTTCCGGGGTCTGCCACTCGGGGAGCGCGGCGACGTAGCGCGCCGCGATCGCCCCGGCGTTCAGCATGATGTTTTTGGCATAACCGGGGTGCACGTTGACGCCGATGAACTTGATCTTGGCCATGTGCGCATTGAAACACTCGGTTTCGATCTCCCCGACCTCGCCGCCGTCGAACGTGTAGCAGAGTTTCCCGAGCTTTTCGGTGCGGATCTTGGCCGTCCCGCCGCCGATCTCCTCGTCCGGCGTGATACAGACGCGAATCTCGGGGTGCCTGAGTTCCGGGAACTTCTTGAGCGCGGCAAGCCCCGCGACGATCTCGGCGACGCCGGCCTTGTCGTCGGCACCCAGAAGCGTCTTTCCCGAGGCCGTGATGATGTCCTCGCCAACGAAACGCGAAAGCTCCGGCGAATCCGGGGGGCCGAGCCTCAGATCGGGGTCGTCGGCGAACGCAATGACGCCGCCGTCGTAGTTCCTGTGGAACACAGGTTTCACGTTTTCGCCCGGCGCGGCGCCGGAAGTGTCCAGATGCGCGCAGAAGCTGATGACCGGCCCCTTGCAACCGGGGCTCGCGGGGAGGGTCGCATAGACGTAGCAGAACTCGTCGGTCTCGACGTCGGAGAGGCCGATCTCGCGAAGCTCGCGCTCGAGCTGACGCGCCAGGTCGAACTCCCGCTCCGAGCTGGGGGTTTTGCCGCTCTCGTCATCAGAAGTCGTGTACACCTTGACGTAGCTCAGGAAACGCCGGAGGGCGTCCTCGCGCAGAAACGCCTTCACCTCGCTCGAAACCGCCATGGCCCGCTCCTTGAAAGGGTGTTCGCCGTTTGACGCCGGCCGAGTCTAGGCAAAGAGAGCCGCGTTTTCAAGCGGTTTTCGGGACTACACTTCCACCGCCTCGCCGAGCTTCGGGACGTACGGGTTGAAGCCCAGGGGCCGCAGCTTGCCGGCAAGCACGGCTGCCGGCTGAGGCTCGCCGTGGACGACGAAGGTGTTTTGGGGTTTCTTCTTGAATCCGCCGGCCCACTTGAGAAGCTCGTCGCGGTCGGCATGGGCCGAGAAACACCCGATCCTGTGGATGTCGGCCCCAACCGCGACCGCCGTCCCCATCATCCTGACCTCGCGCGCGCCGTCGAGGATCACGCGGCCGAGCGTGCCTACTGCCTGGAAGCCGACGAAGAGAACGGTGTTCTTGGGGTTCCACAGGCCGTGCTTGAGGTGGTGGCGGATGCGCCCCGCGTTGCACATCCCGCTCCCGGCGATGATGACGCAGGGCTTCTGGTAATCGTTGAGCCGCATCGAATCCTCGGCCGTGCGGCAGTAGACCAGGTTCGGGATGTCCATTTTTCGCGTGAAGACGTGCAGGGCCTCCTGGTCGAAGCACTCGCGGTGTCTCTTGAAGATCTCGGTCGCCTTGATGGCGAGCGGGGAATCCAGGAAGATCTTCTCGTCCGGAAAGAGCCCGGCCTTCATGGACTTGTACATCGAGTAAATAAGCTCCTGCGTCCTCTCGACCGAGAATGCCGGGATCATGAGCTTGCCGCCCTTGCCGTACGCCTCCTTCACGCGATCGAGAAGCAGCCGATCGCGGTCCTTTGCCCCTTCGTGCAGCCTGTCGCCGTACGTCGACTCGATGATCAGCACGTCCGCCTCGGAAACGAGCGTCGGGTCCCGGACTATGGGCACGCCCCACTGGCCTATGTCACCCGAGAAAACAACTTTCCGCTTTAGGCCGTGTTCACGCACAGTCATCTCGAGGATGGACGAGCCCAGTATGTGCCCCGCGTCCTGGTAGCGGACATCGATCGAATCCGTGATCGACTTCTGCTCGCCGTAGGGGAGTCCTTGAAAAGAGTCGATGCACTCCCTGGCTTCTTGCTCGGAATAGAGCGGCTCGCGCGCCGGGAGACCCGTCCGAAGGCGCCGCCTGTTTTCGGACTCGATCTCGTTTTTCTGAACGTGCGCTGAGTCCTCGAGCAGGATCGCGCACAGGTCGACCGTCGCGTTTGTCCCGAGCACGGTGCCCTTGAAACCGTGGTTGAACAGTTTGGGCACCAGTCCGCTGTGGTCAATGTGCGCGTGCGTCAGCACGACGTGCGAAACCGCCTTCGGGTCGAAGCGGAACGCCTCGTAGTTCAGGCGAACGAGATCCTTGGCGCCCTGGAACATCCCGCAGTCCACCAGGACCTTGTCACGCCCGGTCTCGACCAGAAAGCACGACCCCGTGACCTCCCCCGCCGCACCGCAGAACGTTATCTTCATGGGTTCTCCTATAAATGACGGGACGGAGTGTATCAACAGCGCAAGCGGGAGTCCAGACGATAGGTGGACGTTGTGGGCAGAGTGGACGGTCGGTCGGGAACAGGGTACAAAGACTGTCGTGATCAGGCGCGGCGTTTCAGTCGTGTTGTTCTTCGCATCGCTGGCGTTTCTCCGTTTCGAGATCGCCTCAACGCTCAACCTTGCGCCGGCAAAGGCCCTCAAACTTGGGATGTTTGCCGGGTTGCTAAACGACATCTCGGCGGCCCTCGCGCTGCTTGCTATCGCCGCGCTCTGGAGAACCGTCTTCGGCGCAAGCGGCCGCCCTATCTGGACCGGCCTTTCGGCGTTCCTCTTTGTCGCGAATCTCGCAAACACCCTCTACTTCCGTTTCTTTTCCACCCGGCTCGACTGGTGGGTCGTGGTTCACCACTGGCGCGACCTCTTCACCGTGAGCGATTCGGCCGGCACGCTCGGTGTCACCCCGCGCGTGATCCTTGCCGTCGCATCGTTTGGCGCCTCGGTTGTGCTCCTGTGGACCCACGCCCCGCCGTCGTTTGCATGGCCAATCCGGCCGCTTGGCCGCGGCCGCCTCATCGGCGTCGCTCTTGCCTTCGAGATTCTGTTGATCGCTGCGGCCGGCCAGTTGAAACCGATTGCCAACAAATGGGACCGCACGACGAGCGTCATCCTCACGGACCAGATCCTTTCGGTCTGGGTTCACACGTGGTTTCGCATAAAGACCGTCGATTTCGAGGACAACAAGTACGAACGCCGCAAAGCCCTGAAGGAGGCGCTCCCGGGCGCCTTTGCCGGCGGCGACAACCCGGCCGAGACGCTCGCGGCGTTCAGGGACTGGCGGGAACCAGGAACGGGCGATCAGCCAACAGCCATCAGCCATCAGCCCGGAACGAACGGTTCGTCTCCGGCCTCCCGCCTCCCGCCTCCCGCCTTCCCCCCTCGTCCTTCATCCTTCATCCTTCGTCCTTCTCCCACCGTTCCCGGCGGCGGCGCCGTCCGTCTTGTGCCGACCGACCCCGCTTGGCCGCTTCTCTCGCGCGTGGAGATCGACAAGGACGCCGTCGGCGCACTGCGCGACTACCTCGGCATGCCGCGGGATCGGCCGCTGAACTTCATGATCTTCTTCTGGGAGTCGCTCAGGACCTTTGAGCTTTTGCACCCGGAGCTGGGTCCAAAGATATTCCCGCGGCTCCGCGCGATCCTCGACAAGCACGCGATCCTCTTCACGCACGGCCACTCATCGTCGATCACGGCGGGTCAGACAGTTCGGGGCGAGTTCGCGGCCATGTGTTCGCAGATCTCAAATGTCGGCGGCGCGGCCGAATACGTCGCCCACCCGGGGATCAGGGCGTTCTGCCTCCAGTCGTACTTCAAGGAAAACGGATACGAAAACCTCTGGATAAGCGGGTTCGTGAAGTCTTTCCACAACAAGTTCGTATTCGAGTCTTTGCACGGGACCGACGTGTTCTTTGACGAGGCGTATTTCAGGGAGAAGGGGATCTCGACGCGGATCGGGAAGTGGGGACTGGCCGACAAGCCGGTGCTCGAGGAGACTCTCAGGCTCCTCGAGGCGCGGCAGGCCGCGGGGCGGCCGTTCTTCGCCCACTTCATCACCATCAGCACGCACCACCCGCACTCGGTCATTCCGGAGGGACCCCTGCCGCCCGACCTCGCCGAGGCCACTGCGAGAAAGCCGGACTACCAGGCGTATCTCTCACGCCTGAAATACGCAGACGATGCGACTGCGAACTTCCTCGACTTGTTTTTTGCGAGCCCTCTAGCCAAAGACACCGTCATCGTCGGCCTGGGAGACCACGGCATCACGACCGACACGCACCTGCCTCTTTCAGACACGCAGAGAAGACAGTCGGCCTTCAGAATCCCGATCGCCATCATCACCGCCGGGATGACCCGGCCGGCAAGGATCGAGAACCCCGTCCATCAGGCCGACGTCGCCCCGACGATCGCGGCCATCGCGGGTCTTCCGGGGACAGTGACCTGGATAGGGCGAAACATGCTCTCGGGCGACGGCACGCCGTGGCTTTATCAGGACGGCGATGCAATTTACTACCGTACCAGGGAACGCCTCTGCCAGTCACCGGCATCAAAAAAAGGCGTCTTTTGCGTGAGGCCCTCGCGCGATCCTTTGTTCGAGAGATCGCAGTCCCGCGTCGCCGAAGACCCGAAGGAAACCGAATTCTTCCGCTCGGTCCTCCGCGCCAACCGCGAGGCCGTGGTCTTGAATCGCCTGGCGCCGCCGTAGGATTGTGGGCCAGCCCTGATGTTGAACGAAACGCCGATCAGGTCCGGGCCGCAAGCGAAAGGACGAAGTCGGCGATCCCGCGGAGGTCGGCGCGGGAAAAACGCGGGAGAGCCAGGTCCGTTGCGTCGTCGGTCACGAGAGCGACGATGTCCCCTCTTTCGGCCGCAAGTGGCGTCGGCGACACCTCCGCCCTCCACACCTCGACCTTGGGCCCCGAACCTCCGATATCGCCTTCGACGATGACAATCTCACAATCCGAATACAGCGGCGCAAGCCTCGCGTATTCGTCCCCGTCAGTCGCAGGCGCCATGAATACCCCGACCAGGTTCTCGGCTATTACAGCCGCCGGATTGCTCCCCGCCAACCGGTGCACCTGCGAGTCCTTTCCGGGGATGTCCAACTCGTGCGCGTGACTGCTGTGCTTGATTGAGCCGACCCGCACGCCGCGGCCCGAAAGCTCCCTGATGAGATCGACGACGAGCGTCGTCTTCCCCTGCCCCTGCCGGCCGACTATGTGGACGAGTTTCATGACTACGCACGGGTGCCACGGACAAGCAACGCTACCCTGTCTCCTTTTCGAACAGCCCCGCCCCGAAGCACGCGCGTGAACACGCCGAAAACGGGCATGATGCACTCGCCGGTCCGATAGAAGATGGCGCAACGCGTGTGACATTCTTTGCCGATGACCGTAACCTGAAGCTCCACGCGCTTCCCGATCCGAATGACCGTGCCAAGTTTGACCGACGAAAGCCCGATTCCGCTTGTCACGACGTTCTCGCCGAAGGCCCCGGGTTTGAGCGCCAGGCCTTTCTGCCGCATCAGCTCGATCTTTTCGTCCTCCAGCAGGCTCACCTGCCGGTCCCCCGGCCCCGCGTGCGCGTCGCCGAACACGCCGTGGTCCTTGCGCAGAAGGATCGCCGCGACGCGGTGCTTGACCGTCCCCTTCTTCCGGCTCGTACAGACGGCCAGGACCGCGCCTGCCTCTTTTTGAGTTCGCAAACCCACGCGCCGGTACATACCACGTTTTGCTTTGCACAACGAGACTCCTGTAACTATACTCCCGACACTGGAGGCCAAAACAAAATGAAAACGCAGTGCCTTGCCGTGTCTTATGTCCTTGTTGTCCTTGCGGTCCTTTTGGTCTTTTTCTCGTGCAGCAGCTCCTCCGAAACCACCGATGCCGGTCCCGGCGCCGACACCGGTCCGGGCGCTGACGCCGGAACTGCGCCGCCCGATGCCGGAACCCCGGCGGACGCAGGCGCGGATGCGGGAGCGCCGGATTCCGGTGCTGACGCCGGCACGGCGTACGCGGCGTGGGACGAGACCAACCGCTGGAAACCCGCCGCAATGCCGGCTTGTCCCAACCCGCGCAATCCGACTTCAAAGGACCTCGCCGGGAAGGCCGCGTACTACGACTGGCTGGCGTCGAAGATCCACTTGGTCCCCGAAACGGTGCGGCCCTTTTCGTTGGCTCACAACGTGACGCTTGCCGGTGACGTTCCGACGGAGATTGTCCCCGACGCGCAGATCCCCGCGGTCGCCACGTACCACTACGCCGAAAACCACGGGCTGTGGTCGAGCCTTTTCGTCGCGTCGCAGGCGTTCAGATACGCCGCCACGAAGTCGCCCGAGTCCCTCTCGGTCCTCCGCCGCGCTTTCGGGGGGACGTACCGCGCCATGAAGATCACCGGCATCCCGGGGCTTTTCACACGCGAGTACCGCGACAACACCATCCCCGGCAACGAGTGCCCCGCCGAAGGCGAAGAGTACGCCAAGCCCGTCGAGCGGAAGGGAAACCGGTGGGTCAAACTCGACGAAAACGCCTGCACCTGGTACTGGGACCCCGACGCAAACGGCGGCGCCGGGGCTATGGTCAAGGACGACCCGGCGCACTGCGTGGATCCGATGTACGCGAACATGTGCTGGCAGCGCAACTGCAGCAAGGACGAGTCGGCGGGCCACAACTTCGCCGCGGCCATCATCTACCGGATAGTGGACGACCCCGAGATCAAGGCGATGGCCGCCGAGGTCCTGGGCGGGCTTGCCGGCCATCTCGTCAAGAACGCGTACCGGCTCGTGGACTATGACGGCATCCCCACGCGGTACGGGTCGCACTACGCGATGTCGCTCGACGAGCTCCCGGGTTTCAACGCGCTCGGGGCGCTGGCGGCGACGCGCTCGGGGCTGACGGCAACTCAGGACGACGAGATCCGCGATGCCTACTTCAACTGCCTGCTCCAGATGAAAGGCGCCCGCAAGTGTATCAACCAGCCCACCGAGTACGACGCGCCGTACGACTACGCGGCCTACATGGAGGACGACCTGGGCATCAACTTCGCCTGCACCATGAACAACTACGACAACGTGAACATGGCGCTTCTCAACTTCATGACACTTGTCGCTCACGAAGGCGACCCGTCGCTTCGGGCAAGGTTCCGCGCCGCGTTCCACAGGCACTCAAAGGGGCCGAACGCGTCGGGCCAATCGCTCTGGGACGAGCTCAACCCGCACTGGAACTTCGTTCTCGTCGGACTTCTTGAAAAAGACGACGCAAAGACGATGGGCGTCACCATGGACGAGGCGCGGGCGACGAAGATGATCGACGAGGGGATCTGCACGCTAAAGGATTTTCCCGAAACCAACGTCCAGCGCGCCGCCGACTCGACCGGCTACCCCGAAACGTGCGTGTCACAGCGGCACGGGAGCCTCACCGACAAGCCTGTGCCGATCGAGGAGCGCTGCACATCGCTCTTTGAATGGTGGGGGAGCCCCTACGAGCGCCAGACGTGCGGCGCCGACCCGAAACAGGCCGACATCCCGACGTCGTACCTGCTTCCGTACTGGGCGGGGAGGCACTTCGGGTTCATCAACGAGGATATGTAGGAGATCACTTCGACGGCCACAACACCTTCTTCACGCACCAGACCGAAAGGCCGCCGATGGTGCCCCATGCGAAGACCATGAACACCCACCCCATCGCCGTCATGCCTGTATGTTCCATTTTCGTCCCGCTTTCCCCTTGGGCGTTGTAAAAGAATAAATTGCTCAACTTCGTCGCGGCTCCAAGTGATAGTTCCAATCACCATGAAACTCATTGGTCCGGAGTGCGAGCCGCTTCATCTCGGTCTTTGTGATTTCGAGTCCAGTCGGATATTTGTTCTT
>JACRCP010000229.1 GCA_016218965.1 Deltaproteobacteria bacterium | reverse complement strand
GAAGCGGAGTGCCGAGGTGCCATGAGGACTCCATGCGCCGAAAATGGTTCTCCGAGGAGAACGCCTGGCTTTGTGAGCGGCTCACTGTCAGTCAATTACGCCTCCGAACCCTGTCGTACAGAGGGAACTAAAGAGATACGACGAAACGGGTCCAGATTGCGATACTTCGGGAAACGCACGCGAAATAGATCGTTGCCACCGTTGGCGGCGTCAAGCGCCGTCTTTTGCCATCCCTCGACCACATACCTGTCGGTGCATGCTGGTATGCCGTCCTCCACTTGTTTGAGGATGACTGCAAACGCCTCTTTGGCCTGAAGCCCAGAGGAATGCTCGAGGTCCAGCAGATCATGGAGATTCAGCTTTTTCCCGCCAATCTCCCGTGCTGCTGACGACCCGGTCGAGACCACAGCGATCGAGAGAATGAACACCGCCACGAGCCGCCTCAGCCTAGTGTGTTCCATAGAAACCTCCTTCTTGGTGACGAACACATACGACTTCTGGGCGATCATTGCCGTTCTCGACGTTCGATAAGGTACGTCCTGTACAGGTCAAAATCGAGCATGGTCCCTTTGATCCGCGCGTCCCTCAAAAAATGGTATTGAGACCCGTTGTAGTTGATCTCGATTGGGTCACCAGCGCTATCGTCGCACGACGAACTGCTGTCACCACCGCCGCCCTCCTTGTCGGGGCCGTTCGGGAACCTGTTCGGCCCGGGACCGCACCAACCGTACGCATGGGCGTCGGCGGCGGTGAGAAGGGTGAGGGATGCGGCGGCAAGGGCGGTGACGAGAAGTTTCGTTTTCATGGCTTTTTCCCTCCGGGCAAAAAGTGGAAGGCCAACAAACGAGGCGAGGACGCGTTTTTCGCGGAAACGGCCGGACTTGGTGGCTTTGAAACGAACGGCAGCGCTTGTCCCTGTCCCGAGGCGGGAAAGGGCCGGCGTGGCTCCCCTACGAGCGACAAATGGGGATCGCGTTGAAGAAACCGGGTTTTGTGGCTGAATCGAAGAACAGTCAGTAATGAACCGACCGACCGACCGACCGACCGACGCAATGTGCGTGCCACCAGGTTCACTACTCTCCCCGCCACCCGGTCCCTCTCCCTTTCTCGCCAGCCGCGATAGGTCACATACGCAGGGGGTGAAGTTGCTGACCTCGCCTATCGGGAAATATCACTGATCGAGGGTGGAGATCAAGACGTTTTTTTTGCCGAAAAATGTTGCGGCGTGTTGACTTTGATGGCGACGGAACTACTGCCTGCTACCCGCTGCTTGCTTTCTACTGCTTCCCCCCGCCGCCCTTGGTAAGGCTGCGGAACATGTTGAGCGTGCGTTGGAGCGGTTCGTTTACGGCTATGACGCCGTCGAGGTCCTTGGATTCCACCGCTTTTTTGGCGCGGGCCTTGAGCGTGTCGGCCTTGGTCAGGACGTCCTTGGCGAACTCCTTGTCGCCGGTGAGGGCCTTTTCGACCGATGGGCGAACCTTCTCGATCTCGTCGAGCATCTCGCAGACCCCGTGGCTCAGCCGATCGAACTCATCGCCCGACTTGGTCTCGAGGAGGTAGTCGCGGTTCTCCTCGGCCATGCGCCGGATCTCCTCGTCGGTGAGCCCCGACCGCGCCGTGACGGTGATCGCCTGTTGCAGGCCCGTCTTGGTGTCTCTGGCCGAAACGCTCACGATCCCGTCGGCGTCAATCGAAAAGATCACCTCGATCTCCACCGATCCGCGAGGCCCCTCCCGCAGCCCGTCCAGGATGAACTCGCCCAGAAGCTCGTTCTCCTCGGCCTTCTCGCCCTCGCCCTGAAGGATGATGATCTTGACCTGGGTCTGGTTGTCCTTGACCGTGGTGAAAATGTGCCCGCGCCTCGTCGGGACGGCAGTGTTCTTCTCGATGATGGTCGTCACGTATCCGCCGGCGATCATTATCCCGAGCGACTGGGGCGTGACGTCGAGGAGCGTCACCTCGGCCTTGCGCGAGGCCATGCTGTGGCCCTGGATGGCGGCCCCAAGCGCCACCGCCTCGTCGGGGTGCACCCGCTTGCTCGGCTCGATCCCAAAGAACTCCTTGACCTTGAACTGCACGCGCGGGGTCCGGGTCTGGCCGCCGACGAGGAGGACGTCGTTCACGCTGGCTTTGAGGACCCCCGCGACCTGGAGCGCCTTCTGGCAGATCTTGAGCGTCTTGTCTATGAGGTCCTCGACGAGGCTCTCGAACTCTGCGCGCGTGACCACGTACCGCATGTGGAGGGCTTCGCCCTTGCCCTTGGTGGCGATGAACGGGAGGCTCACCTCCACCTCGGCGAGCGTCGAGAGGTCGCACTTGGCCTTCTCGGCGGCCTCCTTGAGGCGCTGGAGCGCGATGGGGTCCTTCTTGAGGTCTGTGCCGTGCTCGCTCATGAACCTCTGGTTGAGGTAGTCGACGAGACGAGCGTCGAAGTCCTCGCCGCCCAGAAACGAGTCACCTGCGGTGGCGATGACCTTGAAGTCTTCGCCCTTGATGTCGAGGATCGAGATATCGAAAGTCCCGCCCCCAAGGTCGTAGACCGCGGCGCGCTTGTTGAGCCCCTTGCCGAAGCCGTACGCCAGCGCGGCGGCGGTGGGCTCGTTGATGATGCGCAGGACCTCCATGCCGGCGATGGTCCCGGCGTCCCGGGTCGCCTGGCGCTGGTTGTCGTTGAAATACGCCGGGACCGTAATGACCGCCTGCGTCACGTTCTCATTCAGGTGCGCCTCCGCGATGAGCTTCATCTCCTGGAGCACCTGCGACGAGATCTCGGGTATTGCGTAGACGCGGCCGCGAAGCTCGACACAGACGTCGTTGTTCGGCCCGGCGACCAGCTTGTACGGGACCGACGCGGCAATCCTCTCGACGACGTCCGACCCCCACCGCCGCCCGATCAGCCTCTTGGCCGCAAACACCGTGTGCTCGGCGTTGGTGATGGCCTGGCGTTTGGCCACGTGCCCGACGAGGCGCTTGCCGCTTTCGGTGTACGCCACGATGGAGGGCGTGGTCTTGTACCCGCCCTTGTTGGGGATCACCGTCGGCACGCCCTCCTTGACGTACGCGACGCACGAAAACGTGGTGCCGAGGTCGATTCCGATTACGGTGCCCATGAAGTGGCCCTATCCTGCCAGCGAACGCGGGAAAATTCAAGGATTCGAATCCGCGGGTCAGAACTTCACCGAATACGCCATGCTCGCCCGGGGGAACTTGAGCAGGCGCTCGGTGATTTCTTCGTGGCGTACTTGCGCCTTTTTGGCGCCGGTGACATACGGCTCGATCAACGACTTGGCGCCTTCGACATCGCCTGTCGCCTTGATCTTGACGACCCTGGAAGCGAGCTTCTCGACCGCCGCTGCGATCTTGTCGTACACGATGTTGAATTTCCCGACGGGCTTTCCGGTGCCAGCATCGTTCTCAACGTTCCATTGCAGGGCGCCCTCGTCCACGAGCCATCCGACCTGAACCGCGGCGAGCTGGCTGTAGTTCTTGGGGTTTCCCGACGCGGTGAACATCCCCTGCGAGATGTGGCCAAAGGCCCAGACCAGCGCGTGGGTGTAGATCTCTTTGGCATTCTGGTCCGTGATGATGCCCTTTTTCCGGAGCAGCTCCGTGTACAGGAGCGAGCCGGTCTGCGCCTTCAGTTCCTCCAGCGTGCTCGCCAGTCCGCCGCCGAAGACGTCGCTCGGTCCTTTCCCGTCGATCTTGTAGTCCGAGTGCGGCCCGAGGTTGTGCGTCGCCTCGTGAAGGACGATGTCTATGAGGTTCATCAGCTTGTCGTCGGAGAAGTTTGCGAGCGTCGCCGCCGATAGGAGTGTCGCGGCCTTCTCTTTGGCGAGCCTTTTGCTCAGCGCATCCTGGTACAGGTTGGTCATCACTACCGTGCGTCCGCGGCCCTCGCTCGCCACCTTTCCCCAGTTGGGGAGCGACTGCCCGATGGTGGCGCCCAGGGGCGAGCGCGCGTCGCCGGCGTTTGTGACGATCTCGATGAAGTCGGGCATCTTGAACTGGACCTTGCGCGCCTTGTAGGAGTTCTCGCTCAGCTTCTCGATCGCCGACTCCATCTCCTCGCGGATCGGCATGAGCTTCGCCTGCAACTCCAGCGAGGACTTGTCGACAAGCGCGAACGACACGTGGAAACCCGCCTTCTCTTGGCAGACATCCCAGTAGACCTCGTCCGGCGCCACCCGCAGGTACCACTTGCTGTTCTGCGCGTTCATCTTCGCCCACGCCTCGTCGGCCGGCTCCCAGTTGCCGTCCTCGAACGCCTTCGCCGCCGCTGTGACGTACTCGACCAGCGCGGCTTCTTCCTTCTGATCCAGCGTTTTGGCTGCGCCCTTGAGTTCGGCGGCGATGGCCTTCATCTCTTTGGCGTACGCCTTCGCGATGGGCACGGCGACGTACTTGTCCTTCTCTTTTCGCACGACCGTAAACGGCGCCATCAGGTCCTTTGCCGCGGGGAGCGCCGACAGCTTCCTGCACATAGCCTGGTCGTGGGCTTCGTCCGCCGGGTACGTGTCCCACCTGTGCTTCGGGAAGTCCGAAAGGGCGTTGCAGAACGGGTCGTGCTCGGTCTTCGCCGCGTGGCACCATGGCCCCTGGTTCCGGACAAACGCGGCCCGGCTCTCGGCATCGACCTTCCTCGCCCTTGCCTCGAACGCGAGAGCGCCCGCCTGCTTCATGTGCAGCGCCTCGACAATGGCCGCGGCCTTGACGATGCGCTTCGCGAACTCGCGGTCGGGAACCGGGAGTTTCGCAAGATCCGACGCGACCAGCGTCGGCAGTCCCTGGTCGAGCTCGGCGCGAATCGCCTCGCGCCGGCGCATCTCGACGAGCTTCCGGAACAACGATTCGAAGCCCTTCGTGAGCTTTCCGCCCTCGACCCATTTTCTGATGTCGCCGCCGGCACCGAGGATGGCGATCTCGTCGGCGTCGACCACCCCCGGGTTTTTGTCGTCGGCCGCCCAAAAGATCTCGGCCCCGGCCTGGGCGCCGAGCCGGTTGAAGTCGCGAAGCGAAAGCGCGGGCAGGCCGTACATCCCGGCCGTGGATTGGGGCGGCTTGTCGGCGGCGAAGAGCGCGGTCGAAACCGTCATCGCGACAACCAATGCAACCGCTCCGAACCTGTTCATGGGCGACCCTCCTTTTTGGGGACGAGCTTGCGCGCCCCGGCGAGTCGGGCAGCAAGCTGCCGCACTCCAAATCACGCCTTCTTGGGATTCAGGCGCGTGACATGGTTGGCGATCGTGCAACCGGCAAAGAACTCCCCTTCCGTGCCCAACCCCGGAAAACTCTGGCGCGAAGCGAAAAACAGGTTTTCGAACCCCGCCGTCGCCGGGAGCGCGCACAACCCCCATGCGAGCTTCCCGGCCGTCCGGCAGAGATCGGGCGGCTGATACCGGTCCGGCGGCAGCGGCTGGCCCGGCGTGTCGGACATCCGCTCGGCGTCGTAGGGCGTGCTGATGATCGCCGCCTTCTCGACCACGAACGGGAAAGGCCTGGCCATGCGCCCGAGGAGCTCGGCCTTGAGCTCGGCGATGGTGCGGGCACGGTCCTTGCGAAGCCGGGCCTTTGCCACGATCATCGAGGCCGAAAGGAGCAGTTCGTCCCTTTGGGCGACCTTGTTTCGGACAACCGGGAACGCCGCCACGAAAACCGGCGACACTTCCCCGTCGGAAGCCGGGTCGCCCGCGAGAAACACGGCGGGTCCCATCCCCTGCGGGACGGCCGACGCCGGGGCCACCAGGTTGATGGTCATCGCGCACAGCCGGGGCTCGACCGCCGGCATGAGCGCCGCAACTTTCCGCGCCCTCCGACCGTCCGGCACGAGGCCCGCGATCTCCGAAACGGGCGCCGCCGCCAGCACGTTTGCGCAGTTGTAGGTGTGCGTGCTGTCAGTGAGCGTCATGCCGCACAGACGCGACCCGTTGGCGTCAAGGCGCGCGGGTTTCGGCCCGGGGAGAAGTATTCCGCCAAGCTCGCGAAGCCTTTTCTTGAACATCGCCTTCAGTTTTTCGCGTGACGGCGCGACCTGCCATCCCCCGCGCAAGGTGGCAGCCAGCGCGTGGGCGCCCGCTGGGTGTGCAAGGGACCCCTCGGACATCGCCACAAAATCGACCGGCGAGCAGAGCGCGCGCAGAAGCACCCCATCCTCGCGAATGGCCCGGGGCACGCCGTGTCCCCGGATGACGTCGGGGAACCGCGCGGCCTCGCGCCCGAGTCTCCGTCCCTCCCAGAAGCCGAGCGGCGGCAGGGCCGGGAACTGCGACAGGAAACCGGCGGTCTGATTCGCCAGCTCGTCTTGCTCGGAAAGCGCGACATCCACGAGCGATTTCTTGCGGGGAAACTCACGGTGGAGCTCTCGGACGAACATCGCCCGATCGTGCCAGATGTCCAACCGGTGCCCGGGAAGGAGCGTCTGCAAACGCGACACCGGAAGCCCCAGACCGTGATATGTCTGGCCCGAAAGCGCCAGTTCGCGCATGATCTCGGTCATCACCCGTGACCCTTCGATTGGCGGCAGAAGAGACGGCCCGCACGGGAAAGGGTAGCCGTCGAGGAAGTAGCTCCCGGGGACGGTGCCGCAGTCCACCTGCATGACCCGGTACCCGCGCCTCGCGAGAAGCGTCCCGGCAACGAGGCCCGCCGTATCGTCTCCGACGACGATTGCATCAAAGAAGTGTGAGGGCATTCAAGACCAATTGATTTCCACCGTGGGCTCGCCGCCGCTGGCGGCCACCTCCCCGATGTGCCACGCGACCAGCCTCTGCCCGGCGAACCCCGCAAGGGCCTTGTCCACGTCCCCCGCGCCCACGATAACGGCCATCCCCACGCCCATATTGAAGGTGCGGTACATCTCGTCGCGCGAGATCCCCGCGCCCTCCTCCATCACGCGGAAAACCTGCGGGACCTCCCACCGCGACTGGTGAAGCACGACCTTCGTGCCATCCGGAAGGCCGCGCGGCACGTTGCCCGGGAGCCCGCTTCCGGTAATGTGCGCGAGCCCCTTTGGCGTCACGTTGCGCATGACCGCGAGAACCGGCTTGGCGTAGATCCTTGTCGGCGTCAGCAGCACGTCGCCGACGGTTCGATCAGAACCGGGGAACGCGTCATCAAGCTTGAGCTTCATCTCGCCCAGCAGGGCGCGGCGCGCCAGCGAGTAACCGTTGCTGTGAAGACCCGAAGAGGCGAGCCCGATCACCTGGTCGCCAGGCGCTATCGTGCCGCCGTCGATGATGTTCGAGCGTTCGACCACGCCCACCGCGAACCCCGCGAGATCGTACTCGCCGTCGGCGTAGAACCCCGGCAGTTCCGCCGTCTCGCCGCCGATCAGGGCGCAGCCGGCCTCGACGCAGGCGTCGGCGATCCCGACGATGACCTTTGCCGCAAGGTCCTTCTCAAGCCTGCCGGTGGCGAAGTAGTCCAGGAAAAAGACGGGCTCGGCGCCGGTCACGAGGACGTCATTGACTGACATTGCCACGAGGTCGTACCCTACGGTGTCATGCCGATTCGCCGCGAAGGCCACCTTAAGCTTGGTACCCACTCCGTCGGTACCCGAGACCAGCACGGGCTCGCGGTACCTGGCAAGGTCGATCTTGAACAGCCCGCCGAACCCGCCGATGCCTCCGATGCACTCGGGACGCCTCGTCCGCTCGATCGCGGGCCTGATCATCTCGACCAGTTCGTCCCCGGCTTCGATATCGACCCCCGCATCCTTGTACGTCAGTCCCACGTTTCACCCGTCCCGGGTAAGCGTTTCTATCGCGGCCCTTACCTCGCCCTGGAGTTTCGCGAGGTCGTCCTTGTCGTTGCGCCGGAACTTCGACGCGTCGATGGGGGCGCCGACCCTCACCATCACGTCGCCCGGGCGCACGAACAGCGCGTGCTTCGGAAGGACCTTGGTCGTCCCGGTGACGCCGATCGGGATGATCTTCGCCCCGGCCTCGATCGCAAGGTGGAATCCGCCCTTCTTGAAGGACTGCAGCATGCCGTCGGGAGAGCGCGTCCCCTCGGGGAACACGACGATCGCGTGCCTCTTCCTTTTGAAGTCCTCGGCGGCGCGGGCGATGCTGGCAAACGCGTCCTCGCGTTTCTTGCGATCAATGAAGACGTACCCCGCCGCCCAGAGCGCCCACCCGAAGATGGGTATCATCCGAAGTTCTTTCTTGGTCAGAAACCGGATGTTGGCGGGGACGACGCGGTAGATGCAGGGAATGTCGAAATGACTCTGGTGATTGCTCATGTACACATACGGCCGCGTCCAGTCGACCCCGGCCTCGGACGCCGGGAGAGATCCGCGGACCTTCACACCGCACCATGCGGTGATGACCCACGCCCAGATCCGCGCCCAGATGAAAAAGCGTTCCGTCAGCCCGGGCGTCAGGGCCGTCAGCATCGCCAGACCGCCCAGAACCGCGGTTGAGACGACAATGATCACGAAGTTCAACGCTCCGCGCATGGGAGTTCCCCGAAAAAGTCGCGCGGATGTTACACCACGCCCGCACGACAAGGCAAGGCATATTGGTCCGCCTGTCCGCCGGGTCCGCCAGGTCCGTCCGATGGTCCCCGTTTTTCGCGCCCGCGTGAAACGTCGTGCATGGAACGTGGCGCACATGGCACTGACATAATTGTCGCCCGCGCGCGGCCCCCGGCGGCGCGCCCCTTTTCAAAACCGCCGCAGGGGCTACAATGAACACCAAGAGTAAAGTCCTCGCACGCCGGCTTCCGGTGAGGAGGTGGGCCATGAAAAAGACAGTCGCGGTATTCATCGCATTGGGCCTGGCTGCCACGGCCACCGGGTGCAGCGGGGACAGCGCCGAATCCCTGTCGGGGAGCGCCGCGCCCACCGGCGACGCCGCCCTCGGGGGTGGGGCGGATCAGAAGGACGGCGGCGGGGCGGCCGCGATCTGCTACACCGACGCCGAATGCGGAGCGGGCCAAGTCTGTTCCAACGGCCAGTGCGTCTACACCGGCGGCGGGTACGACGCGGGGTACGTGGACACTTACGTACCGCCCGAGAAGCCTGTGTACATACCGAGTCCGCCTGTTGCGTCGAAGAACTACGTGTACGTGCTCAATGCGCAGAACGGGACGGTGGTACGGATCAACCCG
>JACRCP010000237.1 GCA_016218965.1 Deltaproteobacteria bacterium | reverse complement strand
GGGCATCCTCCTGGCTCCTGGTCAAGGTGTGTAGACAACATCCTTGTACCAAGAGCTGGCGATGCCCTCGATTTTATCTACGAACGCTCAGAAATGACCTTCGGCGGGTTTACCCACACTATTTCCAGAAGAACCAAAAATACCCGATGGAACTTCCTATCGACGGAGAGGGGTGTTCGAGAAAAGTTGAGAGGGTGCACATGAAACTCACCTACAGTGCGGTATTTGTTGTTTTACTCATTTCCATTCCGGCGACTGTTCTAAGCCAAAGCGCCTCGACCACGTTTGAGGCCGGCAGCCTCATCATCCCGATGGACCTCGCCTACCAGGACAAGGGAATGTTCCAGGCGTACGGCCTGCTTTTCCAACTCCTTCGTCAGGGAGTGCCGGTGGCCTGGGTGATTGATCCGGCAAAGACCTGGCATGCGGCCCCGTGCGACACCGCGGGCGACACCTGCGCGTGGGATTGCGCAATAGAAGGCGCCGGGCAGAAGTGCCCGTACCCGACGGCGAGCCCGGACTTTTTTGCGGCGGCGAAGGTCGTGTGGGATGACAGCGGGCAGCTTTCGCCGGGGACGGCCATTTCCAGCCACGGGTACCGCGGCGGCCCCTTCGTCATCGCCGCGGCCAGCCGCCAGGCGGCGATGGCTGTCATCGACGCGTGGAACGACAAGGCCCGATGGGCGGCGAATCCATGGGCGGAACGGACCGTGTTCAACGTGGTCTCGGTGCATGAGGCGACTGCGCCGTTTCAGGGCGTCGTGGCCAAGGAGATGGCCGCCGCGCCCACCATCGCCGTCTTCTCCGACGGGAACGAGAACATCGCCACGGCGTACCTGCTGGCGGCCGGGATCCCGCAGTCAAGCGGCGCCGAATTCCCTGCGGGCAAGTGCGGGGCGTCGAACTGCGGCCCGGGCACCGCAAACCCCGACATGCTCACCGTGCAGGCGATCATGGGGGACATGGGCACCTGCGACGCGGTCAACACCGATCACAAGAACGGCGCCCTCTTCAATGCCGACGGCCTCCCGGCGTACTGCCAGATCATGAGCATGCATTGGGGCGTGAACGATCGCGAGACGGTGCAGTGCGCCGGCGGGAACTGCCCGGCGACCCCGGCGGAGTGCGCCGGGCAGAAGATCACGTACCACGGCCACGAGGTCGTGGCCGAGGTCCGCTCGTTTCTCCAGTACCCCACCCATTTTTTTGCCGAGTGCCAGGCGGTGAACGCCTATGAGAACACCGCCCCCAACGAGGCCTGGCCGTTCCTCGACGATCAGGGCCGGGACGGGCACTTCCTCACCACCCAGGGGACCCCTGCGAACTGCCCGTGCACCGACGGGGAGTTCACCTGCGTTGCGGGCGGATGCCAGGGCGGGGACTGCTGCCTTCCGAAGGACATCAAGGAGAAGGGCGCCGGCTTCATGATCGCCGCGCAGCCCGCGTCGGACACGCTGAAGATCCTCCGGCCCAACATCGCCTACAACCAGTTCGATGGTGCGTTTGCCACCGTGGGCGGCAGCGAGCCGGCGTACAACCTGAGCGACTACCTCGGCACGGCGTACAAGAACAACCAGGAGGTCACCTTCATCACCGGCCCCGCCGGGCCGGGGGATCAGGACGTCTGGATGACCGGGTACGTCGACGGCCTGTGTGACATCGGCTGCAAGCCGAGCGAACCGTTTTGCAGCGCCAAGGAGTGCACCACCTCCGGCAAGGTGAGCTACCTCGGCGGCCATCAGTACGGCACCAAAGTCCCGCTCAGCTCAAACGGCAACAGCCAGGGGACGCGGTTGTTTCTCAACGCCCTGTTCGAGGCGGACTGCGTCACCCGATCCGGGCAGCCCGATATTGACCTTTCCCTCATCGGCGATTCTGTCGTGGTCGCGAAGACCCTTCCCGCCGTCGGGACCTACCTTGTCGGGTATGAAAACCGCGGGGCCGGCGTGGCCCTCTCCGCGGTGATGCGCCTTGGGGTTTCGTCGGGCGTGAGCGTCACCGAGGCCGGCGGAGGAGGGACCATCGAGCCGCCGGGCGCCACCTGGTCCATCGGTTCAATCAGCGGCGTGCCCACACCCGCGGGGGACCCGCCCAGCAGCGGCACGCGCCCCGCCACCCTGCAGTTCTCCTCGTTTGGCGAAACAAAAGTCCAAATCAACCTCGGCTACCGCGTCGGGGCATCGGACCTGGAAGCCCCGACGAAGGAATTCACGATTCTCGTGTCACCAGAGAGCGACGGTGGGTCCGTCTCCCCAGATACGGGGGACAGCGGGACCGACGGCGGCAGTTCGCTGGACGGCGGCGGCGGACAAATGGACGGAGGCGCCCCCGGCGACAGCGGCGGCCTGCCCGGAGCCCAAGACGCGGCTGGTGCAGGAGACAAGCCCGGCCGCGGTGCGGACAGCGCCTCGGGCTGCGCGTGCGCCACGCTGGCCCTTTAGGGGGGCACCTGGGGTCGGACGTCATATGTCACTTGCCTCGCACCGGTTCCGGTTTCTCCAACGCCTCGGCGGTCTTCCGCGGCACGACGGCGAACTTCACGCCCACTGAAGCAAGGACTCAGGACTCAAGACTCGGGACCGATTACGGACGTCAGTTTGGGGGGATCGGAGGCACGGCGGGGTTGCGCCGCCTACAGCCGCGTGCCGATGAACTCGCCCACGCGGGTGGCGACGGCGGCGATCGTCACCTGGGGGTTCACGCCCAGGCCGGGGGGGATGAGCGAGCCGTCGGCGATGAAAAGATTCCGGATGTCCCACGTTTCGCCGTCGGGGGTGCAGACCGCGCTCTTGCGCGACCCGCCCATGTGGCACGTGCCCAGTGGGTGGTAGGCCGATATGTCCACGTCGACCGGAAGCACAAAGCGCCCCATGTTCTCTTCTATGTCGGCGACGCTTCGCATCGGCTTCCAGCCGTGAATCATGGCGCGGATCTCTCTCGCGCCCGCGGCGAGGTATATCCGC
>JACRCP010000227.1 GCA_016218965.1 Deltaproteobacteria bacterium | reverse complement strand
GCCGGGGCCGGATCGAGATAAAACTCGTTCTTGTCCGTCCCCGATATCCTCGCCATCGAGCTCACACTGCACGGCGCGTCCCCCACGTTCGTGAGACTCACGTTCTTCTTGCCCACCGACCCCGCCTTGATGTTGACGAAGGAGAGCGTCGTCGGGCTCGCCTGCAGGTTGCACGTCGGCCCCTCCGTGCCCTCGCCCCGCAGATCCACGTATCCCTTGGGCGCGGTCGGGTCCTTCGACTCGATCTCGACCCGGCCAATGTCCTCCCCCACGTCCACGGGCAGATACCGGATCTTGAGCGTCATGGACTCGCCGGGGTCGAGCGTCACGGGAACCTCGGGGGCCGTCCCGTCGGTCCATGAGAACTCCGCCGTGTTGCTCGCCGCGAACGCCACCGTCGTCACCTCGAGCGGCTGCGTCCCGCACGACGTGAAGACGAACTCCTTGTCCACGTGGTTCCCTATCTGCACCGACCCGAAATCGAGGCTCACGGGCGGCTGCGGGCACAGCCTTGGCGCTATGCCCGTCCCGCGCAGAATCACCCATACCTCGAGCTCGTCCGCGTCGTCACTGGTAATCCTCAACGCACTCTTCGTCGCCCCGCCCGCTATCGGCTTGTACGTCACGCCAACGGCCGTCTCGGCTCCCCCGACGTACGTCCCCGATATCGAAGCGGGCTCAAGCAGGAATTCCGGCTCCGACGGCGCGACCATGTCCACAAAGGCGCAATCCGGCTTGTCCCACGGACACGAGAGCACCACGGCGTCCTTCACGTTCAGCGGGTAACTGCCCGCGTTCTTGACTGCAACCTGCTTCGGCCCCACGGACTCGCCAAGCGCAAGCTGCCCGAAGTCGAGCGCAAGCTCGGTCCGGTTGTCGTCGTTGCATTTCGCCTGCTCGGGTATGCAGACTTCGATGTCCGGCTGGACGCCGTTGCCCTCGACTCCGATGGAGTATTGCTTCCCCTCGCCGACGTTGGTCGTGAGCACCACCGAACCCAAATCCGCACCCGGCGCCGACGGCGTGTAGGCTATCGAGATGACGGCGTCCTTCTGCGGGTCGAGCTTTAGCGGAATCGCGACGCTGTACGCGAACTCGGCGCTCGTCCCGGCCGCAAGCCCGGCCTTGGTGACCTCGAGAAGATAGTTGCCCTTGTTCGAGACCCTGAGGTCGACGGACTTGGTCTGCCCCACAAGCACGTCCCCGAAGTTGATCGTCACCTGCCCGCCGGTCGCGTCTATCCCGGGCGCCGAACCGGTGATTTCCATCACCGGCATCACCGACTCCGTCCCCGCATCCTCATCGCACGAGCAGGCGGGAAGAATGGCCAGAACCGCGAGGACCGCCGGGAAAACAGACAGCCAACGGTGTTTCATGACCTGTCTCATGTCTCAGTGTCGATGGTCTTCAAAAACGTCCCATTACCGCAACATTCACTCCGCCCGTACCTGCGGCGACTTCCGCCGCGAAGATGATGTCGTTCGAAATCAGAAACGTGACGACCCCGCCCGCAACGGCGGCCGCCCCCAGTAACAACAGGAGATTGGACGTCAGAGCCTTCGTATCGGCCTCGTCCTGAAGGTCTTTTGCCTCATCCGAGGTGATGCCTATCAGTCGGCCTCTTTCATCCTTTGGATATTCCGCCAGCTTCCCGTCATAGGACCTCACTTCCAAACCCATGACCACGCCCGGCACCAGCAATGCCACGCCCAGGCCCACGCACGAAAGCGACAGCCAGTTGTCTCTGACGAAATCCAGAGGGCCGTTTTTCCCGTCGTCAACAATCAAGAGCGCGCTTCCGGCGGGTTGCTGTGTTTTTTCGACGGACAAAACCCTCGTCTTGTCCTCATGCTCCGGCGTTTCTGCCTGACCGTCCTTCTTCTGAACCTGCGGCTGCTCCACCGCCTTCGGCGGCTGCAAAGGGGGGGGCTCGCTCTTCTTCGCCACCGATTCCCTCAGGATTTTCACCCTTTCGAAAAAGTTCCTGAACGGGGGCGGCGCAGTCTCGTCCAGGCGAAACGCCGGGTCCATTTCGTAGATCCGCGAGATGGTTATGAAGGCCGCCCGCTCCCTTTCCGGAACGATGAGTATCTGGATGAACGCCTTGAGCTTCAGGACATCGATCGTCTGCTTTCTGGTCAGATCCGACCTCCCTTCGAGCTCGTTGAGAAGGATGACGGCCTTGTCGTACTCCATCTCTTTGTACAGGTCCGCCGCCTTCTCCAACAGCTCCTGGGGTTCGGAATCTTCTTTGGCATGTCCGACACCTGAAGTGCCCTGTAGAAAAAACAATACCAGGGAAAAAATGACAGCGCAGCCAATCGGCCGTCGGATATCCATGCTCATTCCACCCACTCAACAATGACAACCCCCGGAGATCCGTTGCCGCCGTCATTAAAAGTACTCTCACTCGCTCCTCCCCCTCCTGCACCAAAACCGCTTCCAGCACCACCATCGCTGCTGGAGTTGCTGCCCCCACCCTTGCCGAGGCTCGAGCCGCCGCCGCCGCCGCCGCTGGTTGTGCCGCTGATAGCGCCGCCGCCGTACGCGCCGCCGCTGTTGCCGCCCCTTGACTTGGCGGTATCCAGACCGCTTCCTCCCCCGCCGCCGGTTGACCCCAGGGCGTCCCCCGAACCGTCCGAAGGGGTGGCGCTTGAGCTGCCTGGTATGCCGCCGCCGCCCGTACCCCCTGCACCGCCGTTGCTGCCCTCCTTTCCTCCACCACCTCCATACGCCGCAACCGTCGCAAATGATGAGTTGCCACCGGCACTCCCATCGTTGCTGCTGCCTCCTGCACCGCCGGTACCCACGACAACGGGCACGTCGGTGCCTACGGAAACGGGAAAACGGACCATGCACTGCGCGCCACCGCCCCCTCCGCCACCGCTGCCGCCGGTCTGGCCCGCACCGCCGCCGCCGCCACCACCACAGAGCGTCACCCACAACATGTCCACGCCCGCGGGCCTTACCCATGTGCCGTTTGCGGTGAACGTCTGCATCTTGGGCGTCTTCGTGGTTGAGGCGCCGATCTGAGAGAGCGTCCAGGCCTTGGTAGCCACGTGGTTGTCCGAGACGGGAGCGGAGGCTGCGATATTCCCCGCCACCTCCAGCTTCGTCAGGGGCGTCGGCGTCCCGATGCCCACGTTCCCGCCGCTCAGGACGAGCTGGGAGTTCGCGGCGTCCGCAACCAACCCGTCCGCCGGAAGCGAAAGGGCGCCCGTCATCGTGTCGCCGTCGGTGTTCACGAACCTCGCGTCGTGCGCGGAGCCGTCGAAATAACTTGTTTCAAGGCTGATGGTTCCCGTCATGGTTATCGGCCCGCCGGTCAGGCCCACTCCCGTGGCCACGCTTGTGACCGTGCCGCCCGAGTTGGTGTCACTGTCGCCGGCGCACGTCCACACCGCCCCGTCCCACTTGAGCACGTCTCCAGCCGCGCAGGTCTTGAGCAGCGTGAAGTTCGTCCCGTTGAGCGCAAGCCCCGAACCGACCTCCACGCCGTATGTCGTGTTGGAGTCGGCGTCAGCGGCACATATCCAAGCCGAATTAACGTCATCCCTTTTGATCACCTGATTGGCCGCGCACGAATTCGGGCCGATATCCGCAAGCGCCACCGTGCCGTCAACGATCATCGCCGACGTGACGCCGTCCGCCTGCCCCTCGTTTATGTAGACGGAATCCAGATATCCCTTGTCGAGCGCGACCTCCCCGCTGGCGGAAATCGGCCCCCCCGTGAGGCCCAATCCCGTCCGTACCTCGGTCACGGTCCCGGCGCCCGCGCCGCCGCAGGGCATGCAGGTCACAGAACCGTCCTCGTGGACCGCGAAGACGCAGAACCCGTCGTTGCAGGTGCCGCTCACGCGGTTCTGTTTGGAAAGAAACGTCGTGTAGTCTTCCTTGCTCAAGAAACCGTCCGAGGAGTCTCCAGCCTTGGCAATCCCGATCGTACCGGTGTCGGTGATTGTCCCGCCGGTGAGCGGTGACGCGGCCGTGACGCTCTTGACGCCCGCGAAATTGCCGGTGTCCCCCACCCATTTTCCGTTGCCGTCGATCACCACGTTTCCACCCACCGAGACGCTCCCGGGATGGATGTCGCCCACGGCGTCCAGCGAAACGTACGAATACGGAACCGCCCCGATCTTTTGCCTGGGCAGGAGTTTCTCTCCATCGATCCTGACCTCCAAGTACAGTTCTGAGTTCCCGGAGAACGTCTGGTCAAGCCCGGCCTTCCTGCCGATTTCCACCGAGTAGAATCCGTCCTTCACCTCTACGCTCCCCAGGTCCTCTTCCCAGACGAGGTCCTCGCCTTCAAGGCCCTTGTAGATTCCGACGCCCATGACGACTGCCTTGGTCACCGGAACGCCGCTCTTGTCGGTCAGGAAGCCCTGGTGCTCGATCACTCTTGGGATGTCGGCCCGGACGACTTCGGCGGTCCACAGGAGCGCGGCCGCAAGTACCGTCAAGATTTGCATGTTCCTCATGATCCAACCCTCCGTGATCCCCTGCGTTGTCCTCAACGACGAAACAACATGCTTCGGTGCAGGACATAACTGCCGTTCTGGGGCGCCCCGCCCGCGCTGTAACCGGTGATCGATCGCAGGTGGTATTTTTCATTCTCGCAGGCGCCCGCCGCACCTTCGTACAGGCTGTTCATCCTCAACAGATACGCGCCACCCCCGTCAGGGCCAGCGTCGCCTCCATCAGGCAAAAGGACATCCCCGCCGGCGTCACGGCCGCCATCCGGCTGGTAAGCGTCTCCGCCGTCTGCGGAACCATCAGGCAACTCCTCCGCGTCTCCCTGGACGTCTTTGCCGCCGATGTCCCACCCGCCGTCCCCGGCCTGGGTGGTTTTGATGCATCCCCTCTTTGCGTCGCACCGATACCCCGGCCCGCAGTCGCCGTCGGACTTGCAGGCGTACTCGTATTCGCCAAGTCCCACATCGGCGGAACACGAACAGAGCAGCGCCGGGAACAGTGCCGAAACAACCTGACTCTTTCGTCCGCCCATTTTCGGATCTCCCCAAAACCAGCGCCTGCTTGCTCAGTAACACTG
>JACRCP010000226.1 GCA_016218965.1 Deltaproteobacteria bacterium | reverse complement strand
CCAGAAATCCGTCAACCAATTTTCGCACCTTGCCGCCCCCCCAGTTTCAAGGTCCTTTCCGACGACTGCACCGGTGCCCGGGATGCCGGCGATGTTCACGATGCGCGGAGGGCATCGATCCCGCAAAGCCGATCCAGGGCGTATCCGATCTGCATCACCAAAGCCCTTGAATCACACCCGCCTGAAACGTGGCTACGCGGCGCGCCGGTTTCTGCGGCGATTGGATCGCTCTTTCGGGCTCGCAGACTTCCGCGCCAGTTCGATGAGATAGAGCAGCGCCTTGTTCACCGCCTCGTCGTTTGGGAAGGCTGTTGCCACCTCCGGACTGAGGACGATCACATTCGAACCTTGTTTCAGCCGCGCTGCATACCTCCCGCGCTCCATCGGATGTGGGAAGTCCGACATCTCGTACTCGGGACGCAGTTCGTCTGTATCCACTGGTCTAGCCATTTTCGTCGATCCTCCGTTCGTGTGCATGACACGCGCCTTTGGGGACATTGTTGCTCAACCGACCGTTTTGTCAAGCTCCGGGCCGAGCGTTCCCGAGCCGCGCATTCCTGCCCGAGCCGCGCGCGTGAGCAAGCGGTGCCGACCGTCCTACGGACACTCCCCCGCCGCCTGAGCCGGGTTCCACTTGTTCGGACAGTTGTCCGCCCCGTCGAGCACGCCGTGGGGACAACTCTGCCTTCAGTATTCCAACCATATCGGGTTCCAACCCACCACGCCGGCGATCGGGATCGGCTGGCGCGCACCTCCTGTTGCCATGAGGATGGCCGCGACCTTCTTGTCGGTGCCGTGCGTCTCCAGCTGGAACACCGCGACGCTTAAGCCGAGTTTCTTGGCCTTGGTCGGTTCGAGCTCGGGCCACGAGGCCGAAGCGCCCCCGCTAATTCGCCCCCACGCTCTGGCTTGTGACGCGCGACGGTTCGGGGAGGGATTTCATGGTCTTGCCGTCGAGGCGGTCGAAGAAGACGTCGGGGTCGTCGGGGCTTAGGGCCAGGCGCAGGACCTCGTCCATGTGCTCGACGGGCCGGAACGTCATGGTCTTGGCGACGGACTTCGGGATCTCTTTTAGGTCCTTCTCGTTCTCGATCGGGATAAGCACCGTGCGTATGTCGCCGCGGGCGGCGGCAAGCGATTTCTCCTTGAGGCCGCCTATCGGGAGGACCATCCCCCTAAGCGTTATCTCGCCGGTCATGGCCAAGTCCCGCCGCACGGGCACGCCCGTGAGGGCCGAGACGAGCGCGGTCGCCATGGTGATCCCGGCCGACGGGCCGTCCTTGGGGATGGCGCCCTCGGGGAGGTGGATGTGCACGTCGAGCTTCTGGTAGAAGTCCGGGTCGAGGCCGAAGCGGACGGCCCGGGACCGCACGTAGCTCATGGCGGCCTCGGCAGACTCCTTCATCACGTCGCCGAGTTTCCCGGTGACCGTGAGCTTGCCCTTGCCGGGCATAAGCGTCACCTCGACGTTCAGAAGCTCGCCGCCGGTGTCGGTCCACGCAAGCCCCGTCGCGACTCCGACCTGATCGCGTGTCTCTTTCACGCCGTACCGGAACTTGGGGACGCCGAGGTACCTCGGCACGGACCCCGACGTCACCCGGAACCCTTCGCCGGTGACCGCCTCTTTCCCGCCCGCCCGAACCACGCGCTTTGCGATCTTGCGGCAGACCTTCGCGACCTCGCGCTCAAGGTTGCGCACCCCCGATTCGCGCGTGTACCGATGTATGATGGTGTTGATGGCCCTGGTCGAAAATGCGACCGGCACGTCCTTGAGGCCGTTCTCCTGGCGCTGTTTGGAAATCAGGAACCGCCGCGCGATGTGGCGCTTTTCGACGTCGGTGTAGCCGGGGAGCCTGATGATCTCCATGCGATCCTGAAGCGGCGCAGGAATGCCGTGGAGCGTATTGGCCGTTGTGACGAAAAGCACGCGCGACAGGTCGTAGTCGAGGTCCACGTAGTGGTCGCAAAACGCGTGGTTCTGTTCGGGGTCGAGGACCTCGAGGAGCGCCGACGCGGGGTCGCCGCGATAGTCCTGCGTCATCTTGTCCACTTCGTCCATGAGGAACACGGGGTTCGAGGTCCCGGCGCGCTTCATCGCCTGAACGATCTTGCCCGGGAGCGCGCCTATGTACGTGCGCCTGTGGCCGCGTATCTCGGCCTCGTCGCGCACCCCGCCGAGCGAGATGCGCACGAAGTCCCGACCCGTGGCGCGCGCAATCGATTTGGCGAGCGACGTCTTCCCGACGCCGGGGGGGCCGACGAAACAGAGTATCGGGCCGCGCGGCCCCTCCGCGAGGTGGCGCACCGCAAGGTACTCGACTATGCGCGCCTTGACCTTTTTGAGCCCGTAGTGGTCCTCGTCCAGCACCTGTTCGGCCGCCGCTATGTCGAGCTTCTCCTCCTTGTACTCGCCCCACGGAAGCGAGAGGACCCAATCGAGGTAGTTCCGAAGGACGGTCGCCTCGGCGCTCATGGCGGCCATCATCTTGAGCTTTTTGATCTCCTTCTTGACCTTCTGCGCCGCCTCCTTGCTGAGTTTCTTCTGCTTGGCCTTTTCCTCGAGATCGGCTATCTCGGCCTTGAACTCGTCGTTCTCGCCCAGCTCTTTCTGAATGGCCTGCATCTGCTCGTTTAAGTAGTAGTCGCGATGGCTCTTTTCCATCTGTTTCTTGACGCGGTGCCTGATGCGCTTTTCGACCTGCAGGACGTCGATCTCGCCCTGCACAAGCTCGTAGAGCTTCTCGAGGCGGCGCTTCACATCGGACTGCGAGAGCAACGCCTGTTTGTCCTCGAGCCGGCGGACCGTGAGATGCGCCACGATGGCGTCGCCCAGGCGCACCGGGTCGTCGATGGCGATGATGGCCGCCGGGGCCTCGGCGGGCACGCGCTTGTTGAGCTTGGCGTAGACGTCGAACGAGGTCTTGAGCGAACGCGAAAGGGCCTCCATCTCCAGCGACGGCGAAAGCCCGGTCTCGACGAAGGGCGCGACAACGGCCGAGTGGAAGTCCCCTCCCCAGTTGTACCGGAGCACGCGGCAGCGCCGGCGGCCCTCGATGAGCACCTTGAGCGTGCCGTCTTGGAGCCGCATGAGCTGCGTGAGCAGTCCGATCGTGCCGACGTCGAATATGTCGTCGGGGGACGGCTCGTTGGTCTGCGCCACCTTCTGGGCGCAAAGGACTATCTCGCGATCGCCGCGCACGGCCTCCTCGACCGCGCGCACGGACCGGTCGCGGCCGACCAGGAGCGGCACCACGGTGTGCGGGAAGACCACGAGGTCCCGCAGGGGCAGGAGCGGGAACGTCCGCAGGTGGGACGGCGGGACGTCGCGGGTGACGGTGTCAGGCACTTTCGACCTCCTTGGACAGCACGACCCTGGGCGCCGCCCGTGACGCGATGACATCCTCCGCCATGACGACCTCCCGGACCCCCGCGCGCGATGGCACGTCGTACATGACGTTGAGAAGCACCTTCTCGAGGATGGCGCGGAGCCCCCGGGCGCCGGTATGGCGCGCGATCGCCTCGCGGGCAAGCGCGCGCAGCGCGGCATCCTCGAAGGTAAGAACCGTGCCGTCCATCTCAAAGAGCTTGGAATACTGCTTGACCAGCGCATTGCGCGGTTTCGTGAGCACCTCGACCAGGGCATCCTCGTCAAGGTCTTCAAGCGTCGCGACGACCGGAAGCCGGCCGATAAACTCGGGGATGAGACCGAACTTGAGGAGATCTTCGGTGGTGGCGTCCTTCAACACATCGCCGATCTTCCGCTCGGCGCGGCCCCGGACTTCGCCGCAGAACCCAATCCCCTTTTTGCCCATCCGAGTCTCGATGATCGTCTCGAGCCCGGCGAACGACCCGCCGCAGACGAACAGAATGTCGGTCGTGTCGACCTGGATGAACTCCTGCTGCGGGTGCTTCCGTCCGCCCTTGGGAGGGACGTTTGCCCTGGTGCCCTCGAGTATCCTGAGAAGGGCCTGCTGGACCCCCTCCCCCGACACGTCGCGGGTGATGGAGGGGTTCTCGGACTTCCGGGCCAGCTTGTCGACCTCGTCGATATACACGACCCCGCGCTGGGCCTTCTCGACGTCGCCGCCGGCGGCGCCGATCAGGTTGACGATGACGTTCTCCACGTCCTCCCCGACGTATCCGGCCTCGGTAAGCGTCGTGGCGTCGGCGATGGTGAACGGGACGTTGAGATACCGCGCCAGGGTCTGCGCAAGCAGCGTCTTGCCGCAGCCCGTCGGCCCGATGAGGAGGATGTTGCTCTTCTGAAACTCGACGTCGTCCCCCTGCGCGGACTGGTCAATGCGCATGTAGTGGTTGTGCACGGCGACTGCGAGCGTCTTCTTGGCTCGGTCCTGACCTATGACGTACTCGTCGAGCCTTGCCTTGATCTCGGCCGGTCGCGGGATGCCGCCGGCCCCGTCGTGCTCCGTACGGCGGCCCGAGTCGTCGGCGATGATCTCGTTGCACAGCCCCACGCACTCGTCGCAGATATACACGCCCGGGCCGGCGATGAGCTTGCGGACGACCCTCTGCTCCTTGTTGCAGAAAGAGCACGAAAGCCTCGTGTCGCTGCGCCTTCGATCGAGCATCCCGTCCCTCTTTAGGCCCCGCGCTTGCCGAGGACCTGATCGACCAGCCCGTACGCGACCGCCTCCTCGGCGGTCATGTAGAAGTCACGGTCGGTGTCTTTTGCGATCCGATCGAGCGGCTGCCCGGTGTGCCGCGCGATGACCTCGTTGAGCCTATGCTTGAGCTTGAGGATCTCGCGGGCCTGGATGTCGATGTCCGTCGCCTGCCCCTGCACCCCGCCCATCGGCTGGTGGATGAGCACGCGGGCGTTCGGCAGGGAAAAGCGCTTTCCCCTGGCGCCGCCGCCCAGAAGGACCGCCGCCATGCTGGCCGCCTGTCCCATGCACAGGGTCGAGACTGCCGGCTTGATGAACTGCATCGTGTCGTAGATGGCGAGCCCCGCGGTGACCGACCCGCCGGGGCTGTTGATGTAGATCGAAACGTCCTTGTCGGGGTCTTCGGACTCGAGGAAGAGCATCTGCGCGATGACGACGTTGGCCACGTCGTCGTCTATCGAACTCCCTATGAAGATGACGCGGTCTTTCAAGAGCCGCGAGAATATGTCGTACGCGCGTTCGCCCTTGTGCGTCTGCTCGATCACCATTGGGATCAGGGACATTGGGCGCCTCGTGCCGGTCAGGTGTTCCTGGTTCCTTCTTCCTTCTCGACCATTTTAGCCTCCCCCAAAAGATACGCAAGGACCTTTCGTTCCTTGAGCGCGTACCGGAGGCCGTCGAGCGCGTCGTCTTTTTCGTACTGCGCCCGGACCCACATCGTGTTCTTCCCCTGCTCCTTGGCCAAGCGCCTAAACTCGGCCTCGATGTCCTCCTCTCCGATCGCCATCCCTTCGCGCCGGGCCACCGCGTCCAAAATCATCGCCTTCTGGACCGAAAACAGCGCCCGCGGCGCAAATTCGCTCCTGGCTGCGTCGAGATTGACGTTCTTGGCGCCGACCGCAGCCACGATGTTCTCGAGGTACGCCTCGAGCTGGCGCTCGACCAGGCTCTCGGGCACCGGGAACGGGTTTTTTGCGATTATCTCGCGCACCAGTTCCTCCTCGGTCTCGGTCTTCGCCTGTTGTTCCTTTGCCTTCTGGATGCGCGACCGGACTTCGCTGCGGAGCGCGGCGAGGTCGGCATATGCCCCAAGGTCGCGGGCGAAGTCGTCGTTGAGCTCGGGGAGCACCTTGGTCTTTAGCCCCGTGACGGTCACACGGAAGTGTTTGGTCTCCCCCTCCTTCGCGTTGCGGCCCGCCGGCAGGTCCACCTCGAACGGCTCCCCGATCCTGGAGCCCAGAAGCCGTGCCTCGAGCACCGTGTTCGCGCGCCCCGAGCCGAGTTCGAGCGAGTGGGACTCATGCTTCGCCTCGCCCTTTCCCGTCACCTCGGCGATCTCGAAATAGGCGATGTCACCGCTCTGCGGCGTCTCGCGGCCTTCCACGGGGTGGAGCTGGGCGTGCAATTCGCGGAACCTCCCGACCTCGACCTCGACCTCGTCATCGGACACGGAAACCGGACGCGCGGCGATCTCGATCCCGCGGTACTGCTCGAGATCGATCTCCGGCCGCACCTCGATCTTGGCCGTGAAGGTGAGTCCCTTCCCGTCCTCGAATTTGTACTCCTCGATGACCGGCACCGCGACCGGGTGTATCTCCTTTTCCCGGACGAAGTGCTCGAGGAAATGGGCGGCAAGCGCCTTGGCCGCGTCGGTCTTGACGGCCTCGCCGTACTGCTTTTCGAGCATCGAACGCGGAACCTTGCCCTGCCTGAAGCCGCGCACTGAGACCTTTTTCTGGATCTCGCGGTAGGCCTTGTCGAGCTCCCTGTCCACGTACTTCTGCGCAATCTCGACGGAGACCTTCTTCATGACCGCGCTCACGTCTTCGAAACTTGTGACCGTGCCTTCGACGCTCATGCCGACCCTCTTCTTCCGTTGCCCCTGATTGGCTACCGCTTACCGCCCACCGCCTGTTGCCTGCTTTTGTGGTGCGAGAGGGGGGAGTTGAACCCCCACGGTTGCCCACCGGATCCTAAGTCCGGCGCGTCTGCCAGTTCCGCCACTCTCGCCAGACGATCCTATCGGGGGATCGCTACGCGAACTTCTCCCCCGAACCCCCTGCTCGCTTCGGCGGAGTGAATCCGCCTGCGCTCGCCACCGCTCGTGCCGGGCGGTTCGCCGAAACGGGTTCCCGGAACTCCTGAATTCGGCAAACTGCTTCTACCTCTGTGATCTCTGTGGCAAAATTCCGATCACGGTCCCTTCGCCATTCCGCGACGTGGGTATCCCGACAAAGGAGACTTGGTGGGCCGTGCAGGACTTGAACCTGCGGCCCGCTGATTAAGAGTCAGCTGCTCTACCAAACTGAGCTAACGGCCCCTTAGTACCTACGTGGCGCGCCCGGCAGGGGTCGAACCTGCGGCCTTCGGATTCGAAGTCCGACGCTCTATCCAGCTGAGCTACGGGCGCTCATCCCGTAGCAACGCACCGCGCACTCCCTTGTCAAAGACCGGCGAAACGACGCGGGAGTATGCCATCCAAGTGCAGGAAGATCAAGAAGTTTCTGCGCATTTCTGGACTTCGCAGGGGGTTTCGTGTTTGAATCCTTCGCGTGAAGACTTACCTTCGGCTCCTGCGGTACCTCAGGCCGTACGTATGGAAGCTCGCGCTTTCCATGGGATTCATGGTTGTGCTGGCGGCCACAACAGCCATCTACGCCTACATGGTG
>JACRCP010000224.1 GCA_016218965.1 Deltaproteobacteria bacterium | reverse complement strand
GACGCAACCATCGGAACACATGTAGCTCGCTCTGAATCGCAACCATTGCCGCAGAATGCGCCGATGCACTGGCGGCTCGTCGTGAAACCTGCGGGCTTCGCCATCTGTAGCACGGTGACATGTGTATAACGTTCAGGGTGTAAACCCGTGGAGTGGAGGGCACAATGAACAGCCGTCGTCTCGCAATCGAATCCGTTGTCGCCGCCGCGTTTCTTCTCGCATCGGCCCCGGTGGCCCTTGCCGAGGCCCCCCCCAAGGCGCCCGCCGACGCCGGCCTTCTTTTCAAAGTGACCGGGAAGGTGACGTACAAAAACGAGGCGTTCCAGAAAGACGCCGCCGAGGCGAAGTCGTACATGAAGATCCGCGTAGGCGACGTCATCACCGTCCCCGAAGGCGGGAGTGTCGAGCTGGCGTATTTTTCGGGCAACCGGAAGGAGACGTGGAAAGGCCCGGTCACGATCAAGGTCGGCCTGACCGAGAGCACGGTCCAGAGCGGCAAGGATGCCAGGCCCGAGGTGACAAAGGTCCCCGCGGGCGCGACCGACGGCGTGAAACGCATCCCGTCGCTCCTTCGCAAAGCCGGCGCAGGCCGCGCCGGCGCCACGCACGTCCGCGGCACGCCCGGGAAGTCCGACAAGAAGCCCGCCCCGCCGCTGAGCAAAGAGGAACAGGCCGAGATCGCCGCCGCCCGCGAGGTGTACGCAGAGCTGAAGAATGCCTCGGCGGATGGCGACGCGACCCCCGACCTCTATCTCTTGGGCGTCCTCGCGGACTACGAGCAGTACGAAGAGATGGAGAAACTCGTCGTCGATGCCCTGAAGAAGGCCCCGAAGAGCGAGGAGCTGAAGGCCATAGAGAAGTGGCTCAAGGAGCAGAAGAAGTAGGGGCGCTCGTAGCGAAGCGGAGCGCGCCCGTGCGACGGTCTTGGAGTGCGGTGGCCTGCCCTGAGCTTGTCGAAGGGCTCGACGCCGCCTTGAATTCCGCGCCGGCTTGACGGCGCGTCCGGCCGGACGCTCAACCCAGTGGTTTCAAATCGGGCGTGGTGGTACCATGAATTCGCAGGTCGTGCGGTAACGGCGGATAATCGCCTCGTGAAGGACCGGCACTTGAAGATCGAAGGGATGCGCCGGAACATTTCGAAGAACAGAACAGTCAAAAGTTCCGTTTCGTCAGCCTCTTCATACCGTGAGATCGGCGACTTCTGGGACACGCACGACCTTGCGGATTGCTGGGACGCGACGAAAGAGGCGACCTTCGATGTCGACATCTCGTCGGAAGTGGTCTACTGCGCGCTGGAGAAATCCCTTTCGGAGAAGGTCCGGACGGCGGCAAGGAAACGCGGCGTGGCCCCCGACACCCTTGTGAACTTGTGGGTCCAAGAGAAACTGGCCGTGCAGAAGGGCTGACTATCCGGCAGGTCGGACTTGTTCTGGCCACGGGACCAGACAGCAACTGGTCGCAGATTGCGACCGGTTCCTTGAGGTCACAAATCGTGACCTCAAACAGGAGCGGCAAGGATGGGTCATGGAACAGGGGAGACACGCAGCGAAGCAAGTGCTCCCGTGTCCGATGCCGGTGACGTAGGGGCGGCCCGCTTGTCCTTCGTAGCCCGAAGGGCGAAGTGGGAAGCACCGCGAGGTCCGCCCGTGTGCCGGCGCGTGTTCCACGCGCCCTTGGAGGAATCCATGAAACCTTTCTTCCGAATCTGGATCCTCGACCTCCTCCTCCCCCTCCTCCTTACCCTCCTCCCCTCGCCCGCCCCCGCCGGCGACAAGGAAGCCGACCTCAAGCGGGCGGAGGAGCTGAACGCGAAGGTCATGGAATGCATTAAGACAGGGAAGTTCAAGGAGGGCGTGCCGTTGGCAAAGGAGGTCATCGCACTGCGCGAGAAACACCTCGGCCCAGAACACCCCGATGTCGCCACGGGCCTCAATAACTTGGCCATGTTGCTCGATGCGCAGGGTGACTACTCTGGAGCAAAACCGCTGTACGAGCGCGCTCTCAAGATCACGGAGAAAGCGCTCGGCGTGGACCATCCGCGAGTCGCCACGGGCCTCAACAACCTGGCCGAGATCCTGAGGGCGCAGGGCGACTACGCGGGAGCGAAACCGCTGTACGAGCGCGCGCTGAAGATATTGGAGAAAGCGCTCGGAGCGGAGCATCCGCAAGTCGCCACGGGCCTCAACAACCTGGCCGGGTTGCTGGAGTCTCAGGGCGACTACGCGGGAGCGAAACCGCTGTACGAGCGCGCTCTGAAGATAGACGAGAAGGCGTTGGGACCGGACCACCCGGATGTCGCGATAGACCTCAACAACCTGGCCGGGTTGCTGTGGGCGCAGAAGGAGGTCGGCAGTGCCCGGAAACTGATGAGCCGCGGGTTCGGGATCGTCGAGAAGATGGTTGACAACCTGCTTGATGTCACCTCGGAGCGCGAACGGATCGAGTTGGTCAGGTCGCAGAGCTTCAACTTCTCGTACGTGCTCTCACTGTTCACCGAAGACACGGACGGGGTCTTGACATACCCCGCGGCGCTCCGGTGGAAGGGTGTGGTGCAGAACACGCTTGCGGCGCAGAGGACGGCGATGTTGGGCTCGCGCGAGCCGGGGCTCAAGGAGAAGTTCAGCCAGCTTGCGCTGGTGCGGCGGAGCCTGGCCACGCTGACGTTCATGACGCCCAAACCGGGGCAGGAGGAGGAGCGGCTCAAGACCATCAAGAACCTCACAGAACAGAAAGAAGTACTCGAGCGGGAGCTATCGCAAAAGAGCCGGGAGTTCCGGGCCGAGAAGTCGCTCATGGCCGCGGGGCTGAAGGAAGTCTGTGCCCAAGTACACCCAGCGGCGGCGCTGGTGGACTACTTGAGGTACGATCGCTATGCGCCGCCGGACGCCTCAAAGGGAGAGAAAGGCAAAGGGACGTGGACATCATCGTATTTGGTGTTTGTCCTCGTCGGCGGAGTGTGTGAGCAGCCTGTTCGGGTCGAGCTTGGGCCGGTGGAGGAAATTGACAAGGCGGTGGCGGAGTACCGGAGCCGGACGGAGGCGGGAAAATCAGCGAAGATGATTGACAACGCGGCGGCGCGGGTGCGGGAGCTGGTGTGGGACAAGCTCATACCGCACCTCGGCGGCAAGAAGTGGGTTTGGGTGGTGCCTGATGGGTCGCTTTCAGGCGTACCGTTCGGGGCGCTGCCGGAGAAGGGCGGGTATCTCCTCGAGAGCTACACCTTCGGCTACCTCGGCTCGGCGACGGACCTTGTGCGCCTGGCGCAAAGAGGGGACGTGAAGGCCGAGGGGACGCTGCTGGCTGGTGGGATAGATTACGATTTGGATGTCCGTGTAGGGGCAGACCCTACTGCCCGCCCAATCGCGCTCGCCACGCGTTCTGCCGGTTGTGGCCCGGAGTCGGTGGGGAAGTTTGAGAAGCTCGACGGGACGGGGCCGGAGGTCGAGGCGGTGAAGAAGGCGGTCGGGAAGGAAAAGGCGCTTGTCCTGAAAAGCGGCGAGGCCACCGAGGAGGAGTTCAAGAAGAACGCACCGGGGAAGAAGGTCATTCACTTGGCCACGCACGGGTTCTTTGCCGGCGGCAAGTGCAAGTCGGCGCTGGATGATACGGGGAAGGAGAGGCGCGGGACGTTCGAGATGGAGAAGGCGCAGGTGACGGGGTTCAACCCGATGGTGCTGTCGGGCGTGGTGTTTGCTGGGGTGAATGCGAAGCGGGGGGCGACGACGGGGGACGACGGGATACTGACGGCCGAAGAGGTCGCGGCGATGGACCTGCGGGGGACCGAGCTGGTGGTCCTTTCTGCGTGCGAGACGGGGCTGGGCGAGGTGAAGGCGGGCGAAGGCGTCATGGGCCTGCGGCGGGCGTTTGCGCTCGCGGGCGCCAAGAGCCTTGTGATGAGCCTGTGGAAGGTGCCGGATGACGAAACCCGGCAGTTGATGACCGACTTTTACGCCCAGCTCGCCAAGGACCCCAAGCTCGACAAGCCGACCGCCCTCCGAAACGCCCAGCTCAAGCTGATAGCCGAAAAACGCAAGAAAGACGGCGAAGCCCACCCCTGGCTCTGGGCCGGCTTCATCGCGGCGGGGAGGTAACGGCAGGTCTACAGGCGTAGACGAGCAAAGGTCCAGAGGTGTAGAAGGGCAAAGGTGTACAGATACGGGCGGACAACTGGGAACGTGTGCGCCGGGATGGTTGCTGCTGTCGTGGCCGCGTTGGCTCTCATCCTTGCCGGGACCCCGACGGCATCCAAAGCGGCTCCCGCCGCCGGGGGCGAGCCGACGCCGCGCCAGTTTCATCTGCGGGGGTTCCCGCGGGCGCTCATGTGGATCACCATGGTCGGCGACCCATCGGCCGGTTTTGTAAACGATGCGGAGGCGTCCGCGAGGGTTCAAAAGGCGCTGAACATCGACCCGCGACTCCTGGCATTCATCTTCCCAAAAAGCGACGAGGGCAAGATTTCCTTCAAGGCGCCGGACGCCGGAGTCCTTCAGCGGTTCGTATCCAGCTCCGACCTCCCCGGGCTTTTCGGCAGGGATACCGAGATCAACCGCAGGGTCCTCGAGCTGGGCATAGAGCGACCGGATCTGGTGGTCCTCGTGATCTCCAGCCACGGCGAGAGGAACGGGCTGACCAAGTGGGGGGACGGCGCGATATCTCTCGAGACGCTCGGCGCGCTGCTCGCGAGCGTCCACGGGACGTACCAGGCGCCGGTCCTCCTCGTGCTGGACAAGTGCCACGCGGGCTCGACCCAGACCGTGCTCTCGTATCTCAACGCGCAAAAGGAGTGGCGCGAAAACACCTATCTCATGATGTCGAGTCTTTCCGGCCAGGATTCGTATTCGCAGACATTCGTCTCGTCGTGGGAGCACCGCCGCCACCTCTGGCCTTCCCTCGCGAACGATCCGGTCCTCGAGCAGCAGGTCTTTTCGGCATTCAGGGCCGGGAAGGAGTACGGCAGGCTCGTGATGAGCCTCCTTGTTGGAATGCTCGGCGCCGCCCCTGACGCGGCCGGCAACGGGATCGACGCGACCGACCTGTGCCGGTTCGCGGACGAAGCCGAGAAGGCGCGGCAGCAGCCGCCGATCAGCGAGCGTTACCGTGCCGACGTGTTCTGCAACGCCGACATGCGCAAGCACCAGGCGGAGAGCGAATGGTCCTCGCGATTCGCCATCATCTCGCCGTCGATTTCGATCGAATTCGACCCGTCGCCGCCGCCCTTCTCCGGCGGCGAAGCGCTGGCAAACCACCTGCTCCTGCTCAACAAGTTCAAGAGCACGGTCGAGAAGCGAGCGGAAGACCTCGGCTATTCGTCCGCGAACACGTCCGTATCGTTCTGCTCGCCCGGGGCGCGCTGCGGAAACCCGTGGAAATGCTGGCTCGATTGGGACGGCGGGCGGGGCTACCGGGGCAACTGCCTGCACGTGCCGCGGGGAGAGCGGATCCCGGGCAGGTGGTCGCCGCTCGAAAAGGACCTGCTCGCCTCCTTCGAGCGAATCGCCCAGCGCGCGCTGGTCCCGCCCTGGTCCCCGGCAGCGGCGACGCTGACACCCCCGCCGCTGGAGATGAAGCTGACAACCCCGGCCCCGCATCTCGTCCTGATGGACGCCTCCCTGAGCATGATGGCCAACGACCCGGATGGCGCGAAGCGACGTTCGTTTTTCCTGTATACGCTGCATCCGTTGATCGCGGCCAAGAAGGTGCAGCAACTCTATGTCGCGTCATTTGCCGACCGCGCCGCCCGGTCGGAGTGTTTCAACGCGCAGACTCCGGACATCGACCGCGCGCGGAAGTGCTTTGACGGCAAGATCGGCGCTCGAAAAGGGGGCACTTACCTCATGCAGGCCGTCGAAGAGACCACATATGACATTCCAAAGGACACCATTGTGTGGGTCCTCACCGACGGCATCGACACCAAGAGCGACCGCGTCTGCGAGGCGAAGTACCCTTCGTGCACAGGGTCGGAACCGGAGATCTCCTGCAAGCCCGAACAGCTCTTCAAAGAGTGCGCCGCCGCCTACGACTGCTGGGGCGCAAAAATCGCGTGCGATACCAAGGCGGGGATCGGACAGTGCGACACGGCGCGGGACGCGATCGACCGGCCCTGCCGCGAGAAGGAGCTTGCCTGCGAGGTCTCCGTGCGGGGTTCTCGTGATGGCACGTACGTTCCCGCCACGTATGCGTGCGACGAGATGTGGAAGTGCCGTTCGGCCAAGTCCGCCGCGTATGGCGCGTGCATCACAGCACTCAAGCCGGGGCTCGACGAGTGCATAATCCGGTATCACCAATGCAGAGGTGAACGCGAGAAGTGCATAGGCGATCCGCGGTTCGCCCATCAGAAGGAAGCTTATCGACAGTGTGAGGCTGCGCGCTCGGCCCAGTTGGCGAGCGCCGCCCGCTGCTACAACGACAAGAAAAGCTGCTGTCTGGACCAGATAGCGCTGCTGGCCTCGTCCATGAAGTCGCGGTATCGGCAACTGTACCCGGTTTTTCTCAAGGGGATCAGCGGCAACGCAGACACGCTCGCCGCCCTCGCACAGATCCGGCCTTCCGACGAGACGATGCTCATCCTGGACAGCGCACAGACGCCGGAGGCGTGGCAGCAGAAGCTGGAGCTCTTCGTCAGAAAAAAGATGATGGAGAGCGTCGAGACGCTCCCCAAGGGCGATTACACCTGCCGCGAGGAGGGAGAGAACCGGTGGTCATGCATGTACGAGATCAAGGAGCTCCCTCTGGTCTCGGGAAACCCCATCATCAAGATCCCCTTTCTCGACAAGGTGGTCAGAAACGTAATGATCACCTACAACCTGACGAGGTGGCTCGATGGCGCCACCGACGAGAACGACAGGCAGCGCATGGTGCTGCTCTGCAATCAGCAGAACGACGTCAAACACATATCGAGCGGTCTGTCCTTCCGGCTCAAGTGTTCCGATTCGGTACTGCAGATCGAGATCGATCCGTCGCCGGGCAAGCCTCTGCGGCAGGGGGTTTGGCGGATGCGGATAGAGTACGAATTCGAGGAGAAAGGGCGATGAACCGCGGGCAGACCGCAAAGGGGGTGCAATGGGTGTCCGCGGCGGTCGCGGCGTTGGCGACGGTGCTCCCGCCGTCGGACGGGCCTGCCGCCGAGCCGCCCCGAACATCGGGGGCGCCGTCCCAAGTGTACGTCATAGATCGCGGCGGCCAACAGTTTTCGATGACAATGGCCCTCGACAGCAAGATGGTGCTCCAATCGAACCGGGTCTGGGTCGTCGTACCCGGGCTTCCGTTCAAAGGGGGCCGCGTCGACTTCGCAGTGTTTGCGCTTCTCGGTGAACAGCACGACTTCACAAAGCGCGAGACGGTGTTCAGCAATTCACAGGCAATCCTCCCGGTCGAGGAGGCGGCCGAGCTCATGTTCGAGCTCCCCGCGCTCCCCGACGGCAGGTACCTCGCCCGGGCGAAGGCGACGATGTACGGGAGGGAGGAAAAGGCAAGTTTCGAGGCTCTGCGGGAGCAGCTTTTCATCCAGGGGGCCGACGTCTCTTTGATGAAGGCAAACCTTGAGAAGGCGGTGGTCGAGGTCGACGGGTATTCCTTGAACCAGGTGGAGCTTTCTAAGGAACAGATGAAGCGCTGGCGCGCCGCCATGAAGGACATCGCCACGGTGGAGGTCACGGCCGTGTACATCGAGGGTCACACCTGCCACAGGGGCACCCGGGCCGCCAACGACATAGTCGCGACGAGGCGCGCCGAGAATGTCGCCGCGCTGGTGCAGGAAATGGGGATCCCCCCAGCCAAGGTCCGGATCGTCTCTCTCACCGACAGCGCGCCCGTCGTGGTGTCGGAGAAAACCGAGGCCGAGGCGCGAAAAAACCGGCGGGTCTTGGTGCGGGTGATCTTCAGAAGACGTTAGCGGATATCGCGATTCGATGTTTGTGTTCGCCTGGGCGCGGAGGCGCAAGGGAGGGAAAGAACATGAAGGCCCGTTGTCTTGTTTGGATCGCGTCCGGCGCCCTGGCGGCTGCATTCGCAACAGCCCGTTGCGCCCACGAAAAGGCCGCGGTTTCAACCGACAAGGATTCCCGGAAAAACGCAGGGGGACTTCTTGCCGAGGTTGATGAGACGGTTTGCGCCGGACTGGCGCCCGAGGAACCGACGATAAGACGCGACGTTCCGAACGACGCGGCCGCGATCAAGACGGCAGTGGCCGCCGCTTGGGATGCGCTCGGGGGGTTTTCAAATCCCAACCTCTACCGCGGGAACCCGCGCGAGGCCGCGGCGTGGGCGGCAGGCGCGTTGAAAGCTGCAACAAAGACCGGCGACCCGGCGATTCTGTTCGAAGCGGAACTCGCGACGGCGGCCGTCCTTCTATCCGCCGGCCTTCCGCTCAGGGCGAAGGAGCACCTCGAAAAGGCGATTGAGAGCCAACCGACCGATCGCCTCGAAACGCTCAACTTCAAGCGGAGCGGACTCCTCGACGGCGTGTTCGTCTCCGCCTTTGCGACTCAGGACGGCGGATACGCGGTCGGATACGCAAACGAGATCGAGCGCCGGCAGGCGAAGTTCCTACCTCTCAATACCCTTGACGGCTATTTTTCCAAGGGCGCCGCGAAGCTCCCGCCCCCCGAGGCCGCGCCGGTCGTGCGGGAATACGTGACTTGGCTGGGCACGTCCCAGGTAGTCTTCTCGCACCTTGCGCAGTTTGCAAGGGAGGCGGGCAGCAGCGAGCACGTCAAGAAGATGGCGCAGGTCATTCCGGGAGTGATGAACAAGAACCGGTCGGTGTTGGACAAGGCCGGGGATTCCGTCGGTCTGGCCGTCATGGATGCCATCCGGGCGCGCCTCTTGTACCGGGGCGGATACCGGGAGGAGGCGGAACAGGCCCTGACCGATGCCGAGAAGCGGTTTGGGGCAGCGGGGGACGTGAGGGGTGTCGGCCTGTGCAGGATCGTCCGCGCCGAAGGGATGATCGCCTCCCACGCCGGTTTGGAGGCGCTAAACGTCCCGTCGTCGAGCCGCAGTACGACCGAGAGCGCCGGTCGCACGCTTGGATATCAGCTCCAGAGCTACTGGAAACGTCCCGAACAGGAACTCGTCCGGGCGATCGAAAACGAGGCGGCGGGCGCCGAAAGGGAGGCCGGGCAATCATCCGACTCGATTTCCGGCGCCGCGGCACTCGTTCGCGGGCTTCTGGCACTGCGGCTGGCCCAACCCGATCAGGCGCTTTTGCGTTTTGCCGAGGCCCGCAAGAGTTTTTGTCGGGCGGGCGGCGGGCAGAACGCGGCCGCGGCGTTGCTGGGCGCCGTTGTCACGTCCGCCGTCCACGGCCGACCGAACGAGTCGGAGCTTTTTGTGAGAGCCCACGCGAAGTGGCATTCGGCGAGCGGCCAGCTTGGCAGGGCCGTAGGCGCCGGGCGTGTGCTCAACAACGTGGGGAATGAGCTGTACAGCCATCACCGGGAGATGTCCCGGGCATTGTTCGCGTTCGAGCTCGCCGGCAGGTACCTTCAGGGTGCCAACGTCCCGTTCACCGAGGCGCACCATTTCGAGTCGGTGATCAGGGTGTACCGCGAGCTTGGGCTTTCACATGCGGCGAGCAATCTTGCGCGAACGGCGCTCGCGGCCATCGAGAAGGGCGAGCAAGACCTCCAAAAGGAACCGCCCACCGACGTCTTCGACGGCAAGCCCAAAGGCCCGAGCCCCGTTACGCAGGTGCGGTCGTTGCAGGCCAACATCTACCAGGACCTGTTGGGCGAGATGCTGCTCGACACGACCCACGAGGAGGAGTTCAGAAACACGCTCGATGAGTTCATCAAAAAAGCCAGGGACGGCATCAAGGAAACCGTCGCCATCATGGAGGGTTTCCACCAGCACATCAAGATCATGCGCGAGATCGTTTTGAAGGACGAGAAAGGGCTTGACCATGCGCTCAAGTTTGCCCAGGAAAACAAGGATGGCTCGATCGAGGGGCTGGTGTACCTGGCGCGCAGTCAGTTCGACAAGGCGGTCGCCGTCGGCGAAAGGGAAATAGCCGAGGTCGAGAAACAACAGCGCGATGACTCGAAACAGGGGCCTCACGTGCGGCTTCTCTATGAGACCCAGCTTGCGGCCCGCCTCTCGTCCCTCGTCACGAGCGCCATCAGGGCGAAGCAGGCCGACAAGGCCCGGAAGGCCCTTGAGCGCTGGGTGTCGATGGCGCCGTCTTGGCAGGAGAGGCTCTTGCGGCCGTGGGAAGTCGATGTCTGGAGGGGTCAGATCGCCGAGATCGAGGAAAAGAAGAAAGAGGCGCTGGGGCATTTCCTGGACGCCATCTCGCGGGTGAAGGAATACCAGCTCTCACTGCCGGGCGAGATGCAGCGTGTGGGCATCTCGCGCAACCTGCGTGAGCCTGTCGCCGGAATCCTCGTGCTGATGTTGGGCGAGAAGCCGGGCGGGCACGCGGCGCGCGGGGACATCGAAACCGCGTTCGCGGCGCTGGAGGAATCGCGGGGACAGGTCCTCTCGGCGCTTCTTGGTCAATCGGCGTCCCAAAAGGGCGGGACGCTGGGGCCGGAGGATCGGGCGCAGGCCGACCATTTCAAGGCGCGGATTGCCGCCGTGCGGAGCAGGATGAACGCCCTCGACCCCGGAGAGAAGGACCACGAGGCTCGGGTCCAGTCGCTGCAAAGGGAGGCGCAGGCGATCTACTCGGACTTCACGCGGTGGCGCGATCAGGTCCTGACGAAGCACCCGGAGCTCGCCATGCGAGAGGGAACGGTGAGACCGGCGACCTTGGGTGAAGCGCAGGCGCTGGCGGGCAGGCTGGGTGCCACATTGCTATCGTACTTCGTGACGAGGGATCGCACGTACATCTTCGCCATAGACGAAAAGGACGTCCGTGTGGCGGCTGCCGAGGTCAAACGCGACGATGTTGAACGGCTGGCGGGCAAGATCCTCGACCCCCTGATGGATCCAAACGATGCGAGCTTCAGACGATCGGCCGCGCAGGAGCTTCACCGGCGTCTCGTGAAGCCTGTCGAGGATGTCGTGAGCCGTCACGACCTCGTCTATGTCGTCGCCGACGGCGCGCTGCTCAACCTGCCTTTCCAGATCCTTCACGACGGAAACGCCTACCTTCTCGACAAGGTCGCGGTGGCTTACGCGCCTTCGGTTACGGTCTTGGGCCAGCTCGCCGATCGGGCGGCGAAGGCAACGGGCAGGGGCGACGCCGGTCGGTTGGTCGCGGTCGGGGACCCCTATCTCGGAAAAGACGGCAAGGTCGAGCCGTCACGGTTTCGCGGCGGGGCCGAGAGCGCACTCGGGCAGATCCCCGAAGCAAAAGCCGAGGTCGAAGCCCTTGCCGGGATATGGGGCGGTAGCAGCGCCGTCACGCTCATTGACGAGCGCGCGAAGGAGAGCGCGGTCAAGGAAGCGGCGACCCGGGCCGGGATCATCCACATAGCCGCACACGGGCTTTTCAACTACGCGGACCCCGATCGCAGCGGCGTGGTCCTGGCGCAGGTGCCGGACGGCGACGAGGACGGCTACCTCGAGGCGCACGAAGTCGCACAGATGAACCTTGGGGCGCGCCTCGCGGTGATGTCAACCTGTGTCTCGGGCAAAGGGCACACGTACCAGGGCGAGGGGCTTATAGGACTCGCGCGGGCGTTCTTCGCGGCGGGCGTGCCGTCATTCGTCGGGAGCAACTGGTACGTGGATTCGGCCGCCACGACGGCGCTTATGACCGAATTCCACAAGGCCCTGAAAGCCGGCAAGCCCGTCCCCCACGCCCTCCGTGACGCGGCACTTGCCCTGCGCAAACTCAAGCCCCCGCCCGGGCAGGACTACACCGAACCGTACTTCTGGGCCGCCTTCTCGGCGATGGGAAGGTGAAACCACGACGCTTCGCGCCGCAGCGAGGGGTGCTTTTCCGCGCAACGCCCCCGCATCGAGGTGGCGTTCTCCTCGTTACTGGTTCTTCTCTTGATTCAACCGCCTGATTCTCAGTTCGAGCAGTTCGATCGCGTCGCGGGCCTTCTGGCGGTCGTCTTCGGAGATACCCCTGGCCGATTCGGCGTGTTTGAGCGCCTCGTCGGAGGTCTTGACGGCCAGCGCGGTCTGTCCAAGCTCCACGTGTGCGGTCGCCACCTTGACCAGCAGATCGAGCGTTCGCCCGGATAGTTTGGGGTCTTTTTTGATCATCTCCTTGAACTTTGCGCAAGCGCCAAGGACCGCCTGCCAATCCTTCATCTTCTCGGCAACCTGGATTCGTTTCCACGCCGCGTCGGGGACCCGCCCGTGTTCCGAGTACGACCGTTCGAACCTCTGAAACTTGCTGATAGCGGCGGCGTAGTCACCCAGTTGTTCGAGCGCCATGGCCGCGTTGAAAATTGCGGCAGGGCGGTGCTCGGACTTCGGAAACACGACCATGAGCTGAAGGTACCCGGCCACCGCATTGCGGAGGTCGCCGGCCTCTTCCATGTTGGAAGCAGCCTTGAAAAGCGCGTAGTCGGCCAGGGATGATGCCGGGTATTCGAGAAATATCCTGTTGTAGACAGCGGCGGCCTCGCCGACTTTCTTCTGGTTCTGAAGGGCCAAAGCTGCGTTGCTGAGCGCCTTGTCGGCGCCCGCGTAGGCGGGGTTTTTGGCGACCAGCCTCACATATTCCTTTGCAGCCTCGTCGTACCTTTTGGCGTTGAACATGTCGAGAGCGCGGTTGTAGATCGCGCCGCTCTCCATCAGGCCCATTTCCAGGTTGAACTTGTTGTCGCCGAGTTTCATCTGTTGAACTCGGTCGGACCACTCCGCAACCTTCTCCCAGTCCTTGTAGGCAAGGTACGTTTCGATCATCAGGTTGGCGGCGTCTCTCGCCGCCTCGTCCTTTGGCCATTTCTCAATGATCGCGGCAAGCCTCTTTCGGGCCTCGTCGAAGTCGTCGTGCTGATAGTAGAGGAATGCGAGCCAGAAGCTGATTTTGGCTGCCTTCTCGTGGTCGGGCATCCTTTTCAGAAGGATCTCGGCCGCCGCCATTGTCTTTTTCCGAAGCTCCGCAATGGGCTTCGGCGTGATCTTCTCGCCTTCCTTCCGATCTTTGGACGCGACCGTCTTGAGCGGCGGGAGCTTCCCCGCCTTTTCCTGGTCCTTGACCTCCGCCTCCCAAGCTTGTGCCACTGAGATCATCGCATCGGCGCGGTACTTGTCGCCCGCGGTGCTGTCGCGGACCTTTTCGTACTGCACCGCCGCCGCAGCGTACTGAAACGAGAAGAACAGGCAATCGGCGTAGTAGTAGCTCAGCTCGTAGGCGTTCTTGCTGTGAGGGAATCTTTTGATGTAGTCGCCGTAAGAGAGCGCCGCCGCCTTGTAGTACTTGAGCGCCTCGTCGAGTTTGTTGTTCTGGCGCATCGTCGAGGCCTGCTGGTGGTCGAACAGCGCCGCCGTGTACAGGTTCCGCTCGATGAGCGCCTGCGCGTTCTGCTTGGCCTCGGGGTCGTTCTCGTTTTTCTTCCACCAGACCGACCCCTCGCCGTACGTGTTGGCCAGAAGCGTCCGCTCGTCGGTCGCGGCCTCGGGGTTGCGCTCGCCGCGCGCGTAGGCGTCGACGATCTTGTCCTGGATCAGCGGTGCCTCGGGGTCGTACGGGTCGAGGGCGATGACGTGCTTGTACGTGGCGATGGCGTTCAGGTAGTTGCTCTTCCCGTCGATGACCGACCCGGCCGAGTTGTACATCACTTCGCCGAGCTCGCGAATGACCTCTTTTTCGTACTTGGGCTTCCCGCGCGCGACAAAGAACGCCTTGGCCTTCTCGACGCCCGCGCCCGGCCAGTTCTCATCGGCGAACGCGATCGCGATGTACTTGATCGCCTCGGGTCTCATCATCGACCCGGTCTTGTCCTCCTTGCCGCCCTTCCCCTTCTTCTCGTAGAAGTCGATGAGGTCCGTGAAATACTTGACGGAATTCGCAAGGTCGTCCTTGCGGTAGTACGCCCAGGCAAGCTTGTACAGCGCCTTGTGGTACATCGAATGAGTCGGGTCAACCATCGCCTGCCGGTACGCCTCAATGGCGCTGTCGAGGTCAGGCGGATCGGCTTGGTCGAAGTGGTACTCACCGATCCGCAGCCACGACTCGACGACGAAAACGCTTTGCGGGAACAATTGAACCACACGAGCATACGCGTCTTTGGCCTCCTTGTACTCGCCCTGCTCCTGGAGCGCGTAGCCGAGCAGGTAGTACACGGCGTCGATCAACTTGAACTTCGGAGAATCGCTGATCAGGCGCCGGTAAAGACCAACGACCTTCTCAAGGCGGCTCGCCGGCTCGATCGGTTCGACCCGGATTGTTCCCTCCTCGTACTCGCGCAACTGTCGATCAAACGCCTCCTTGACCTCGATGTATTCCTCGCGCGATTGTTCAAAGTACAGTTCACTCAACCAGAAAAGCCCTTCAGGAAGATGCGACGAGGAGGGATTCGTCTTAACGAAATCCTCGGTCTGGCGAATCGCATGGTCGCGCGATCTGCGCTGTTCAGTTTCGAGTGCCTTGAAGTGTGTCTCGTAGGTTGACCTGAGCGCCGCCCTTTCCTTTTCAAAAGCCTGCTCGCGGGCGAGCGCCCTCTCTTTCCTCCACTCATCGCCTTCTTGCCTATGCGCGGTCCGCTCCTCACCGCCGGAACCGCTACCCGCCGTTTCCGGATGTGCCGGCGGGGCGTTTGTGGATCCGGCTGCCGGTGCGGTGAACTTGTCGTTGAGCGCCTTCATCGCCGTGTCCAGTTCGGCCTGGAGCTTCAGAATGTGTCTGGTCCGCGCTTCCTTGTCAGACATGATCTTGACAACGACGTTCCACGCCGGATCGCGGTCGTCGCGTTCGAGACGAAGGTCCAAATTCGACCGAGGGAGAAAGTAGTATGCTTGCGGTTTCTGGATCTTGCCCTCGACTTTCGTTCCTCGGTCCGGTGGGAAGGCAAAAGGGTAGGAGACCGTGACGCTGCCGCCCGCGGGTTTCGGGAACCGCCAGTGCGGGAGGCGGGACAGAATGCACTCGGCCACTGCCGGTTCCCCCATCGAGTTGTTCTCGATGCGAACTTTCGAGACTTTGCCGTCCTCCCCGATCGTGAAACGTACAGCGACCTTTCCTGCCAGCTTTGGGCTTTTCTTGATCTCTTTCTCATAGCAGTCCTGGATTGAGCGAGTGCGCGATTTGATCACGCTGGCGATCTTGCCTGAATCGAGAGACCCATCCACTTCGGGCGCCATTGCGGAGATCGTGCCCTTGATCCCTAGCGCGGGCTTTGCCCGCAACCCAATTTTCCAGTGAAGCGGCGTCTTTCCTCGGGTATGAAGGTGTTGCTAAGACCCCTTCTTTCCCAAGGAGGACGCCGTGGAGAAGTTCGTAGCACGTTTTCGCTCGCTCGTCACT
>JACRCP010000225.1 GCA_016218965.1 Deltaproteobacteria bacterium | reverse complement strand
GAGAAGATCCCCGCGGGGCCTTGGAGGCCCTGCGAACCGGTGTCGCCCTTCACGCCCTGGATGCCTTGGTCCCCCTGGTCGCCCTTGTCGCCCTTTGGACCCTGAATGCCCTGATCGCCCTTGTCACCCAGGTCCCCTTTGTCCCCCTTCTCGCCCTGGAGTACGTACACCTGCGCAGTGGCGTCGCCGGCGCCGTTGGAGAGCGTGAGCGCAAACGCCCCCGTTGCGAGCGCGGCCGGGAGCAATAGATTCCTCTTCATGGGCGTTCCTCCTTGCTCGAACACAAGCCCGTCGGCGGCGTCAAACGTGGTCCCGCCGCCGGTTTCCTCAAGCTTTACGGACGTGACGGTGTCGAGCAGAGCGCCGGACACCGACCATTTCTTCTGGAACCTGTGCGTCGCGTCCGTCCGGCCGATGACGACGCCGGACAGCCCCCCGCCGGACGTGTCCACGATCGCTTCCGCCGTACCGTCGCCGTCGATGCCGGTGAGCTGCGGCGCCTGACCGGCGTCGGACCCGGCATCGGACGCGTCGGACGGATTGGACACATCGGACGCATCATCGAAGGAAACATCGACCGCGCCGTCGAAGCCGGCGTCGCCCACGTCTGCTGCATCCGCCGCATCGGGAGCACTTGCGCCGCCGTCTTCGCCGGCGTCCCTGCGTGGCTCCCCTACGTCCGTCGCGGACCCCCCATCGCCAACGGCCGCGGCGTTCACGCACACGCTTCGCGAATCGCAGACCAAGCCCCCAAGGCACGTCTTGTTCTCAAAGCAGGGTTGTCCCTCTTCGCCCGCGTCCGAGAGGAAGAGGTGGCAGGCGGGGAGGAGGGCCGCAATGAGCGCCGTTCCTATGATGATCCGGATGCGAATGTCGCGACCTCCTGTCCTACATGCCCGTTGCGACGGGTGTAGGGGAGCCACGCAGCGCCGCGCAAGTGCTCCCGTGCCGCAGCGCGCCCTACCGTGCCCTGCGATTCCCGGTCCGTTCATCCCGCTGCCTTCATCCCTGCTACATAGCTCCACGGCCATTTATCGAATCGATCACACAACCCGGCCCGCACCGGGTTCTCCAGAATGTACCGCGCCACGACCTCGAGCCTTTCGTTCCTGCGAACGCCATGTTCGTAGAACGACCGCGGCCAGTTCGGCGGGTTGCCGCCTCGCCGCTTGAGCGACGACGTCACGCCCGATTTGAACAGACGGACCCACCTCACGAGGTCCTCGGAACCCGCTATGAGAACGTGAAGGTGATCGGGCATGACAACCCACCCGTACACGGGTCCTTTGTTGTCGGCCGATTGGGCTACGAGCATCCGATGAACGGTGTCGCGGACAGGCCCGACCAGGGCGGCGACACGGCCTGCGACGCAGATCGTGACGGAAAACGCGTCGCCGCCGCGGTAGCAATCGGCAGGGAGGCGAATGGTCTTTCGTTCGGGTTGTTGGTCGTTCGCGTTCATCAGTTGCCCATCACCTTTTCATTGCGACGGATGTAGGCGAGCCACGCGTGCGAAGGATGTAGGGGAGCCACGCAGCGCCGCGCAAGTGCTCCCGTCCTGATTCCCGCACTGTTCCCGTGGCCTCAATCCGTTTGCTCTTTCCGGCAATTCCATCCAACCCCATCGCACCGCGCCCGTCGCATCGTCGCACCGTCGCACGGGAGCACTTGCGCCGGGCGCTGCGTGGCTCCCCTACGGGCATCGCACCGTCGCATCAATCACGGCCGCCGCCGCCGCGCAATCACCACGCCCACCGCCAGTGCGAGCACGAGGACCGACACCGCGGTGGCGACGTTGGCCTGCACCGGCCCCGCGCCCCCCGCGCCAGCCCTCTGCGCCGCCAGGACCGCCTCGACCTTCTTCTCCAACCTCTCGTTCTGCGCCCGGAGCGCCTCGAGCTGCGATTGCTGCTCGCGGAAGGCTTCGACGGTGAGGGCCTCGAAGCCCCTGTATGTGATGTTTTTGAACCCATCGCGACCAATTCCCACCCATTCTGGGAAAACTGGTTCCACCTCTTGAGCTATCATTCCGATCTGTTTGCCAGGAAGAATCCTCGTTGTGTCGGACCCCCTCCACTCAAACGTCACGCCACGGAGCCTCAGCAGCTTATCTAGAGCACCGTGCAGACCGACGACGTTCTTTTTCAATCGAGAATCTGAAGGCGCCGTCCACGATCCCCCTCCAGGTTTGATAGCGGTACCATCCGCCCTGATGTCGACCATGGCTGAACCACCGGCGAACAGAATTATGTAACCAGTACCCCCAGCAGCCGATACCCATCCCAACTGGCCAAGGCGGTATGTTCCGTTCCGCCAGATAAACTGATCATACACGCTGCTTTGGACCGTCAAAGGAACCTCCGGAGTCGTCGTCCCGATACCAACAAAACCCCCGTTGAAATACGAAAAAACGTCCGTCTGTGCCGCGATTCTCACCGATTCAGTTCCGCTGTCGTACAACCGTACCGAGCCCTTGTCCGTTGCCCACGCCCCAATGTCTACGAGTCTGCCCCCCGTCGAATTCTGGATACTTATCGCGTTGTCCGCATACGGGTTCTTGATCATAAGAAGCTGTTCCGGATTCTCGACACCGATACCCACCTTGCCGACCGCGTTGACGGTCATGATGTTGGCTCCCGCGGAGTTCGTCACCCGAGCAACGGGCTGGTGATACGTGAAGCTGATGGCAGTGAGTGGCGGGTTGAAAACACTACCTGTCGTCAACGTAACGTCGTTCGTGATTGACGCCACCGTCCGTTTCTGACCCTCCGAGAAGATGTAATCGCCCACATGAAGCTCGGTCGTGAACTTCGTGCCGACGCCCGTCACGGTCGATCCAGAGGATGAGATCGTCCCAGCCCCGTTGAACTCACCTTCGCCCTGCACGTGCAGCTTGGAAGTCGGCGCCGCGTGACCGATACCCACCCGGTTGTCCTTGCACACCAACTGATCCGTCCCCACCGTGATTGTCTTGGGGTGGATGTCGCCCACGACATCCGACGACACGAACGAATACGGCACTGTGCCAATGTGGGCGCGCGGGGCCATCTTCTTTCCGTCTATGCGGACTTCCAGATACAGCTCGGCGTACGCCGGGAGGACCCCGCCGATGCCGCTCTTCTTCCCGGCCTCGATGGTGAAGTAACCGTCTTTCACGCTGATCGTCCCGAGGTCTTCCTCGAGAACAAGGTCGGTGTCGTCGCCGGCGTAGGTCTTGTACAAGCCGACGCTCACCGCGGCGTCCCTCGTCACCGGCGCGCCCGCCTTGTCGGTGAGGTAGCCG
>JACRCP010000026.1 GCA_016218965.1 Deltaproteobacteria bacterium | reverse complement strand
CGGAAGCGGTTGCCGGTGTGGAAATCTGACCGCCATGATCCGATTGGCTCACGGCGGAACCGTCACGTTGTCACGAGCGCTGACAACGCGCATGTCCGCGAACAGGGGGTTCTTACGGAAGGATCAGAGTTGGCCCTGCTTGAGCGCGCCGGCGCGGTCGAGGGGCTGGGTCTGGCTGGAGGTCGAAACGACGGCGCCCGCCGAATCCTTGACCTCTATGTAGACGCTCTCTGAGAACGTCATGGCGTTGTCTTTGAAGTGGGCGTCGGTGACCGAGGCTTGGGCATCGACGGTGAGCTTCGTGGTATCGGCCACGCCGTCGCCGTCGGGCGAGAACTCGGGCGGGTCGGCCGAGAAGGCGCGAAGCTCGATCTTGTCTTCACAGCCGATCGAGAGGAAACCCAGAACAAGAAGGATTGCAAACGCTCCACCTTGGAATCTCATGGTTTCCTCCGGGGTGTGAATGTGGACCCGCGATCTCCTTCACATCGAATCAGTCGTCCCCACGGGACTCCCGTATGCTCCCCGTCTTGCCCACTAATCTCGCTTGTCCCTCCGGGACGGGGGCGATCAGGACAAGGATCCACCGAGTCATTCCTGGAAAAACCGGCCTCTTTGTCGATTTGGAGGTCTGAGCGGCGGTCAGGAAACAGGAATGAATGGCAAACGGTGTGCCATCAGGCGGATGCGCCGCTCAACCGCAAAACGGCTCGCGCGTCGATCCAACTTCTGTTGAGCCTGTCGAACCAGCGTGTGGTGAGCCTGTCGAACCACGATGTCCCCTCCGTCAAGTGGTGTCGGTCGGCTGAGAGCGAGTGGGCAATAGTATAAGAGCATATCGGCGCGGCGGCGTCAAGGACGAACAAACGAACAAACGCTCGCGATTTGCCCACCAGATGCTCGGCGCAGGTGGATTTGCATCCTTGGTCGGTGGCCGCTTCTGCGGCCATGGGCGTTTGGAGTAGGGCCGGCAGGCCGCGACTTTGCGTTGACTTCGCCCGGAAACCGGGGCAGACTTCCGCACGTTTCGCGAGCGGCGCAACCCAAACGAAAGGGATGAACATGCAGTTTTCAGACGCATCGTCAAGACTCGGCACCGAAACCGCCTTTGACGTCCTGGCCAAGGTCACCAAGCTCCGGTCCGAGGGCAAAAACATCATCTCGTTTTCCATAGGCGAGCCCGACTTTGACACACCTTCAAACATCAAAAGCGCAGGAAAAAAGGCGATCGACGACAACTTCACGCACTACGGCCCCAGCGCCGGCCTGCCCCAGCTTCGCGAGGTGGTGGCCGAGAACTCCTTTGCTCTCCGCGGCGTCCGTTGCCGGCCCGAGGAGGTCGTCGTGACCCCCGGCGCCAAGCCGATCATCTTTCACAGCATCCTTGCCTGCATCAACCCCGGCGACGAGGTCATCTACCCCAACCCGGGCTTCCCCATCTACGAGTCGATGATCAACTTCGTGGGCGGAAAACCGGTGCCCCTGCCGCTTCTGGAGGAGCGCGAGTTTTCGTTTGACACCGACGAACTCAAAAAGCTCGTAACGCCCAAGACCAAGATGATCATCTTGAACTCGCCGCACAACCCGACCGGCGGGATGCTCTCGGAACGCGACCTCGAGGCCATCGCCGAGGTCGCCATCAAGAACAACATCTGGGTCGTCGCCGACGAGGTGTACCACCGTTTCGTGTTCCAGGGGAAGTTCGCAAGCATCGCGTCGATCCCGGGAATGCGCGACCGCACCATAATAATTGACGGCTGCTCAAAGACCTACGCCATGACCGGCTGGCGGATAGGCTGGGGGATCATGCCCGAGGAGCTTGCCAAGATCGAGGCCCGGCTCATGACCAACTCGGACTCGTGCACCTGCACGTTCACGCAGATCTCGGCGATAGAAGCGCAAAACGGCGACCAGGGCGAGTCGTACCGCATGGCGGGCGAGTTCAAGGAGCGCGCCGGGATCATCCACAAGCTCCTAAACGAGATCGAAGGCGTTTCGGCACTAATGCCCCGCGGCGCGTTCTACATATTCCCCAACGTCACCAGGGCATGCCGGAAAATGGGCCTCATGGACTCGCGCGAGTTCCAGGACAAGCTCCTGTTCGAGGCCGGCGTTGCCGTGCTCGCCCGCACCTGCTTCGGGAGCCGGAACCGCGGCGAGACCGACGAATACGTCCGCTTCTCCTTCGCCACCTCAAAAGATCTCATCGTCAAAGGCGTGGCGATCATGAAGGACTACGTCGAGCACTACAAGAAGTGACCCGAAGCGATTCCTCTCCACTTTGGGGCCGGCTTTCGGGTATAATGGGGCTGTTGGAGACACGCCCGAGGGATGGGAGAGGACTCTTCGGTATGTCGCCCGCTGACGGGGCTTCGGGGGGGGCCAGACAAAGGAACCCGCAGTCCGCAACCCCGGTCCGGATCCCGATCGCGGGTGGGCAGCGGTCTCCGGTTTCCTACGTTCGAGATCCGTTTCCCTGACGAACGTAATGGCGCTCGCCAGCGCCCTTTTCCTGCTGGTGGGCGTTTTCCTCGTGAATACTTCCGAGGGGGCGAAGGAGTCCGGCTGGCAGGTCACGGCGCTCCTCGGTGTGATGCAAGCCTACGAAGCCGCGCTCGTCGGAGGGGCGTGGCTGTTTCTGAGGAAGTTCCGGCACATCAAGTCAGGGTTGGTCCTCGCGGGACTCGAGCTGCTTCTCATGCCCGACGTCACGTTCCTCACCGACAATCTGCCCACGTTGGGCGCCGCCGCGTGGCCACTTGCGGCCATTTGGGCGGGGTTTGCGCTCGCCAAATTCGGGTTTCTGGCAAAGTGAGGTGGGCCGGCCCCGGACCTTGCTCGATCCCAATACCGATTCTTCCCCTTGAAGGGGCGATTTCTGCTATGCTGACGCCGTGGAAAAACACGAAACGTATTCCTGGCACGGAGGTCCGTTTCCGTGGATGAGAACGGAGCGCAAGTGGCGACCGCGGGGTTGTTCTCGCTGGGCGGCGGGTTTCTGTGGCTTCTGTCCGCGGCCATCCAGCTCGGCTGCATCATCCATGTCGTGCGGACAGGCCGGCCGTACTGGTGGATACTGGTAATATTCTGGTTCCCGTTACTGGGGGCCGTCGCGTACCTTTTCGTCGAGGTACAGCCTTCCGTCGGAAAAATCGATTTTCGCGCGCTGCTCTGGCGGCTCAAGAGTCCGCAGCAGCGGATTGCCATTTGCATGGAACGGTTGCAAGAATCGGACAACGTGACGAACCGCCTCGCCACGGCCGACGAGCTGCACCACGCACGCGATTTCGAGCGCGAGTGCGAATTGCTCGGCGAGGGTTTGAGCGGGGCGTTCAGGGACGACGCGACACTCCTGATGCGCCTGGCCGAGGCGCACCTTCAGGCCGGCCGGCCGGATGAAGCGGGGCGGATCCTCGCGAAAACGACGCCGGATCAGTCGCCCGATCAGCAGATGCAGTTTGCGCTGCTCTCCACCCGCGTGGCGGCTCACCATGACAGAAACGGGGAAACCGAAAAAAAGTTCGAGGATCTGATCGCAAAAAAGAAAAGCGAGGCGCCCCGGTACTACTACGCCGAGTACCTGATGCGGAACGGGAAACGCGAACAGGCGACGCAGCTTCTCCGCGACATCATCAAGAAATACCGCCGCGGCACCCCCGTCTGGCGCTTCGTCGAGCGCCGCTGGTTCTATGCCTCGAAGGCGTTGCTGAAGACGGCGCAGTAGAGTGGCGCAAAATGACTGTGGCAATGCCATCCGAAAAGACTCTCGGCCACCGCGAATCCGCGACGACGCCTCGCAAATCGTGCTGTTTGGTCGTCCTTGTCGGGACCCTCTTCGCCGCCACCGCCTTTGCGGACGGGATCTCGGTGACCGAAGATCTCAAGCACCCAAAGGGCAAATACTACACAATCAAGTTGAACTCGAAACAGATCACCGACGTCGAACGGCGCCGCAGGGTCACGCTGACGAAGAAACAGGTGAAACAGTTTGAGAAGGACTACGCCGGAAAAGGTGAGTCTTATCCCGTCCTGTCCACCCGTTACGATTCTTGCACGTGTTTCGTGCTCAGATACGTTTGGTGGGGAACGCCTGGCGAAGTCGATATCGATGAGCGCCAGGTCAAGGCGTTCGCGGAAACTCAAACGACCGGAAAAGAGGAACTCGCTCCGGAAGGCGACGACACGTCGTCCGATCCCATGTTCCCATGGATTCACCTGATCATGGATTCCAAAGGTTCGATGTTTTCGGAGGGTGCGGGCAAACGGCTGACCGAAGAAGATGTGGTCAAGATCCTGAGAAGCTACGGGAAAGCTCGCGGCGAAAAGAACTGCAAGGTAGGGGGCCTCACCTTTGACACACCGCCGCCGATCGATCCGGAGTTCGACAAGACCATGTGGGCCAAACTGCGCCGGATCATGGCCGTCGGAAAGACAATCTGCATTCCCGTGCAGATCCAGGGATACGAACGGGCGACAAGACGAAAGGAGTTCGCGCCGGAACCGGGAAGTTGCGAGAACGAACCGGCCAAATGCCGAAGGACATGCGGCCTGCCTTGCGAACCTGCAAAGGCGGGCACAGAACTCCCGGCGGAACTCGCAACGATGAAGAGCGGCTTCGCACGGGTTCGGTCAGACGCGACATCCTCCGACTGGGACGCCGCGAAAAACGATGCGGCAGCCGTCGTTGCCGCGTGGGAGAGGCTGAAACCAAAAGTATCCACGCGCGTAGCGGAGTGTCCCGCGTTTCCGGGAGGTGCGATGATCACCGATACCATAGATGCGGTTTTGAAATCACTGATGACAAGCACGGGCGCAAATTTCAAAGACGGTGCCGTCGATGCCGCGACGCAGGGTATCGACCACTTGGCCGTGATCAAAGGACTTTTCGAATGAACCGGCAAACCAGACGGGAGCTGCCGGGCATTCCCCGCTACCAGATTTGACACCCGCCCTCGACGGCGGTAGAGTAATGACGATGAAGTTAGCGACCTACATACCATTGTCCGTAAGACCCGCCGGGCTATCGTGGCGACTTTTTAGTCTGCCGTGCTGCTATCCCGTCGTGGCGATGGAGGTGTAGGCCCGCGAGCGCCTGAACCAATCAAGCTCAACGCGAGCCCCCTCCGACAGCGATGTCCGAGGGGGTTTTTGTTTTTTGACAACCGAATAGTGATGACGCCCGGGCAGCAGAACTGGAATATGCGCTGCGTCCAGACCGCAGAGTTTGCTGGTTCGACTCCAGCCCGGGGTACCAACGGAGAGGACGCGGATGTCGGATTTCCGCATCGGTTTGCTAAACCGACGCACGTCACAGTGCCGCGAGTTCAACTCTCGCTCTCTCCGCCAATTTGCTCGGGTGGCGTAAAGGTAGCCGCGCTGGTTTGAGGTGCCAGTGATCGAAAGATCGTGGAGGTTCGAATCCTCTCCCGAGCACCAAGGAGGATACACGTCTGTCGGCTTTGACGTACCGCGTTGGAAGCGCGGCGTGCCTACGGGCACCGAGGGTTCGACTCCCTTGTCCTCCGCCATAGGGGTGAGCGTAGGTTGTGCCGGGAGGTCTCCAAAACCTCCTCGCGACGGTTCAAATCCGTCCACCCCTGCCAAAGTTTACAACGCCGAGATCGCTTACGTGGTCATAGCGCCGCGCTGAAGACGCGGAAATGTCGGTTCGATTCCCACTGCGCGCACCACGATCACGATCCCGTGGCCGAGAGGCGAGGCAGACGGCTGCAACCCGTCACGACGCAGGTTCAAATCCTGTCGGGATCTCCAACGGACGGATGGTGTAACGGTAGCACCGCGGGCTTATACCCCGTCGCGCCAGATCGGCGCCGTGCGCGGGTTCGAATCCCGCTCCGTCCTCCATTCCGGGACAAGGCTTGTTGGTAAGCCGCCTGCTTCGGGAGCAGGAGAGTTCGGGTTCGACTCCCGAGTCCCGGACCATCGTGCCGATCGTCCAGTGGCAAGGACACTGCGTCGACACCGCAGAGATCGCGAGTTCGAGTCTCGCTCGGCACACCATCATTCGGGGAGTTCGTCCAGTGGCAAGGTTGTCGCGTCCACACCGCGAAGACCGAGGGTTCGAGCCCCTCACTCCCTACCAGTTTCAGGCAGAGGGCTTGAAGGCAAGTTCTGTGGCGGATAGAGTGTGAAGGCCGCACGCAAGGCCGTGGCCCTTGAAGAACGGGTTCGATTCCTTCACTGCCAGCCAGAATTTGTGCGGGGTCATACGCATCGGGTGAGGCGGTCCGGCTGTCTACCGGATGAGGCGGGTTCGAGTCCCGCTGGCCCCGCCATGGGAGCGTAGCCAAGCGGGATGGCAGGCCGTGAGTTCAATTCTCACCTCCACCGCCACGGATGCGGTCCGGCATGGACGAGGACACCGCCTCGAACGCGGTCGCCCGAAAGGGTCACAGGTTCGATTCCTGTCGCATCCGCCATTAAAAATCGCCCCGGTTATTCCGGGGCTTTTTTGGGTTCATGGCGGCCCGTGTTGAACCCCCTCAAGTACGGAGTTCTCCCACTTGCACTTGCGCAGTTCCCGCGACCGCTGTTGCCTTGTGATCGTGAGGAGCACATGAACAACGTACCCCGCCCGATGATCCCGATGAACCCCGATCCCGAGAAGCGCGACGAGCTCGATACCGACCGCCGCCGGTCAGCCGCGCGAGAGGAGGCTTAACGGGGCGCGGCCGCGCTTTTTGTTGAGCATGTAGCCGTTTAACGTCATCGCAAGGCGCAGAACCGCCGGGGCGACGCCGTTGGCGATTAGGCCCGCCTTGAGCGTGGGCGTGAACGCTATGATCTCCCTGTTGCCTGCCGCCTGCGAGAGCAGCTCGGCCGCGGCCGCTTCGGGGGTGATGGTCGGCAGGCCCTTGGCCATGTCGCCGAACTCGCCGCCCAGGACCTTGCGGTGGAAATCGGTCATGACCGTGGGGAGGAGCACGCAGTTGGCCTTCACGCCCGTCCCCGCCAACTCCTGCCGAAGGGCCTCCATGAACCCGACCGTGGCGAACTTCGAGCCGCAGTACGCCGACCCGCCGTAGTTGGCGAGCACGCCCGATCCCGAGGCGATGGTGAGGATGCGGCCGGAGCGGCGCGAAAGCATTGCGGGCAGGAAGCGGTTGACGAGGTTGACGACGGCGAAGTAATTCACCTCCATCATCATCCGGTACTCGGACAGCGGCTGGCTGCCCGCGAGTCTCATGATCGAGACACCGGCGTTGTTCACCAGGACGTCAGGCGGGTTAAGACCCGAGGGGAGGTCCTTCAGTGCGTCGTCGATGCTCTTCTCGGAGGTAAGGTCCACGGTGCGGGTGGCAATCGCGCCGGCCGAACGGCCGGCCAGCTCTCCGGCGATCTGCGCAAGGCCCGCCTCGTTCATGTCAAGCAACAGCGCCGAGCTCCAGTGCGGCGCCAGCAGCCGGGCCATGCACGACCCGAGGCCGCCGGCCGCGCCCGTGATGATGAACGACTTTCCGCCGAACGCCTTCGCCAACTTCTTCGTGTTCATTTCTTGCTCCCTGGTTGCTGGACAGTCTGCACCGTCCGGGTTTTCGGCCCGAAGATAACCCAGCGGAGGCCGGGGGACAAGCGCTTTCCCGGCGCTTGACCCCCAAGGGCGGGCCGTGAGACCATCGATCGGCGGGAAACGCCAAAACCGAGGGAATGCCGCCTGGCGATGGGCGCGCGGAACTACGGGGGATTGATCTTCACAGGGAGGAGTTCGACCTCATCTCCGCCGTTCAGCTCGCCGTTCCCGATGGCGCCACTCAAACGCCAGCCCCAGCACCAGAGCGAGTTGTCGGTCTTGAGCGCGCAGTTGTGCGTGCGTCCCGCCGAGACGGTTGTCCAGTCGCCGTCGTTTCCGATGCGCACGGGCGAAAGGGCGTCCCCGAGTTGCGGGTCCCTGAAATGCCCGAAGGCGCCTCCCCAGCACCAGAGCGAGTTGTCGCTTTCAATCGCGCACGTCATGTCATTGGAAGCCAGGACGAATGTCCAGTGGTTGCCCGAGGGGTGCTCGTCGCGCAGGCACTCGGACGGTCCGGCGTTGTGGAATCCCTCATCGCAGGCGCAGAAAGGCGCGGCCGCAGGTTCGATGACAATGCAGGTGCCGTGGCCCGAGCACGACCAACCCAGGCACGGGTCCTGTCCGCCCTCCGGGATGCACTTGTCGGCATCGGCAAAATACCCTGCCTCGCAGTCGCAGACCGCCCTGCCGTCGGGGATGACCAGACAGGCGCCGTGCCCGCCGCAGTCCACGCCGTCGCAGGACTCCGTGGTGGTATCCGCAACGCAGCGCTCGCCCGACCAGTGATAGCCGTCGTCGCACACGCATCGCGTCGATATTTTTCAAGGCGCTCTCCGGCGGACCTGCCCCCCGAAACAACGGAACAAAACGGCCCCGGAGGGTCTTTCCGGGGCCGGTGATCGAAAAGGAGCTGAAACGACGTTCTACTCGCCCTTCTTCTCCTTTTTCTCCTTCTTGGCCTTCTTCTTCTCCTTGGCCTTCTCTTTCTTCTCTTCCTTCTTCTCCTTGGCCGCCTCCTGCTTCTCTTCCTTTTTCTCGGCGGCCGCCTCTTTTTTCTCTTCTTTCTTCTCCTGAGCCGCCTCCTTTTTCTCTTCCTTCTTCTCCTGTGCGGCTTCCTTCTTCTCTTCTTTTTTCTCTTCGATGGCCTCTTTTTTCTCTTCCTTCTTCTCTTGAGCCGCCTCCTTCTTCTCTTCCTTCTTTTCTTGCGCGGCTTCCTTCTTCTCGGCCGCTTCCTCCTTCTTCTCGGCCTTCGTGTCGGCGGGCTTGGCCTCCTCTGCCGCGGCCGCCGCGGCGAAAGCGATCAGAAACGCGCACGCTACGCCGGCCACGACCAGCACCTTGAGTACGTTCTTCATGCCTCTCCTCCTTGCCTCGTGTTTTGCGGGCCCTCTCCTTGTGCCCCGATTATCCACGCCCGCCCCGGCATGTCAACCGGACCTTCAACAAAGGGCGTATCCCCGAAACTGGGGCGCAGGGCCGGCCGCCTGCCGGGAGCGCGGTCTGCCTGTGCGGCGCGCGCCCCCGGGAGCACCCGAAAACACCGACCGCGCGGTTCAGGCCGCGCGACTGGAAGGGGGTCGGCCTTGCGACGACAACCCCAATATCGGGGATGCACCCTTCAACAAAACCCGGTCGCCGCCACGCCCATTCCGCCGTCAGCCAGAAGTGGAACATGAATAATGCCCGGTATCTCTGTGCACTCTGTGTTCTCTGTGGCAGTGTCACGCGAGTTCTTGCTCTGTGACTTGCGTCACGGGCCCGGGCGGGTTGCCGCGTGACCTTTTTGTCATAGCGGGCGGCGTGCCGGCAGTCTGCTTTTGACCATCCACATGGGCGACCTTATACTCGGGGCTGGATCGGAGACAGGACCGGTGCTCCAGCAAGGAGGGACCGAGGCACATTCAAGTTGACAAGGGCCGGGCAAGCAATTAGTATCCGGCCCTCGAAATTGGTGATCGCTCGTTTTTGAAAAAAGGGCCGGTGAGCGCGGTGGGTGGCCGCCGGCCCGGGAAGAAAAGACCCATCGAACCAAGGAGGTAGCATGGCAAGGATGCGGAAGGAATTCGTGGTGGTGCTGATGACCGCACTGCTCGGCATGGGCATTGTGGTCTACTTCAACGCGTGCGCGGCGGCCGAGGAACTCCTCAAGGACACCGGCATCCCGAAGGACACGGGAAACGGCGGCGACGAGGACGGCGGCGGGTGCACGCCCGACTGTACCGGCAAAGGTTGCGGCAGCGACGGCTGTGACGGCACCTGCGGCGACTGCGCGGGTGACGAAACTTGCAGCGCGGCCGGGAAGTGCGAACCGAACGTCACCGACCCCTGCGAAGGAAAGAACTGCGGCGAAGACGACGGCGACGGCGGCAAGTGCCAGGGTCCGTGCCCCAACGACGGCGAGACCTGCGTTGCCGGCGAGTGCGTGGCCTGCTCCGCCGACTGCACCGGCAAGGAATGCGGCGACGACGGCTGTGACGGCTCGTGCGGTGACTGCACCGACCCCGAGACCTGCAACGAAACCACCTACCAGTGCGAGGCCCCGGGCGCCGACTGCACGGGCAAGTTCTGCGGCGACGATGACGGGGCCGGCGGAAAGTGCACCGCCTGTGCGAACGCCGGCGAGACCTGCAACCAGACCACGTGGCTGTGCGAGGGCGGATGTACTCCTAGCTGCACGGGCAAGGTCTGCGGCGAACTCGACTCGTGTGGTGAAGACAAGTGCGAAGGCGCCTGCTCCGGCGCCGGCGAGAACTGCATTGGCGGGCCCGACTGGTACTGTTCGACGTGCGAACCCGAGTGCGCCAACAAGAACTGCGGCGACGGCGACGGCTGCGGCTTCCAGTGCGTCGGCGCGTGCGCCGATCCGAACAATCCTTGGTGCGACCCGAACGACTACACCTGCAAGGCCGACCCCTGCGCCGGCAAGAACTGCGGCGAACAGGCCGGCAGCTACGTCTGCCTCGGCGCCTGCCCGAACTCGGGTGAGGAGTGCAAGGTGGATCCGGCCGACGGCCAGCCCAAGTGCGTGACCTGCAACGCCAACGGCGCGGCGGTAGGCGAGGTCTGCGCCGACCAGGCCGCGTGCAAGTGCGGCAACGACTGCGTGAAGCTCTTCCAGGATGACGCCGAGTGCCAGGCCGACCCGACCACCTGCCAGAAGCGCGGCGAGTGCCTCGAGGACTGCTTCTCGGACGGCGTGTGCGCCGACGCGACGCAGCTTTGCGCCTGCACCAAGGGCGACGCCAACAACAACTGCATCGCGGGCGACTGTTTCGCCCAGGGCAAGCTCACCGGGAACTTTGCGGGCAAGACGCTCAATTCGTGCTCGGACTCGCCCGCCCAGACCGACATCGGCTCGGGCAACATGTCGTACAGCGTGGCCGGAAAGAGCTTCTCGTGGAACATGTTCCTCGCCTGCCACTACGTGTCGTCCGACGGCACGCAGGACTACGTCATTGTCCAGGGCTTCAAGCTGTGCGGCCAGTCGCCGTGCCCCGACATGATCGTCCTCGGCGCCGTCACGGCCGACCTCAAGGTCGGCGAGATGAAGATGGCCGATGGGAAGATCTTCGCCGAGCACGACCAGGTCACGTACTCGGGTCAGACGACGACCGACTACTGGATCCGCGGCCTCGGCATCGACGGCAAGATCAGCTTCACGGCCGCCGGGAAGACCGGGAAGCAGGCGATCAGCGGGACGACCGACGTCACGATGATCAAGTACGACTACGAGATCTGCGGCGGCAACACCGGCGAGCCCTGCAACTAGAAACTGTTCCGATCTGTTCCCAAAAAGGGCGGCTCCCGAAAGGGCGCCGCCCTTTTTTTTGTTTGACACTATTTTTTTGCGTGCGATAAGATGCGTCCGCCTTCTGTCCTGATTCGCGATCTGCAAAACCCTGCAAGGAGGAGAATCCCATGGAAGTCGTCGTGATGGGCATCGGATTCTGCGGGAGTTTCCCCGCGTCGGGGGGCCTTTCGTACCGCGAGCTCATAGCCCGGGCGGCCTCGATGGCGTACGAGGACGCCGGGCTGGCCGCTTCCGAGATTGACGGGGCGGTCTCGGTCGAGGAGGACTTCAACTCGGGCTACTCCATAGCCGACGAGTACGTCCCCGACCAGATCGGCATGGCGCGCAAGCCGATATACACCATCTGCGGCGACTTCTTGCACGGGATCGCCTCGGCCGTGATGCAGATCCGGACGGGGCAGTTCAAGACGCTGGTGGTCGAGGCATATTCGAAGGCCAGCAACGTGCTCACCAAGGACGAGGTCCTGCACTTCGCCTACGACCCGGCATTCGGCCGCCTGGGCGTGACCCCGCACTACCTCGCGGGGATCGAGATGCAGCACTTTTTGGGCTCCAGCGCGTACAGCCCGGCCGACGTCGCCGAGGTGGTGGTGGCGAACCGCAGCGCAGCAATCGGGAACGCCCTCGCCCCGTACGGCGCCCGCCTGGGGCTCTCGGATGTTCTCGGCGCCCGGCCGGTGGCGACCCCGGTTACCGAACTGATGATCGCAAGGCCCGCGGACGCGGCCGTCGTGGCCGTGCTCGGCGCCGCAGATGCCGCAACCAACGCCCGCCGTCCGGTCCGGATTGCCGGCACCGGCTGGGCCTCGGGCAATTCGATCATCGAGCACAGAAACCACGCCTATTCTTCGGGCTCGATGATCGCAGCCCGGATGGCCTACTCGGAGGCCGGCTTGAAATCGCCGGCCGAGGAGTGCGGCGTCTTCTACGTCTCGGACATCTATGCCCATCGCCAGCTCATGCACATCGAGGCTCTGGGCATCACCAAGGACGCCCTCCCGTTCGTGAACCCCGACGGCGGGGCGCTCGGGTCCGGCGACATGTACGAGGCTACGGGCGGCGCGCGCTTCTTTGACGCCGTGAAAATGCTTCGGGGCGAGGCCGGGGCGCACCAGCTCGAAGGCGTCGCGCGCGCGGCGGTGCACGGCTGGCGCGGCCTTCCGACCGATTCGTGCGCCGTGGCGGTTCTTGAGGCAACCGAATAACGCGCCGCGGAACGCGGCTTCAAGGAGATACCCATGAGCATCAAGGGAAACAGAGTGGCTGTCATAGGCGCGGGGATGACGCGGTTCGTGCGCCGGGCCGAAGAGGCGCCCGGCGAGCTTGCCGCGCGGGCGGCGCAGATGGCCCTGGACGACGCGGGACTCACGATTGACGACATAGACGCCGTGTGCCTGGGGACCGCCCCGGACGCGTTTGACGGCGTACACATGAAGGGGGAGCATCTGATAGCCGGCGCGGGCGCCACGCACAAGCCGTACCTGCGGCACTACGTGGGCGGCGGGACGGGCGTGATGAGCCCCATCCACGGCTGGATGCACGTCGCCTCGGGCAAGTTCAAGACCTGCCTCGTGGTGGCCGAAGAAAAGATGTCGCCGTGCAACCCGCACCCGGCGGGCGCGTTCCTCACGATCTTCGACCACACCACCGAGCAGGCGCTGGAGCTCACGCTCATACACATCTTCGGGATCGAGATGAGCCGGTTCATGCACGTCTACGGCTACACCGAGGAGGAGATTGCGCTCGTCTCGGTGCTGTGCAAGAAGAACGCGCTCGACCACCCGGCCGCGCAGATTGCGCAGAAGATCACGGTCAAAGACGTGATGAACTCGCCGCTTCTCTCGTGGCCCGTAAAACGGCTGGACATCAGCCCCACCTCCGACGCCGCGGTCGCGATAGTGCTTACCAACGAGCACATCGCGCGGACGCACTGCAAGGCGCCTGTTTTCATTGAGGGCGTCGGCTTCCGGCTGGACACCGCGTACTGGTGCACGCGCGACCTGGGCTTCCCGAACTACGTGGCGATGGCGGCGCGCGACGCCTACGAGATGGCCGGCATCTCCCGGCCCGCGGACCAGATTGACATCTTCGAGCCGTACGACCCCTTCGACTACAAGGCGCTCCACCACATGAACGCCCTGCTTCTGGACAAGACCGGGCGCAGGACCAAGGAGCTTTTGTTCTCGGGGGCGCTCGAGCGCGACGGGTCGCACCCCATGTGCCCCTCCGGCGGGGCGCTGGGCGTCGGGAATCCGATAGCCGCAACCGGCCTGATGAAGATCGCCGAGCTGTACTTCCAGATATCGGGCCAGGCGGGAAAGCGCCAGGTCAAAAAGGACGTCCACCGCGGCGTCGCCCAGGCATGGGGCGACCTGATGCAGGTCGGCACGGTCGTCGTGATGGGTTCCGAGGGCGCGATGCCGCGGCGGAAGACGTTCTGGAGCGAGGCGAAACCCGAAGACCTCGCGGGGACGGCGCTCAAGGACGTAAAAGACGTCCCGCACATCGAGTACACGCCGGACCTCCGGTACGCGTGGGACAACGGCTACGCGCTCACGACCTACCTCGATGGCTTCAAAAACGGGAAGATCCGCGGCAGCCGGTGCGGCTCGTGCGGCCGTCTCATGATCCCCGCACGGGCGTTCTGCGAGATCTGTAACTTGAGGCCCGTCACCGAGTACTACGATCTGGCCGACACCGGGACGGTGCAGACGTTCACGCTCTCGCACGTCAACTGGGACTCGTCGCCGCTCCCCAAAGGCCAGGTGAAGATCATCGCGGTGATCGCCATAGACGGCGCGACGCCCGAGATGGGGCTGTGCCACGTGCTTTCCGAGATCGCCCCCAAGGACGTGACCTGGGGGATGCGCGTGAAGGCGGTCTGGAAACCCCAGGCCGAACGGACCGGCACGGTGACCGACATCAGGTACTTCAGGCCGCTTGGGAAAAACGAAAAGGTCGATGCGACGCCGGCGCCCATTAAGCCCGTCGAACTCGACGCGGCGACCGCCAAGGCGTACCCCGGCAGGATCCCCATGAGCTACGTGTACACCGCCGGGCTCGGCGGCTCGAAGTTTTTCACCGACCTGGCCAAGGGCAAACTTTCGGGCACGCACTGCCCGCACTGCGACGCCGTACACATCCCGCCGGCCGCGTTCTGCGAGTACGGGATGATCGCGCTCGATCCGAAGGGCGGCGCCAGAGCCCTTGAGCCGCGGAGCGGCGTGATCGCGGCGTTCTCGATAGTGCACGAGGACAGAGCCGGGCATCTTCTGGACGAGCCGCAGGTGGTGGTGCAGGTGGCGTTCCCCGGCGCGGTTGGGAGCGTCTTCGGGAGACTCCAGACCAAAACCGGCGACACCATCGAGGTCGGAATGAAGGTCGAGCTCGTGAGAAGCGGCAAGGCCGCCGGCCCCGAGCACGTCTGGTTCAAAGTTCGAAAATGACCTGGGTGCCGTGACCCACACAACACGGACAACCCGGGGTTGCCCGTGCCACCCCGCACCATTATTTGAACTTGGCGCCGGTGGCCGCGAGGCTGGTCAACTCGTTTTGGTAGAACTTGATCTCGATGAGACTTGCCCGGTAGAGCTTCAGAAAGAAGAAAGCGAAAACTTCGATAAAGGTTACGGTGGTAATCCGGGGAACGTAGTGCGAGAGCGCGGCGATCTCCCGGCGGAGACGGAGAGAGGTCGAGGCAAAAACCCCGGCAGGATCTTTTGCCACAGAGGACACAGAGATCACAGAGGGTGTTGCGGCATCCGTCGCAGTTTTTGCCACAGAGGACACCCATCCTTCGCAGGGCTTCCACCCTCCGAAGCAGAGCTTCTGCGGAGGACGGGTCGGAGGGCAGGCAGAGTTCACAGAGATTCCGGCATCGGAATTCGGGCTTGCAACCGCAGAGGGCGCAGAGACCGCAGAGAGAGAACTTGGAACTTCTGGAATTAGTGTGGGTCCCTCTCTGAAAAAAAGGGGTTCAATGCCGATCTAATCGTCGGATTCGAGTTTGCCGCACTTGCGGAGGATTTTCAGACGGAAGTACTGCCAGTCATGGAAACCGTATGCGTCCTT
>JACRCP010000223.1 GCA_016218965.1 Deltaproteobacteria bacterium | reverse complement strand
TTGGTAACCGCAGGAAGCTCGATCATGCCGCGGCGGTTCAACTCAAGCAAAGCCTTGCGGCAACTCATCTCCTGCAAGCGACCTGCCGAATTGCGCCAGTCCGCCCATTCGCAGACACGCCGAGAGAGTTTGCTACGCGAGATATCGGGCACATCGCGGATCGCCTGGGCTATGTGCGCGAGGATATCGTCGGAGAATGTTCGTCCGCCAACCGTGACCACGCGCCAAGGCTAACAGACGAACTTGTCCGTGTCCAGAAAAAAATGAGGGCAATGGTCAGCCCACCGGGAGAGGGTCAGGGTGAGGGCAAAATGATGCCGTCGCGCCTCGCGTCGTGAGTCGTGCGTCGTCAGTCGTCCTCCGGCCCCTCCCCCTCAACCCCTCCATCCCTTCACGCACCGGCCACGGGATCATGTGGAGCGGGGCGGTGTCGACCTCTGACCTCTAACTTCTGACCTCTGCCTGCGCCCAATCACCGGCTCCGGCGGGACAAGCCCGCCGGGGGCCATCCGTCTTCCGCCACCGCACAAGCCCGCCGGGGGCCTCACTTCTCGCTTCGTCTGGACAGACCCAACGCGACCGCGACGACGACCGCCACACCCACGCCCACCGGCCAGTAGAAATACACGGCGAGGACGCCGAAGCCCATCGACAGGAGGGCGCTCACGACCGAGCATGGAATCAGCCAGCGCCGTGAGATCGAGAGCGGCGCAGTGGCGGCCTTGTCGGGGAAGACCTTGTGGAGGCGCATCGCGGCGATTGAGAGAAACACGTTGGCGAGCATCAGGCCGGCCACGCAGAGCAGGCCGTAGATGTCCGGGTTGAGGCCCAGAAGCACGAGGGCTACACCGGCCGCCGCGGTGATGGCGATCCCGGCGGGGAACGTCTGGCGCTTTTCGTTGAACGCCATCACCCACTTCGGCAGAAGCCCTTCCTCGGAGAGTGCCGAGAGCTCGCGGGGGACGGCGAGGAAGACGGCGTTGATTGACGTGAGGCCCGCAAACAGCGCGGCGAGGTTCAGGTAGTGCGTTGCCCACGGCCACGGGAGGTGCCGCGAGGCCGTGTCGAGCACCGCGGTCTTGGAAACCTTGAGTTCTGCCACGCTCATCGAACCCGCGACAATCCAGCCGAGGCCGACGTAGGCGACAATGACGATCCCCAGGCCAAAGGCGATGGTGAGCGGGATGTTCCGCCGGGGGTTCTCGACCTCGTCGCCAAGCTCGCCCATGATGTTGAAGCCGGTGTACGTGAGCATCGCGACGACCGCCCCTTCGGCAAACCCCGCCGCGCCCGCCGGGAGCGGCCGCGAGAAGTCCGGCGCCGCGCCGCCGATCAAAGCGCCGACGATGACCAGAAGGAGCGCGCTGACAAGCTGGACAATCATCGCGATCTGGAGCTTCTCGGAGGCCATCACGCCAATGGCGTTGACCCCCCACGTGGCGAGGATGATCGCGGCGGCGACGAGTCCCCGCGGCGCCCCCGGGAAGTACGATGCCGAAAGATAGTCGGCGATCCCGATCGCCACCGCCCCGATCGACCCGAGCGCCCCGGTGACGATCAGCGCGCTCGTCACGGCCCCGGGCCGAAGCCCCAGCAGACTCCGCGTGTAGAAGAACCCCCCCCCATCGGACGGAATCGCTCCGCCGAGCGCGATGGCGACGATTGTCCCGAAGATCGCCGGTACCGCCGCCACCGCAAACGCGAGGGGCATCCACGGCCCGGTATTCGCCCCGATCGGCCCAACGATGACGAAGATCCCGACGCCGATGACCGCCCCCACTGCCACCGACACGGCCCCCGGAAGACCCAGCTTCTTTTGAAAATGAATCAGCTTCACGCCGCGCAGACTATCCGATCATCCGCCGCGAGCGCAACCATGCCGACCTGAAACAAATTTGGCCGGGAATCGTCCTGGTCGGGCTAGGGGACGTTGATCCAGCTGGACGTGGTTGCCGGCAGATAGAACTGCCCGGCGGTAGGGACCAGCTCCGACTGGAAGTTGGCGTCTACGTTCAGTTTCACGGTGCTGTTGTTGGAAACCACGACCCTGTAGAATGTCGTGAGGGAGCCGTTGATTGTCTGCGGCGACAAATCCGTTCCGCTGCCGTTGAATTCCACCGTGCCGGTTCCAGCGTTGAACGTCCCGCTGTTGGTCCAGTCGCCCTTGAGCTTTAGCGTGCTGGAATTGTACATCGTCAATGCAAAAGTCGCCGGGATGGTGAGGGAGCCCGGCAGGGCGAGCGTGTCGGAAAGCGCCGGAGCTGCGCTGTTGCCTATGATCAGGTTGCTCCCGCTCCAGTTGAACGTGCCCGCAATGGTGAAGGTCCTTCCCCCCGTCGTCGCATCGCCGAACTTGATGTCTCCGGATGTCGTGTGTGTCAGGTTGAAGAATGTGGTATCCTGCGATCCACCGATTGTTTTTGCGGCTGTTGCATTGAAGGTCGCGGTGCCGCTTCTGGCGTTGAACGTCCCGTCGTTCGTCCAGTTTCCGCCGACGGACAAGGCAAAGTTGGACGCGCTGACATCGAATGTCGCCGTGGGGTTGATCAGGACGTTTCCCGCTACCGTCAGCGCATTCCCGGCGGTCTTGGTCGAGTTGTTGGCGACGGTGAGGTTGCCGTAGGTGGGCGTGGCGAAGACAGTCTGGGCGACTGTACCGTTGTACTCCACGGTGCTCGCGGCGTTGAGCGTGAAGGTCGTAAAGTTGCTGGGGAAGTTTGAGCCGGTCTGGCCGCCGGACCCGGCGGCCAGCTTCATCGCCGCCCCGGCGTTGAGGGCAAGCGTACCTCCGGCGGCGGAGCGATTAAGGGTCTTGGTAGTGAGATCAAGGGTGCTGTTCGCATTGACGGTCAGGTCGCCCGAAATCTGGGTGCCTCCGGTCGTGGTTCCCGCCCATACTGCGGTGGGTGTGTTTGCGCTCCCGATCAGAGTGGAGCTGTATCCAAAGTACTTCATCCAGTTGTTGTCGTTGTCGGTGACTGTCTGGGTTCCGGTGCCATCGAAGATCACAGTCGCAGGCTTATAGGTATTGGCGCAGGTCCCCCCACTGGCATTGAAAGTCAGATCTGCGCGAAATGTGACGGTGCCGGTCGTCTGCCCGCTGTAAGTGCAGATGGGGGCCGCAAAAGAGTTGGCTGATGCCGCGCCTGCAGTCACATTGCCGTTGTAGTTGATCCGTCCGGGGCTGTTGCCTACGTCGATGTAGATTTGGCTGTTGTTTCCGCTTGTGATATTTGCGCTTGTGGCGCCATTGATGGTGAATATGTAGGTTTGGGCATCAAGTTCAAACGCCTTGGCGTTGCCGGAAAGGCTTATGGTCAGCGAGCCAACCGTGATATCGGCGCTGAGTGTGACGTACGCAGTGGCGGTGATGGTCATTGTCAGGTCGTCGGCGGACGTCGGAATGCCGTTCGGGTTCCAGTTCGTCCCGGTGTTGAAGTCTGTACCCGCGCCTCCGGCGCCCGCTCCGATCCAGGACCTGGCCACGGCCCACGCCGGCGCGGCGAAGGCGAAAGTGACGACCGCCGCCGCCGTCATGGCGAGCACGCACCCTCTCAGAGTGAGACCTGGTATGGAGAGACTTTTCATGTCAGGGTTGCTTCTCCATGTTCGCGTTTCTGTACTTGTCCACGTCAACGCCCGCGCCGCCTTCCTCCGCTCTCACGTTCACTTCCTCGGCGGGCAGGTTCATGTCGATACGCTTTCCGGAGAGCCTGTACCTTACGAGCGCGTCCTTCTTTCCAAGCAGCGACTTTATCTTCAGCAGCGTCCCTTTCATTCTGCCTGTCACCACTGCGTCGTCCTGGGCCGAGACAAACGGGACAATCGTGTCCTCAGCCACGACGTTGTAGAAGAGCCAGAGGTCGGAGGCCTCCGGCTGGGCGGCGATGTCTATTTCGGCGCGGCCGTTCTCAAGCCGCGTCTCACCCACGACATCGGTGCGCAGACCGACTCCCTCCCAGCCGTAGGTCGCGTACCATTTCCCATTTATCTTGACCGGCGGATCCACCCGGACGACCGTGAGCTTTCCCGCGGCATCACTCGAGGCGACGGCCGTGCCGGCGCTGTTCTGCCATTCCTGCAGCTTCGCGCTCTGAGTCGCCGAATTCGCCTTCACAATCAATCCCTTGTTCGCGTCAGCCCCCGTCTGGATGGTCTGCGGACCGACGGTAAACGTGTTCGCCGCCGTGAGGGACGCACCGCCGAGATTGGACAGCGCCGCTGATGCCGTGATCGCACCCGTCCCCCCGTTGGCGATGGAGACTGGTGTCGACAGGGAGATCGTTCCCGTGGTCGTGATGGGGCCTCCGGTCAATCCGGTTCCAGTCGCCACGTTTGTGACCGTGCCGGTGCCGGCCGCGGTGCAGCTCTCCGCGTTCCCGCTTTCATCGACGCCCAGCGGGTACTGCCCCGCCGGGCAGTTGCCCCCGTTGGCGTTGAGCGCCAGTGCCGTCGTCGCGCCCCCGCCCTCGCTCGACGAGCCGGCGTAGTTAAAGGCCACCATTGTGGCGGTAATCGAGTCCGCCTGGCCCTCGTTCACGTACGTCGCGTCGTGGTTGTGGGACGTCAACGAGTAACTCGAGGCGGTGATCGTGTCGGGAATGTCGGCGTCGGTCAACGCCCTGAATACGGGCGCTCCGGCGGCGCCGTCGGGCGAGGCGAGCATGAGATTTGCCGCCTGGCTGTTCCAAGCGGCCGTGAGCGTCCCGCT
>JACRCP010000218.1 GCA_016218965.1 Deltaproteobacteria bacterium | reverse complement strand
GGGACTCACCTACAACCTCCTCACGGCCTACACCTCGTTTGTCGCCATTGATTCAGAGGTCCGCAACAAGACCGGCCAGCAGACGACGGTGAAACAGCCCCTCCCCCTCCCCGAAGGCGTCAGCAACTACGCCGTGGGCGGAGCCCAGGGATTCGCCGCTTCCGCCCCTGCCCCTGCCGCGACAACCGGTTACTACGCGCCGCCGCGCGCCGCCAGAAGCGCGGTGATGAAAGCAAAAGAACACGTCGCCTATGGAAAGGCCGATGCGATGAAGATGGAGGCCGCTCCGTCGTACGACCGGAAACTGAAGGCCGTGCCGGACGCTCCGGCCAAACTCGAGGAAGCGAAGACAGTCAAATCGCAGGACGATGCGGACGGGACCGGCATGACGCTCAGGACGGTTGAGCTGAAGGTCTCGGGTGGTCTTTCCAACGAAACGGCAGCCCGTGTGGTCGAGTCGCGGCTCCACGAGCTTGCGGGTTGCCCGGGGCTTCGCGATCTGCGCGGCAAACTGGTCCTCTCGGTCACCGTCCGGGCCGACGGCACAGTCAGGGAAGTCAAGGTTGTGTCCGGCCTGTCGGTTTTCGGCTGGTCGGCGAAACATTGCATTCAGCGCGTCGTCGGAAAATGGGGCTTCGCTCCGAGTCCGGACAGCCGCGAGTCCACCGTGACCATCACTTTCGAGCAGGTCCGCTAGTCGGCGGGTTTGCGCGGCCGGGACCGAACCCCTCCTCGGTCCCGGCCGTCCTTTTCGGAGTGGAGAGGGAGGTTGTCACAATGATCGCCACGCAAATGATCTTGACAGGCGCCGCGGCATCGGCTGTGCTTTACGCATGGGCAACGAAGGCAGACGGCCGTCGGCGGGACCCGACGACGATGCCGGGTTCATCACGCGAAGTCAAAACGGCGAGGCGGCGGCCTTCGAGGCGCTCGTAGAGAGGCACCAGCGGCGCATGCTCAACACGGCTTACAGGATGCTCGGCGACTTCGACGAGGCGTGCGACGTTGTGCAGGAGGCGTTTCTCTCGGCGTACCGTGCAATCGGCAGTTTCAGGCAAGAGGCGAAATTCTCGACGTGGATGACGACGATAGTGCTCAACCATGCAAGAAACAGGTTGCAGCAACGCGCCAGCCGGGCCTGCCATGAATGCCGTTCGCTCGACGACGATCGCGAAACCCAAGACGGCCGAATCCGGCACGAACCGCGCTCCGACGCCGAATCGGCAACCGATCTGCTCGAGCGGAAACAAAGGGACGCCCGGGTCCAGGACTGCATAGACGCGCTCGAGGGCGAACAGAAGGAAGTGCTGGTGCTCCGGGACATCCAGGAGCTGTCGTACGAGGAGATCGGGAGCATGCTCAAGGTGCCCGACGGGACGGTCAAATCGCGGCTCTTTCGGGCGAGGCTTGCGATCAAGGACTGCCTCTCGGAGGTCATAAAGGATCTCGGATGAACTGCGAACACGCAAAAGGCCTGCTCCCCGCCCTGCTCGACACCGCGCTGCCCGCCGACGAAACGAGAGAGATCGAAACCCACGTGGCGGCGTGCGAGCACTGCACCCGCGAGCTTGCGGCGCTCAGGAAAGCGGCGCACCTCGTCAAGGAACTCCCGGAGATCGAACCGCCGCCGTTTTTTGCCAAAAAGATCATGGCGGAGGTCAGGGCAGCTTCCGTCCCCAAGCTGAGTCTGCTCAAACGGATCCTGTTCCCGCTCCATATCAAGCTGCCCTTGGAGGCACTCGCTGCCGTCCTGGTAGCGGTCATCGCAATCCAGATCTATCGAACCGTGGGGCCCGAATCCCTCCGGCCCTCCGACATGGATCCCCCGCGTGCGCCGGAGAAGGCGCAATCGCGCGAGGTTGCCGCGAAGAAGGTCGAGATCGAGGTCGGGCCGTATCAGAGTCGGACACCCGTCGTTTCCGAGGCGGAACGCCCTCAGGCCCGCGATGAGCAGATGCGAGCGGCCGTGGACAAGGCTGGCCCGCGCCGCGCGCCCGTTTCGAAAGATTCCGACAAAAAAGGATTTGCCGCGCCCCCGCCTGCAAAAAAGGCGCCCCCCGCTCCCGACGAGTTATCCAAAACGTCCCTGGTCCTTGAAAAGAAAGCCAAACAGTCGGACGTTGAGACCCCGCGCGCCTCGGCCGGCGCGGGGGCCGCCGGATTCGAGGGACCGCGGTACAAGAAACCCGAAGAGGAGAAAGCCTCGAAGCCCCGCGAACTCCATTCCGACGAAATCGGTTTCACTGAGTCGCCTCCGCCCGCGCCGGCCCGGACAGTCGAGGCCGAACGCCCGGCACCGCGGAAACTCGAGGCAGCACCCGCGGAACCCGCACCGCCCCCGCCGGCGGGACTGGCGCGGGAAACCGGGGCGGACATGGCGCTCGATCGACCGTGGCTCGACGAGTCAAAAAAGGCGGGGGCCGAAGAGAAAGCGGAGGCCGAAGAGCGGCCACGGGCGAAGTCCGCGTTCTCCGCGCCGGCGGCATCGGCCCCGCCACAGGTCGTCACGGTGCGCGTCGATGAGCGGCCGCGCGCCGGCGAGAAGTTGCTCGAGTTGCTCCCCTCCGTCGGTGCGCGCCTCACCAGAAAACAGGTGCGCTTCGACAGAGATGTCTACTTTGTCGAGATCGCCTCGAAGAACTTGGTTGCGCTCGTCGGGAAGCTCAAGGAATTGGGCACGGTGGGCAAGGCGTCGGTCGATACCGCCGGAGACGAAACCGTGATTGAGTTGCGCGTCGAGATCCTCGGCAGGCCCCAGTAGGTTTTCGACGATTCGTCTTGACAAGTCGCCATGGCGTGCATATTCTATAAATATGATTGGGGCGGTCATGTATGACAGGAGAACGGCTCATGGGCAACGTCTTCAAAGACAACTCGTTCTCGATCGGGCGTACCCCTCTAATTGAACTCAGCCGCGTCAAAGACGGCGCCAGGGCACGGATCTTCGCCAAGATCGAGGGTCGAAATCCCGCCTACTCGGTCAAATGCCGGATCGGCGCGTCGATGGTGTGGGATGCCGAAGAGAAGGGGTTGCTCCGCCCCGGCAAGGAGATCGTCGAGCCGACGAGCGGCAACACCGGCATCGCGCTTGCGTTCGTTGCGGCCTCGCGCGGGTATCCCATCACGCTCACAATGCCCGAAACCATGAGCCTCGAGCGACGGAAGATCCTCAAGGCCCTCGGCGCCGCGCTGGTGCTCACACCCGGACCGCAGGGGATGAAGGGCGCGGTCGCCAAGGCCGAAGAGATTGTCGCAAGCGACCCCAAACGGTATTTCATGCCCCAGCAGTTCAAAAACCCCGCGAACCCGGCCATTCACGAAAAGACCACGGGACCCGAGATCTGGGACGACACCGACGGCAACGTCGACGTGCTGGTCTCGGGCGTGGGCACCGGCGGAACCATTACGGGTGTGTCGCGTTTTGTCAAGCGCACCAAAGGTAAAAAGATCCTGTCGGTTGCCGTCGAACCGGCCGAATCGCCAATAATCTCCCAGAAGCTCGCGGGGCAGGAACTCAAGCCGGGCCCGCACAAGATCCAGGGAATCGGCGCCGGGTTCATTCCGGACGTACTCGACCTCTCGATGGTGGACCGCGTCGAAAAGGTCTCGAGCGACGAGGCCATTGCGATGGCAAGGCGTCTGTCGCGCGAAGAGGGCATTCTATCGGGGGTGTCGTGCGGCGCCGCCGCCGCGGTCGCCGTGCGCCTGGCCGGAACTCCGGAGTTTGAAGGCAAACAGATAGTGGTCGTCTTCCCGGACTCGGGCGAACGCTACCTCACCGGACCGCTCTTTGAAGGGTTGTTCACGGAAACGGAGCTGGGGACCGGCAGATAGCCGTCTGCTCGTGCCTCGAGCCTCGTGCCTCATGCCTTCCTGAGCGCCACGAGCGTTCCGTTCTCCCTGATGAGCGGGACGCCGGCAGGGAGTTGCTCCGGTATCTCTACGATGCACTCGTCGGGGCGCATCACCATGAACGTCCCGTTCGGGATGGCGCGCCCGGGCATGATGAGCACCTTTCCGCCCATCACGCAGTTGTTCCCGACGCACGACCCCAGAAACGACGTCCCCGCCGACACGAGCCCGCCCCTGTGCCCGACCATGATGTCGCCGATGAACTTGGCATCGAGAAACGAGCACCACATCCCGACGTAGGTGTCGCGGCCGATCATCGACATCTGGATCTTGACGTTTCCGACCGACGAACCCGGGTATACCACCGTCCAGATGAGCGCCGTCCCCTCGGTAAGATACGATTCGGCCCCCAAAACCGAGCTCATGGAGTACGCGGCGTCGCCCACGACCGCCCCGTCGCCCAGAAAAGAATTCCGGACCGTTGCACCCGCGCCGATCTTGACGCCGCGGCCCAGAAACGAGGCCTCGACGTAGGCTGACGGGTGGATCTCGCAGTCCGGCCCCACGACGTTGATCTTCGACATCAGGCGATAAGGATTCACGGTCGCCGCCGAGGCGAGCGCCCCGACGGTTTTTTGGGCCATCCCCAGCGCGTCCCCGCGCATGTACTCGAGCCAGCGTACCCCCCATTGGAGTGAGTTGAGGCGCAGAAGCGTCACCCAGTGGACGACGTGAGCCGCGACGCTCGACGTGATTGGGAATTTGAAGACCCTGGACTGTCGCGCGAGCGACGGGAGGCGAAGTGACGCGGAGAGCTCACGCATCTTGACCACGACCCGGCCGGCGTCGGCCTTGAGCCTGCTCTCCAGCGCCAAAAAATCGGGTTCGCCCGCATACCGCGAGGCGTCCGGGACCCAGAAACACGAGTAGAACACGCCGCTGTCTTCGATCACGACATCCTGGATTGGGAGGTTGAATTCAACCGAAATGCACCTCGCGAGGCCGAGCATCGCCGGGGCCGCGGGGTCAACCGCCTTGACGAAGTCCTTCATGAGCTTGTCGCTCACGTAGACACGGTCGAACAAGATAACCGCCGGACCCGGCCCGAGCTCCGAGGGCGCCCTGACCTGCCGCGGCGTCCCCCCCGCGCGCCGAATCGCCCTCTTTTGCGTCTCGATGAGCGGCTCGTTGGCGATGAGCGAGTCCGACGCGTCCTCGCAGAACGGCTCAATGGTGGTCCCGGTCCGGCAGATGTACCCTTCAAACGTCGGGCGTTTTTTGTTCCTCATGTGCCTCGTCCTCTCGCAGGTGGCGACCGCCCCCCGCAGTCCCTCGCCATTCCCCCCGGACCTTCCGCCGGCTCCGCGTCCGCCGGCCGGTAGCCGGGAAATACCGCCTCGACGGGCCGTAGCGTGCCGGCATCCCACACGAGCGGGACCGCAGGGTCTCCCGTTGCCGGCACCTTGTGGACCCCCTCGCCCGGCGGCATCACGATTATGCAGCCGTTGGGAAGCGCGAGACCGGGCAGGAAGATCGCGCGCGTCCCGAGCGTAGTCTCGTGCCCCATGCAGGCGCCCAGCACATGGCGGCCGGTGGATCGCATCTGACCGTCGTGGAACACGCGGACCGGCCCTTCGTGCGAGTCGGCAAAACAGAGCACGGCCGTCGTGAGAAACGCGAACCGCCCTACCACGCATTCGCGCACGAAAAGGTTCGAGAGCGTCGCGTCCGGGTAAAACGTCGAGCGCACGAAAAGCGAGTCCGAAAGCGAGTTGCACCGGTCACCGACGACGCAGTTGACGAACTTGGTCCCGTCGCCGACAACGACATCGTCGCCGAGAATGCAGTCCTTTACGAGAGCGCGCGCCCCGACTCGGGCGCCGCTCCCCACGATCGAGTTCTCGATGCGCGCCGTCGGATGGGCGTCGAGCGTACCGCCAACGACGCTGTTCACGACGCACCCCGGTACGTTTGCCGACACCGCCGCGCGCCGGAGCACCTCGACGGGTCCCGGTTTCGCCGCAAGCGCGCGCCGCACAACGAGGCTGGCAAGCACGTGATTGAGCCACAATACGTGGACCCATGATTCGACATGGGCGGCAATGGAGTCCGAAACCGGGACCTGCGTGACGTACGGCCTGTGGCCGACGTTGGGGTGCCTCAACCGATCGACGGAATAGGACGGGCGCACAAGCACCCTCGCGCAGCTTGCGGCCAGCGCCTCGAAAACTCCATCTGTCCCCGCCTTCCCGCCGGCCGGCGCCGGCAGGCGGCCCCCGACGTAGAAGAGATCGTACGCGACGGCCTCCCGCGCCGCCGGGAGCGAAACGTCGCGAACGCTCGAGAGAGGGCGGGCGTACTCGGTAACTGGCGACCGCGGCATGCACAGCATCGCGTTGTCGCCCGAGTCCTCGACCATTGCCGCGAACACGGCCGCGCAGCGCGCCGAGACGTACAGGCGGTCCGGAAGGAGAAGAAATGGCCCGACGGGAGGGAGGCCGGCAAGTGAGTTCACATGCACCGGACGAATCCCGGCAAGCGAAAGCTCCTCGTCCTGAAGTGCCGCGAGCGTGCCCCCGCCCACCCACGCCGCGCCGGCGGGGTCGCCGAACGGATGGATACGCGTTTCGGTCTTGAGGATGTACGCCGTGCGCATGATGAATCTCCGGGCGGACACACCATATTCCGTACGCCCCCGCGAAGTCAAACCGGATTTGACAACGCGCGGGGTTGCGGCTACATTACGCGCCCTCTGGCGCCGGGGCGAGTGCAGGCGGACTTGCTCCGCCGGAGCGAGCAGGGGGATCGGGGGAGAAGTTCGCGTGGCGACCCCCGAAAAGAGGAGAAGGCCGATGAAAGAAAAGATCCACCCCCAGTACAACGACTGCACCATCACCTGCGCCTGCGGGAACGTCATAAAGACACGCTCCACGAGGAAGGACTTCACCATCGACATCTGCTCGAACTGCCACCCGTTCTTCACCGGCAAGCAAAAACTCGTCGACTCGGCCGGACGCATCGAACGGTTCATGCGCAAGTACGCCAAGAAGGGCCTGCCGGCCGCCGCGGCGACCCCGAAAACGCCCCCGGCGCCGCCCGCGCCGGCACCGGCCAAAGCCGAGTAAAAATCAGAGCTTCGCGGCGCGGCAACACCTGTAGCCGATCCCCGAAAAATTCCCCTTGGGCGGCTGGTACATCGGCTTCTTGAAGCCGCACGTCAACTCGTTTTCGTGGTTGTCGTTGGCGAACCCGCCGCCCCAGAGCTGGCGCAAAACCCCGGTCTGATCGGTATTGGCCATCCATTCCCAGACGTTCCCCGAAAGGTCCATCACGCCCGACCCGTTGTCGCATGTCGGCATCGACCCGGCGGGTCGTTTTTCGGTCTTCCCCGTCTTCTTCCCATATTGGTAGGTGTTGCAGCGTTCAGGTTCGAACTCCTTGCCGTACGGGAACCGCCGTCCTTCCTTCCCGCGGCAGGCACCAGTCCACTCGTCGCTGGAACAAAGGCGCTTCCCGGCCGCCTTGCACGATGCATCGGCCTCGACCCACGCCACCGAGTCCACCGGGATCGCGCCCCTTTTGGAGACCGCCGGCCCGAGGTTCCCCTTCAAATCACGCCCCGCCGACGACTCGAACCGGTCGATGCAGACCTTCGCGCCCTCAACAACCGCCATCTCCGCCGGACACGGGCCGGCCTTTTTGCAGTTGCCGAACGCCACCACAGCGGCTGCGAAAATCAGGAAAGCGGTCAACCTGTTCATCCAGCACCCCGGCCCGTTTCAGAGTGAAATGCCACCTCCGCGAGAAAACAGGATCGTCTCACGCAAAGGCGCAAAGCCCGCAAAGACAACCCAAGAATTCCGTGGTGCCGACTTGGCGTCTTTGCGTCTTTGCGTGAAGAAAGGTTTTTTTTGCGACTGGAGCAATGTTCTGCGTCTTTCGTGTCGTTTCGCGGCGCGCCCTCCGCGCTGGTATAATTAGACTGCATGGACGGGTTCGAGTCAAACGAGAAAAGTTTCCTCGCCGACCGGATGGTCGGGAGGCTCGGGCGGTGGCTTCGGATGATGGGGGTGGACTGCGCATCGGCCGAGGGGCTTCTCGCGCCCGAAGTGCTGGACAAGGCGCTGGCCGAACGGAGGGTGCTTGTCACGCGCGACACCGGTTTGATGAAACGGAGGACGCGCGTCGAGCGGTTCTTCATCAGGAGCAACTTTGTGCAGGAACAGGTGCTCGAATTCCTGGGCGCGTACCCGATCGACCCGCTGGAGCGGGCCTTCACCCGCTGTGTGGAGTGCAACGAGCCGTTGGAGCGCGTGGAAAAGGAATCCTTGTCGGACGAGGTGCCCGTGTACGTCCGAAGAACGCAGGATGTCTTCTCGCGTTGCCCGGCGTGCAAGAGAGTCTACTGGGCCGCGACGCACCGCCGGCGGATGGAAACTCGATTGCGCTCTCTTGGCCAGAAAACGCTTGAAAAAAGAGAGGGAACGAACGCTGACGACCTCGTTTGAAGTCGTGAGTCGTCGGTCGTTGATCGTCAGATCTTCTCTATCGCGTCGGTCTTGACCCAGCCGGTGACGCCGCTGGGGAGGGTGATCCGGACCCAGCCGGACTCTTTGGCACGGAGGCCGGCGGTGACGCCCTCGCGGAGGGTTACGACCGACTTGAACGAGTCGCTGGGGCCCTCCTTGAGCTCCGCGGCGTCCGAAAGGACGACGCACCGCGGCCGGTACTCCCGCACCCAGACCCCGCCCGCCGAAAGGACGGCCGTGAGCGCCGCCACCGACGCGACCGGGATGAGAATTGCGGTCACAATCCGCCTTGCGACGCCGGCCATGAACAGGCGGCGCACAAGGAGGAGCGTGAACGCGAGCGCCCACGAGACCATCGCCATGAAAAGCAACGGAGAGAACGGCAGCCCCCTGAAGAAGTCCTCGACCGGAGTCTTCATGGACGGCATGAACGCGGCCTCGTCCTGGAGGTGGCGCCTGGCGAACTCGAGGTTTGACCTCGCGTCGTCGTCGTCCGGATTGAGCGTGAGCGCCCTCTCGTAGTGCAGGACGGCCATCCCCCGCCGGCCCGAGGCGAGGTAGGCGTTGCCAAGATTGTAGTGGACGTCCGGGTTCCACGTCCCGGCGCGAATGAGCGCCTGGTATCCTTCTATGGCATGGTCGTACCGGCCGTGAAGGAACGCCTCGTTTGCCTCGCGGAACTCCACAGGGCCGGCGACGGCGGCCGCAAGGGCCATCAAGAGCGCTGCGGCGTTCATCCCTTCTTCTCCAGCTCGACCAAAAGCTCCCGGGTCCGCTCGAGGCTCCGCTCCATCTCCTCGCGCCGTGTGGCGGAGGGCGCAAAACGGGCGAAGTCACAGTTTTCGACCTCCTGGATCACCCGCGCCGAAAGCACCTCGTCGACCCCCGCCTCGCGCATCAGGTCCCGCACCTGATCGACGGTGAGCCCTGCCGCCTCGCGCCCAAGTCTGTACGTCAGATACTCGCGGAGCACGCGCGCGATTTCGGCAAAGAACTCCTCGGCCTTCGCTTCGCGCCCGGCCTTGAGCATCCTGGCCGCCGCTTTGAGGCGCCGAAACGCCTGCGCGTGCGCCCGCTTTTGTTTTGAATACGGGGTTTCGCGCCTGACGAACGCGAGGATGCGGCCATAGCCGATCACGCCGATGAAGGCGAGCGGGAAAAGGACGAAAACTGCCTTCACCGGCCATGAACGGTGCCAGGCCGGGTCCATGGCCTCGAGCCGGCTGTTGTAGCGGATGGGCCGCACGCCGGCCTGGACCGTCGGCCCTTTTGCGGCGGCCTTCCCTGAAACGGTCGCGGACTCGCCCGTGCCGGGGGTCACCTCGACGGCGATGGGGCCGGACGAGAGGCTCTGGTACTGCCCGGACGCCGGGTCGAAGAAGTGTAACGCCACCTCCGGTATGATCGCCTTGCCCACCTTCTGCGGGATCAGGAGGTACTCCCACTGGCGCTCGCCCGAAAAGCGGTGTTTCGTGGTGTTCACCTTCTCCGAAACAGTCGGGTCGTACGCCTTGAAATCGTCGCCCGGCGAAAGCCTTGGGATCTGGACGTATTTCACGTTCCCGGTGCCGTTCACGACGAAACGCACGGTTATGGGCTGGTCAAGGCGGGTCGTGTGCGCCGACACCTCGGTCCGGAGGGTGAACTGCCCGACGTTGCCGGGATTGAACCCGGGCGGCCGCCCGGACTCGGGGAGCGCCTTGACTTCGATTTCCTGCGCCTCGCTCTGCCGGTTGGCGCGCTGTCCCGGGGTGAACACCGAGGTGCCGTAGGACACCTGCGCGGAGGCCGCCTCAATCGCCAGCCGGCCGGGTTTGGTCGGGAACAGGCCCTTGCGCTTGAGAAGGTACACGTTGTACTGCACGCCGCCGACCACCTTGGTCTCGCTCGTGTACCGCTGGGGGCTGGTGATGTCCTCGGTCCAGAAGCCTTCGAACTTGGGCATCGAAAGCGAGTCCAGGCCCGAGAGCGGCACGCGGCTGTAGAGCTGGAGCACCCAGACAACCTGCTCGCCCACGTAGGCCGACACCTTGTCGACCCCGGCGCGGAGCACTATTTCGTCTTTCCCCACCGTCTTGGGGCGCGTGAGCACCGAATCGACGTCGAAGTCGTCGTCCCACATCGACGGATATCTTGTCGTCCCCGGCCGCTGCGGCCGCTGCACCGGCCCCTTGCCGGCGGGGAGGACGCTTATGGCGATTCTCTGGGCTTCGTACCTTTTCCCCTTGATGACCGCCGTCGCTGGACCTATCTCGAGCGTCCCCGTCTTGTTGGGACTGAGCGTTGCGCGCACGGTCTTGGTCCGCAAAAAACCGCGCCCGCCGGACCCGAACGAGAGCGAGATCTGCTCGGACTGCGACCGCCCCATGTCCGAAAACCCCTTGAAGTCGGGGAGCCTGAGCTGTGACGGTTGGCTGTCGACGTCCGAGACGATGGTCAGCGAATAGACGAACGTGTCGCCCAGCGCGACCTGGTCGCGGTCGACGTTCGCCTCGATCCCCGGCGCCGACCCGGCCGCGAGGGCGATCGAGGCGACGCCCAGTGCCGCCGCAGTCAGCGTCGCGCCGGCGAGTATCTTCCGCCTTCCGCCTTCCGCCTTCATCCTTTCCTCTACCAGTCCTTCTCGACTTTGGGCTCCTCGAACTGCTTGACCTGTTGCTGGGTCCTGGGCATTGGTTTTTCCTGCTCCTTCATCTTGTCGAGCGGGTCCTGCTGCTGTTGTTGCTGTTGTTGTTGCTGCTGCGGCTCCTCCTCCCGCTTGAGCAGGAGCTCAAGGTTGAACTTGGCGTCGGCGTTTTTGGGGTCGAGCATGAGCGACTTGATGTAGGCGTCTATCGCCTCCTGAATCCTGCCGCCCTTGGCAAACGTGTTTCCGAGGTTGTAGAGGGCGCTCGATTTGAACTTCCTGTCCCCGCCGGCCGCGGCTTTCACGTAGTCGTCCCGCGCCTCGTCGAACTTCCCCTGTTTGTAAAGCGCATCCCCGCGGTTGAACCGCGACTCGGGCGACTCCCTGGTGCTCTTGGTCGCGTTTTCGTAGTGCAAAAGGGCCTGATCGAACTTCCCGTCCGAGTACTCCTCGTTTCCGGACTTGACGTCGGCGTTCTGCTTGAGGAAGGGGTTCCAGCCGCCAAAGACAAGCAGCGCGATCGCTATTGAGACTGTTTTTGCGCCCGTCATGCGCCGCGCCTCCGCAAACGAGCAACCCGCGCCGTCAAGCCGGCGCGAAGACAAGGCGGCGTCAAGCCGCCGCACTCCAAGACTCGTGCCTCGTGCCTCGTGCCTCATGCCTTCTGCCTCGTCTTCCTCCGCCACCGCAACGGCGTCGCCGAAATCGGCAGCACCGCCCCGCCGAAAAAGAGAAACGCCGCGGCCGGCAGTAGGAACCAGCGGAAACGCTCCTCGTACTGGATGATGAGCCGCGCCTGCGTTTCGGTCTTGGCCATCCGCGCGATCTCGTCCCGGATCGCATCCATGCCCAGGTCGCGGTTCACCGCGTGCACGTATCGGCCGCCCGTTGCGCTGGTCACCTGCTTGAGCGCGGTTTCATTTAGGCGGCTCAACACCGTCTGTCCCGCCTTGTCCTTTTTGTACCCCTTCATGACGCCCTTTTCGTCGTACTCCGGCACAGGTTCGCCCGAGGTCGAGCCTATACCTACGGCATGGATGACGATTCCCTCATCGGCTGCCGCCTTCGCCGATTCGGCGACGTCGCCTTCGTGGTCCTCGCCGTCGGTGAGCAGGACGAGGACCTTGGATTTGGCGCCCTCGGGGACGTGTCTGAGCATCTCGCGCGACGTCGCGATGGCTTTCTTGAGCGACGTCCCCGGCTGTGGGACCGAGTTCCACTCGATCGAGCGCATGAAAAGCCGCGCCGCGTCGTAGTCGTTGGTGAGCGGGCACTGGACGAACGCCTCGCCGGCAAAAACGACGATCCCGACGCGGTCGCCCGAAAGCGTCTTGATGAACTCCGAGACCTCGAGCTTGGCGCGCTCGAGCCGGGAGGGGGTCACGTCCTTTGCCTGCATGGACTTGGAAACGTCTATCGCGAATACGACGTCAATGCCCGTCGCGCGGGCAAGGCGCGTCCCCACCCCCGCCATGGGCCAGGCCGCGGCGCCTATGAGGAGCGCGCAGGCCGCGATGACAAGGCCCGCCTGGAGATGGGCGCGCCAGGTCCGGTGCCGCGGCGCCACGACGGGGAGGAGCGCCGGGTCAACCGCCTCCCGGAGCCTTCGCGCAAACCGCGCGTGCGCGCGCCAGTACAAAAGCGCCAGCAGGGGCACGATGACCAGAAGCCACAGGTACATTGGATGCCCGACCTTGAACATACGCGGACTATATAACAATTTTCCGGAGGAAAATCATCCGGCTCCAGGGGCGGACCCGCCGGGCCGGGTGCCACGGACAAGGTCCGTTCGACGGATCTTGTCCGTATTTCCGCCGCGCCGCACTCACGGACAACCTGGGGTTGTCCGTGGCACCCCGGAAGGATCGAGGTTGTCGACCGGCGGACAATTCTCAGCGTCCATCGTTTGATACCCTCACCCTGACCCTCTCCCAGCGGGAGAGGGACCACGCATGTGGAGCAAGAACACTCGAGAAGAAAGCGGTCCGGTCCCGACCCGGGGACGCGGGAAACGCGTTCCGACGCGGGTGTTGTGTGGCCCTTTTTCCCCTCTCCCGCCTGGGAGAGGGTCAGGGTGAGGGCAAGAAAACGTGCTCGGAAATCCGGCACGCCAGCGCCCGTCGGCCGCCAGTCGGCCGCGTTGGACCCACGCCCAGCGCGGTGGTATCATTTCTCAAGAGAAGGGCAGAGGCATGAAGAAGTGGCTCGGGCGGATCGCAACGGTGCTGGCGCTCGGGGCGGGTTGTGGCATAATCGCGCGCGTGTTTCTTGAGGACATGATGCTCTTTCCCCGCCAGTACGCGCCGCCGGCGCCGGCCCGGGCGCCTTACAGGGGCGTGGAGGTGATGACGCGGGACGTCGAAGGCGGGGCGAAGGTCGAGGCGTTGTTCGTCCCGGCGCCCCGAAAAGACAGGCCGGCGCCTCTCGTCATGTACTTCCACGGGAACGCCGAGATCCAGGACTACCAGCCGCACATCGTTGACGGTTGGGGCTTGCTGGGGTTCGCTGTCCTTCTCCCGGAATACCGCGGGTACTCGCGCTCGGGCGGAAAACCCTCGCAGGAGAACATCGGCTCGGACGCGGTGTGGTTTCTCGACGAGACCCTCAAGCGGACGGACGTCGACCGGTCGAAGGTGATCTTCCACGGCCGCTCACTCGGCGGCGGCGTGGCGGCGGACCTCGCCGCGAGGCGCAAGCCGACGGCGATGATCCTGGAGTCGACGTTCCTCTCGGTTTCGGCGATGGCGTGGGGGATGGGGGTGCCCGGGTTCGTCGTGAAAAACAAGTTCGAGACCGATAAGGTCGTTTCGGCGGCGGACTACCCGATACTGCTCTTCCACGGCGACGTCGACGACGTGATCCCCGTGAGCCACGGCCGGAAGCTCTCGAAGCTCAACCCCCGGGCGACCTACGTCGAGTACCATTGCGCCCACAACGACTTCCCGGGCGGGAACGAGATCGACTACTGGAAACGGATAGGCGAGTTCGTCGGGAGGTTGTGACCCTTTCAGGAACCCTGCTTGAAGTTCTCCCATCACGATGGGGTTCACGAACACCTCATCGGCAAAACAAAGAGCTTCCTTGATTGGCACGTGCCCCCGCGCCGCGGCGATGTACGCGGACGTGTCCAACATGTACCGTGTCATTTCCACTGCTCGGCGTCGGCCCTCACATGCACGTCCCGCCACCCTTGCCTGCAAACCACTTGCGTACGGTCCTGACGAACTCCTCATCGAAGCGTTTCGAGACGTACCAGAACGGCGAGAACCCGTGGCGGCCGGTCTGCCGGAAGAACAAGGCCAGAAGAGCGGCTGTGAAGACCACGTTCGGCCAGGCATTGAGCGCCCACTGCCCGCTCCACGAGAACTCCCTTTGCGACAAAGGGTACAGGTAAGAGATCGTCCAAAGGTCGCCGTCCGGCCCGCCCGAGCCGGCAAGGTCCATCAGCAGATGGAGATGGAACAAGGCGAAAAACACGACGCCCGTTCTGAGCCGGTCGCGCGCGAAAAAAGCGGCGACCACCGCCGTTGCCCCGGCCGCCAACAGGTTGTGGCCCAGCACGTGATGCAGCGACTCGTACCACCTGTAGGGCCCGTTCCAGTGCCCTGTTGCAACGTCAATGAACAACCCTGCCCCGTCGAGATCCGCCAGGACTCCTCCGACCGCGGCGATCGCCACGTCCCTGCGGTGACGGCAGACCGCCTGCGCGGCACACCATCCGGCCAGCGCGTGCGTGTAAGGATTCACCTTCGGCACCTTTCCTTGAAACCCGGTCCCCGGGCTTTCCCGTTGGCATTTGGATACTACGGGCCGCCCGCGCCGCCCGTCAAGCCCGCCGGTTTGACTTGACACCCCCCGACGCCTAGAATCGCGCCCGCTTTTGAACCTCCGGGGGAGCGGGAGCCGCATGACCACTCACGCGACGGACCTCAAAAACAGGCTCAGGGTCGCACCGGACGACATCCTGATAACACCGTGGGCCAAAAACTTCGTGGACGAGCGGGCCCCGCTCCCGGAAAAATCGCAGGGGATCATCGGCCAGGACCGGGCCATGGACGCCCTGAAACTCGGCATAGAGCTCGAGGCGCCGGGCTACAACGTGTACGTGTGCGGCGAATCGGGGACCGGCCGCACCTCGACCGTCAAGGACGTACTCGCAATTTACCGGCGCGCGCGCAAGCCGCTCCTTGACCGGTGCTACGTGATGAGTTTCAAGAACCCCGACCGGCCGCGCCTTCTGGAGTTCCCTGCCGGCATCGGCGGCAAGTTCCGCGCCGACATGGACAAGCTGCTCGATCGCATCAAGAAGGAGGTCCAGTCGATCTTCGACGCGACCGACTACGCCAAACGCCGCGAAAAGCTCCAGAAACAATACGAACGGCGCCAGCGCAACCGCGTCCAGCGTTTTGAAAACGCCCTCAAGAAGCAGGGCTTTGCGCTGGCCCAGGGGCGCGAGGGGCCCAGCGGCCGCCCCGAGGTCGCGCCGGTCATCAAGGGCAAGCTCTTGAGCATCCAGGACGTTCAAAACCTCGTGGAGTCGGGGAAGTTCAAGGCCGACGTTTTCCAGAAGATGATGGTCGTCCTCGAGCAGAAACGCTCGGAACTCGAAGTGATGATGGGGAGCATCCGCAAGGAAAACCGCGAGTTCGAGGAGCGCCTGCGCCAGCTCGACCGCGACACGTTTTCTTCGACCATAGGCGATCTCGTGGCGGAGGTCGGTGAACGCTATACACCGTTCGCTGGGCAGGTCCCCGACCCGCGGCCCTCCAAGGACCGCCCCCATGAAACGATGCCACAGAAACTGGCGTCGTATCTTAACGAGATCCGCGAGAACCTGATCGAGAACCTCGACATCTTCCGGGAGACCGAGAGCCAGGACGGCGAGCAGGCCGCCGACAGGCGGGCGCAGTACCAGGAGCAGACCGTCAACTACCGCGTCAACGTGGTCCTTGACAACACCGGCCGCGAGCAGTGCCCGATTGTCCAGGAAACCTCGACGACGTTCCACAACCTCTTCGGGGCCATAGAGCGCCCGTACGAGGACGCCTCGCACGGCGGCGCGCATTTCACTACCATCAAGGGCGGGTCGGTCCTCATGGCCGACGGGGGGTTCCTGATCGTGAACGCGGCCGACGTCTTCGGCGAGGCCGGCGTCTGGAAGGCCCTGAAAAGGATGCTCCGGCACCGCCAGCTCGAGATCCAGAACCTCGAGGCTCCGGGATATGCCCCGCCCACGGCGCTCAAGCCCGAGCCGATAGCGGTCGACGTCAAGGTCATCATGATCGGCGACGACGAGGCGTATCGGATGCTCTACGCCCTCGAGGACGACTTCAAAAAGATCTTCAAGGTCAAAAGCGAGTTCGACACCGAGATGAACCTCGAGGCCGACAACGTCGCAAAATACCTCTCGTTCATCACGCGCGCGGTGCGCGAGGAGAAACTCCGCGTGCTTGACAAGGACGCGGTCCTCGCGGTCGTCGAGTACGGCATACGCCTGACGCAGGACCGCAGGAAGATCTCGACCCGCTTCTGGTTCGTCGCCGACCTCCTGCGCGAGGCCAACCACTTCGCGGGGGAGGAGGGTCACGCCGAGATCACGCGCGCGGACGTCGAGAAGGCGATCCACGAGCGCAGGCGGCGTTTCGGGCTCGACGAGGACCGCGTCCAGGAGGAATTCGAACGCGGCCAGCTCATCGTGGAAACGACGGGAACGGCGGCAGGAACGGTTAACGGCCTGACGGTCTATGACCTCGGCGACCACCACTTCGGCCGGCCGGTCCGCATCACGGCGTCGGTCGCCGTCGGGCGCGGCGGCATTGTCAACATAGAGCGCCGCGCGGGGCTGTCCGGCGCCGTCTACGACAAGGGCGTGATGATCCTGACGGGCTTTCTGATGGAGCGGTTCGGCAGGAGCGCCCCGATCAACCTGCGCGCGTCGATCACGCTCGAGCAGTCGTACGGCGGCGTCGAGGGCGACTCGGCCTCGTCGGCGGAGGTCTACGCCCTGCTCTCGGCGCTCTCGGGGCTCCCGGTGGACCAGTCGATCGCGGTGACCGGCTCGGTCAACCAGAAGGGCGAGATCCAGCCGGTGGGCGGCGCAACGTTCAAGGTCGAGGGATTCTACGACGTGTGCCGATCGCGGGGCCTCTCAGGCGCGCAGGGCGTCATGATCCCGCGCCGCAACGTTGAACATCTGGTGCTTAGACCCGAAGTCGAGCGTGCGGTCAAGGACGGGACTTTCCATGTCTGGGCGGTCGACACCATAGATGAGGGGATCGAAATCCTCACGGGCGTCCCCGCGGGCGCGGCGGGGCCCGACGCCAGATACCCTGAAGGAACGGTCAACTCCCTGGCGGCAAGACGGCTTGCCGAGATGAACTCGCTGCTCAAACAGAGAAGGCCTGAGACATCCGCCTTCGCCAAGGCTGCGGCGGACAAGTGAGGCGGGAGGCAATGTTGAAGCAGCTGCTCGAAGTCATCTGGTCGAAGATCGAGGGGTGGCTTGTCACCTCGGGGCTGCGCATCGCGGTGATGGCCGTCGTCCTGTGGGTGTTCATCAAGGTCGTCCGCGCGGTGGGAAGGCGCATCATCCGGTTTGTCGAGGACGACGACCCGACGACGAAAAGCGAACGCGAGAAACGCGCCGAGACCCTCGTCCGGATCCTCGACGGGTCCGCCAGGATCGTTGCGCTGCTTGCAATGCTGTACGTCCTGCTCAAGGAGCTCGGGGTCAACGTCACTCCCCTTTTGGCCGGCGCCGGGATCGCCGGCATAGCCATTGGGTTCGGGGCGCAGTCAATCGTCAAGGACCTCTTCCACGGGTTTTTCATCCTTCTGGAGAATCAGTACCGCGTCGGAGACGTCGTCAAGATCGGAGCGGTGTCCGGACTGGTCGAGGAGATCAATCTCCGCACCACCGTCCTGCGCGACATCGAGGGGGTCAAGCACGTGATCCCCAACGGACAGGTCCAGACCGTGAGCAACATGTCGTTTGCGTGGTCGCGCGCGGTTCTGGACGTCGGCATCTCGTACGACGCCGACATCGACAAGGCCGGCGCGGTGATGAAGGACACCGCGATGCAGATGCGAGCCGACCCCGAGTTTGCCGAAAAGGTCATCGAGGACCCGGAGGTCCTGGGCGTCGAATCGTTCGGTGACCACGCGGTCGTGCTGAGGCTCGTGATGAAGACGGCGCCGCTCGCCCAGTGGGCGGTGGCGCGCGAGTACCGGAAACGCCTGAAGGCGGCATTCGACCGCGCCGGCATAGAGATTCCGTATCCCCAGCGCGTCGTGCACATGGCAAAGGACCGTTGAACCCCGTCCTCGACAACATCGTCATCGTTCTGGTGCAGCCCGAGCGCCCGCAGAATATCGGGGCCGTGGCGCGCGCCGCGAAGAATTTTGGAATCCCGCGCTTAAGGCTCGTGCGCCCCGTGCCGCGGAGACTCGACGGCGCGTACCGGATGGCGACGCACGCAACCGATGTTCTTGACGCCACGACCACCCACGACTCGTTGCTCGACGCGACCGCCGACGCGTCGGCCTCTTTCGCGGTAACGCGCCGCGCCGATCTGGGCGACCGGGAGGTCCTGACGCCGCGCGAGCTCGGAGCGCTTGCCGTGAAACAGGCCGGCGGGAAGCGCCTCGCGCTCGTCTTCGGCCCCGAACACCGCGGGCTTTCGAACGAGGAGATCGGGCAGTGTTGCAGGACGCTCTCGATCCCGTCGTCGCCTTCGTGCCCGTCCCTCAACCTGTCGCATGCCGTCGCGGTGGTGTGCCACGAGGTCTTTTCTGCGGCGGTCAAAAGGCCCGCGGCGCCGGCGCGCGAATCCGAGCCGCTCCCGCCATCGGCCGAGATCGAGGAGTTGCTGGTCCGCGGCCGCGAGCTGCTCCGCCGAATCGGGTTTCTGAAGGAGCAGAACCCCAACAGGCTTCAGCCGATGTTCCGCTCAATGCTGACCCGCGCGCGCGTGACGTCGCGCGAAGTCCGGGTCGTGCGGGGGATCCTCGCCCAGATTGAATGGGCGACCGGGAAAGGGGGGGCACAGGGCGGATGATGAAGAGGCTCCTGAAACTCGTCTTCATCGTCGTTTCGATCCCGCTCACCGTGGGGTTCGCGCTGGCGCTTCTGCCGATCGCCGGGCATTTCGTGGCGTTCGAGACCCGACACATCCTGTTCCTGTCGGGCGCGGGGGCGGCGCTCCTCGGCTACCCCTGGCTCAGGCGAAGCCAGTTCTTCCGGACGTTCGAGCACGAACTCACTCACCTTCTCGCGGCCAAGGCCTTTTTTGCCAAATGGGAGTCGCTCAACGTCAAATCGTCCGGCGACGGCGAGGTGCGCTACTCGCGTGAGTCGAACTTCGTCATAGCGCTGGCGCCGTACTTCCTCCCGCTTTTCGCGGCCGCGTTCGCACTGCTCTCGCCGGCGCTCCACCCTAAGATCGCCGTGTACGCCCTGGTCCCGGCAGGGTTCCTGCTCATGCACCACCTGTATTCGTCGATCGCCGAGATGCTCGTCGGCCAGCCGGACATCAGGGAGTCGGGCCGCATATTCTCGTTTGCGTTCATCGCCCTCTTGGGCCTGCTCACCTACGGATGCATCATCGCCTTTGCCGCGGGGGGCTGCCCCGCCGTCCTCGAATACCTGATGGCCGGCCCGGAGAGGGCGTTCGAGATCGGGACGACATACGCGCCGACGCTCCTCCACCGTACCGCCGCGCTACTCCGCGGTCTTTTTTGAACCTATTCCGGCGATCCCTCTCAAGCGGGGTTGAACACCGGGACCCCGGGGATCGGCGCCCGCGAGCCGATCTCGAAGTGTGCGGTGTCGGCGGCCTTGAGCTCGGCGCGCCGTCGCCATGACGAGAAGGGACCGCCGCGCCCGTACAAAGTCAGCTTGAGCGAGGCGATCTCGGTGTTGGCGCAGTGCGAATCGCGGCCGGCCGGGGCGGGGTAACGGTACTGGACGAACCGATCGAGAGGCGCCGAAACGGCGCCCTCCACCCTGAAGCGGTGGTCCATCGCCCAGAACGAGTATGAAGGGAACGAGACCGTCTCCTTGAACAGCAGCGGGTCGGCCAGCCAAAGCCGGCGCCGCTCGCCCCCGTGGATGACGCAGATCGTCGCGAACGTCGGCGTCCATATCCGCCTGACCGGCTCGCGCGTGGTGGCCATCTCGATGACGGCGGCGTCGCCCTCGAAGTCGTTCGCATGGAGCCATACCCACTGCCGCGGCAGGCGCCTCCCCCAGACGTGGCCCTGCGTCGCCATCCCTCCGACCTCGCATGTGACCCCGTTGACGGTCACCGTGCCGCGGATCTTCACCGACAGGTTCGGCGAAGCGGAGAACGACCGCCGGAGTTTCAGCGCGTACATCACCCTCGGCATGTGGAGGTACTCTTCCCCCTCGTCGAAACGGAGGTCCCAGGCGACCGACGTCCCGTCGCGCTCGATTGCCCCCCACATGTGCCCCGGTTCGAGGCCGCCCGGCCCGACGCGGATCGCGCCGGGAGCGAGCACGCAGCCGGCGGTGTCGTAGGCGCTGCTGATGATCCGCGTCGCGGCGCCTTCATGGGAAAACCGCGTGAACCAGAGACGTGCCGAGGAGCGCACGCCGCGGTCCGCGGGGGCCGTGAGCGCGATCCGGAACCAGTACCCGTGCCGCGTCTCCCGGTCGTTGCAGGTCAGGTACCAGGCTTCCAGGTGCCCCCGCTCGCCGGCCCACCGCGGCCTGTTGAAGTCCTTGAGCATGTGATCAGCCATACAGCGCCATGATCCTCTCGAGGGCCGGGTGCAGGGGCGGGAGGTACCCCAGAATACCCTCGGGGTCGGGCTTGAGCACGAGTTCCGGGAAGTATCTTCTGAGGAACTCCTTGTACTCCTTGCCCATGAGCGCCATCTTGTGCAGGTACCCCGGGATCTTCCGCAGAATCTGGTCCTTGACCGCCTCGCGTTCGGCCCAGAGTTTCTCCATCAGCGGGGGGAGCTTTGCGCCAAGTTCGGGGTCGCCGGCCTTGAGGTAGAAATCATCAAGATGGCCCGATTCCATCAGAAGGTTCTCAAGCCGCTCGTCCATCGAGATGGCGCCGGACGCCACACCGCCGGGCATGGACAGGACCCGGGCGTGGTAGCGCGACGTGACGAGCATCGCGAGCTGCCACAGCACCGCGGTCAGCTCGTAACCGTTGTAGTCCTCCGAACAGAAGACCGGCGCCGGGTGCTTCAGGCGTTTTTGCAGTTCCAGACAGGGACCGTGGTCGAGCCTTTCCATGCCGATGACGATCGGGAAAACGCCGTGCCGGTCAACGAATGCGTCCAGGGCCGCGGCGATGCCGTCGAGATAGCCGTCGAACTGCCTCGAACGTTCGTCCGAGGTCGAAAAGAAGTACCACTTGTCGTAGTTGTCGGGACGTTTCTGGCCCGCCATCTTCATACGCAGGAACTTCACCAGGTCGGGCTTCACGGGCCAGTAGAACGGGTTGATCACGGCGACGCCGACTACGGGCTTCTTCCCGTCCCACCCGTGTTTCGCAAGGAGGTCGCGCGCCGCCGCAGCCGGGCCCGGCTCGAACGTCCAGGCGGTGTCGGTCCCGATGGTGCCCTCAAGCCCCAGCTCTTCCACAATCCTCCGCGACGGCTCGGTCCGGGAGATGATGTACGCCTGGTCGCAGTAGTGCTTCACGAACCCCTTCAGCACGTCGTCCATGGCGCCGGCCTCGGAGCCGTAGGCGATGCAGGGTTTGCCCTGGGCCTTCATGATCCCCGCGGCGCCGAAGAAGAACGTCGTCAGAGCGTTGGCGAACTTCGACTTGAAACAACTCCCCTCGCTCAGCACCGCCGTGTGGTGGGCGCAAGAGGCCCCAAACAGGTCGCGAAAGAAGACCGAACTGAACTGGATCAATTCGGTCGGCGGCCTGTAGTAGATGGACGAGTGCGAGGCATCGAGCGTCATGATCCCGAAATGGACGTTCTCCGCGCCGAGAACGTGGTAGAATTGCCTCATCATCGCCTCGACCCTGACGTCGGCGCCGGTGTTGCGCGCGCCGTTGTACCCCACCATCAGGACTTTCAACTTCTTCCCCGGCATCCACCGGTCGCGGGGCACGATCTTTGCGGCCTCGATGAACGATGCCATGGTCATTTCGGTGACCAGATCCATGTTGAGTTGATCCGGGAACATCCGTTCCCTCCTCACGTTGCACGCGCGTTCGGCGGACGGCAACGACTACAGCAGGTGTCCGTGTGCTTGTCAACTTCGGCCCGGCCCCGGACGGCTGAAAGAAACCCGCCACGCTCCCTACGCCCTGCACCCTTTGCCCTCTGCAATCATCTCCTCGGCCCGGCGGGTGCACGCGTCCACGGCGCGACCGACCTTTTCGGTGGCCATGCGGACGGCGTCCTCATCCATGCCCCGCGGGAAAGCGAACGCCGGCCCAAAGACCACAGCGGCGATCGAAAAAGGCGCCACAAGCTCCAGCCGGTCCCACGAGCCCAAGGTGAGACGCCTGCCGGCGGCGGCCGAGGCGGGGACGAGAGGCCTTCCGAGTTCCGACGCCAGCCTCACCGCCCCCGGTTTGAGGACGTGGTACGGACCCCTCGGTCCGTCGGCGGCGAAGCACGGGGCGCACCCCTGACGGTAGAGTTCCGCAAGTCCCGCGAGTCCCTCCGCGCCCCCCTTGCTCGATGAGCCGCGCGTGATTCGATGGCCGAAATCCGAAAGGACCCGCGCGAGCAGTTCGCCGTCACGGCTGTGGCTTACCAGGATCCCGAGCGGCCAGCGGAGCCGGTATCTCAAAAGGAGCATCTGCTTGCCGTGCCAGAAGGCGAAGACCGGCGGCGTTTCCCCCGCGGCGGAAAGCATCGCCTCTTCGCCCTCGACCAGGAGCCGGACGGTCTTGAGCGTGCCCCTTGCCGCCGCCGAGATCGACCTGTGCGCGACGGCGGTTCCAAGCCCGCTCTTGAGGATCCGTGAAGCCAAGGATCATTCCGCTCAAAGTCTTTCAATCACTTTGAGAAAGGCCTGCACGACGTCGGGGTCGAACTGTGTCCCGGATTTCGTGGTGATCTCGCGAATGGCGTCCGGGCGGGCGTACGCCTTGCGGTACGGCCGGTCGGAGGTCATGGCGTCGAAGGAATCGGCAACCGCAATGATGCGCGCCATTAGCGGGATCTCGTCGCCCTTGAGCTTGTCGGGGTATCCCGCGCCGTCGTACCGTTCGTGGTGGTGCAGCACGATGTGCTGGGCGTTCTCGAGGAACTTGATGGGGCCCAGGATGTTGTCGCCGAAGGCGGGGTGGCTTTCAATAGCCTTGCGGTCCTCGGCGGTGAGTGACGTCGGTTTTCGCAGAATCGCGTCGGCGATGCCGATCTTTCCGATGTCGTGGAGCATCCCGGCAATCCCGATGATCTGCATATCTTCGTCCGAGAGCCCCATTTCGCGCCCGATCGCGGTGGCATACGCCGTGACCCTCTCGCTGTGGCCGCGCGTGTAGGCGTCGCGCGCCTCGAGCGCCTGGGCGAGCCCGCTTATGGTCTCGTAGTACGTGCGCTGGGTCCGCTCGAAGAGCCGCGCGTTCTCGATGGCCACCGCGGCCTGTGTCGCGAGCGTCCGGAGCATGCGGAGCTCCTCTTCGGAGAACGCGTCGACGCTGTCGCTCCCGAACTCGAACACGCCGATTGTCTTGTCCCCGACCTTGATCGGCACGCCCAGAAACGACTTGTAGTCCTCGGCCTTGCCTATGTCGGGCACCACGCCGTAGGCGGGCTTGACGAGCCTCCCGGTGTGCGGGTCGAACACGGCGCGGACTCGCATCTCCGAGGACTCCTCGTCGAGGAGCTTGATCGCCGAGGCCGAGGATTTGACGATGGTCTGGGTCATCTCGACTATCGTCATGAGCGTCTCGTCAAGGTCGAGCCCCGAGGTCGTGATGGTCTTGCCCGCCTCGTAGAGCGTGGCGAGCTCGTTGACGCGCTTTTCGAGCTTGGAGTTGGCATCGGCGATCCGGGCCGAGTACTCGCGGAGATCCGCGTTCAGCTTTTCCATCTCTTCGATGTTCGCTCGCAGAATCCCGTTTTTGCGCTCGACCTCCTGGTAGAGCGCCGCGTTCTGCACAGCGACCGCCGTCTGCGCCGCGAACGTGGCGAAGAGCTCGAGGTCGTGAAGCGAGAAGGCGTTCTCGGCGGGGCTCTCGGCGTCCAGCACGCCTATCACCTGGTCGCGGGCGACGAGCGGGACGGCCATTTCCGAACGGCCGCCGGACACCCCCGGAATGTAGCCCTCCTCCTCGGTCACGTCGGCCACGAGCACCGGCTTGCCCGTGAGGGCGACGCGCCCGGTCACCCCGGCCCCGAGCTTGATCCTCACCGAATCCAGGACCTCGGGCCGGTAGCCGATGGCGGCCTTGACCGATAGCTCGCCGGTTTCCCGATTCAGAAGAAGGACAGCGCACTCCGAAAAATGAAGGGCGTCCCGCGCCATCGCCAGGATCTCGGCGAGCAGCTTGTCGAGATCGAGGATCGACGAAACCGCGCGGCCCACCTTGTTGAGCATGTCCAGTTCCGAGAGCTTGCGCTCGAGGTCCTGCTTGTGGCGCCTTGCCTCCTCGTGGAGCTGGGCATTGACGATTGCGACGGCCGCCTGGCTCGCAAATGTCTGGAAGATCTCCAGGTCGTGATCCGAAAAGGCGTCGACCCGGGGGCTCTCGGCGTCCAGGACGCCTATGACCTCGTCCCGGGCGATGAGCGCGACGGCCATCTCCGACCTTCCGCCTTTTACCCCCGGGATGTACCCCTGTTCGAGCGTCACGTCGGCCACAAGGCGGGGTTTTCCGGTCAGCGCGACGCCGCCGGTGATCCCTTCGCCCAGCCTGATCTTGAGGTCCCGGAGCACCTCGTCGCGGTAGCCGATTGCGGCGCGCACGGAAAGATAGTCGGTCCCGTTCCGCAGGAGCACCGCGCACTCGGCGAAATGTAGCGCCTGCTGCGCCGCGCGCAGGATCTCGCGGAGGACCTTGTCGAGATCGGTGATCGTCCCCAGGGCGCGGCCGACCCCGCCAAGGAGGGCGAGCTCCCCCACGTTCTGCTCGAGCTCGGCCTTCCGCAAAATGAGTTGATCGTAGAGGCGCGCATTGTGGATGGCTGTCGCCGCCTGCGCGCCGAAGACGGCGAACAGCTCGAGGTCGGTCTCGTTGAAGGCGTTGGCATCGCGGCTCTCGGCGTCGAGGACGCCTATGACGCCGCCGTCGAGCTTGAGCGGGACGGCCATCTCGGAAACGCCGCCCGTGACGCCGGGGATGTAGCGCGGGTCTTTGCGGACATCGCTCACGAGCACCGGCTGGCCTTCCTTGAAGACCCAGCCCGAGATGCCGGCGCCCGGCCTGCCGGCGAAACCGCGCACGACGTCGTCCGGGTAGCCGCGGGACTTTCTGATCCGGAGCGTCCCCGTGGCGGGGTCGAACAGGAGGATGGCGCAGTTGTCCAGGCGGAAGACCTCCTCGACGAGGGCGAGTATCCGTTCGAGAAGTTCGTCGGGGTCCAAAATCGAGTTCATGGCGCGCCCCGCCTCGCCGAGGAGCCTAAGCTTCCGCGTGTGGCCGTCTGCTTCCATCTGCCGCCCGCTTCCCTGCCCCCCCGAAAGACCGCAAAAGACTACTACCACCGGGGGAAAGGGGATTCAAGGGCGAGGATCGGGGGCGAGGATCGGGGCGAGGATCGGAGCGTGTGATAGCCGCTGACCGGCGGCCTTGCTCGCCCGAGTCTTTGTCGTCGACGCCCTGACCTGTCCCGGCTCAATCCGCCGATACCTCACGGGCGCCCGTTCTCCGTAGTATACGTTCTACGTAGTACTACGAAGGGACAGATCTGGGGGTCAGACGCCGTTATTTGATGACACATGCGAGGTGGCGGAGTAGGGTGCGGGCATGGCAAAACGTTCGCGAAATCCATTTCGATGGATTCACAACCTCGGTGTTGCCGTGCTTGGCCTGCGCGGCGCGGTGGCGATTTGCGAGCTCGCGGTCCGCAGCGGGTGTATCAAGCCCTCACAGCAGATCGTTCGCGGCCACAACCTCCGAATGATTGGGGATGTGCCCGTATGGGAATTTGTGACCGACCGTCGGGAGAATCGCGAGTGCGCGGAGCGACTGCTCGCCTCGCGCTCGTCAAAAAAGGTCCTCGTGGCTGAATCGAAAAAGAGCTAGAATCCCCTCATCGAGGGGAGGGAGGACCGCGGGTCCGTGGGGATCATGACGACCATATTTCTTTTGCTGTCCCTTCTGACAGCCGGCCCTGGGGCCGAAGGCGGCGCCGAGGTTGAACTCGCCGCGCTCCTTCCGGCGCAGGTGGACGGGTGGAAGGCCGCGGAACCGGACGAGCACGCGACGTACGACACCCTTTTTAGGCTCATCGATGGCGGCGCCGAGGTCTACCGCTCGCTCAATGTGAGCCGCGTGATCAGCCGCCGGTATGTCAAACCCGGGGCAGCCGACATCGTCGCGGACATATACGACATGGGCTCGGCCGAGGACGCGTATGGCGCCTTCCACTTCGACGTCCGCGACGGCGGAAGCGCCGGAATCGGCCGGGAATCCGAGTGGGAAAAGACCAACCTGTTTTTCTGGAAGGACCGCTTCTTCGTGAGTGTCGCCGCCATGGCGCCAGGTCCCGCCGCCGAAAAGGCGGTCCTGGCCGTCGGCACGGCGGTCGCAGCGGCCATTCCGCGCGACGGGGTCCTGCCAGAGCTTGTCCGGAGCCTGCCGGAGGACGGCCTGCTGCGCAGCCAGATCCACTATTTCCACGACTGGCCCCTTCTGAAACGCCACTATGCCTTTGCCGACGAGAATCTGCTCAAACTCGACAAGACCACGCGTGGTGTGCTCGCGCGTTACAAGAACCCCGCCGCAAACGGGAAACCTGCTGGAGTAGAGCTGATTACCTTGATCCAGATCCGCTACGCGACCCCCGACGCCGCCCGGCAGGCCCTCGCCGCCTATCGCGCCAAGGTGATGCCCGGGGCCGGCGAGCGGGGCCTGCGCGGCAGCGAAAACGGCCGCTGGTTCGCCGCCCGTGCCCACGCCGACCGGGTCGTGATCGTGTTCGACGCTCCAACCGAGAAGGAGGCCCTTCGGCGGATCTCCCAGATCCTGCCGGCCCTGCCCCGGAAGGAAAGGCCGTGAGCTCGATCCGGCGCACGATTTCGCGGCGGGATTTCGTCCAGGGCGCCGCCGCATTCGCCCTGCTTGGCCTGTCGTCGACGTGCCGTTCCCGTGACCAGGTCCCGACACCGCCCGAAAAGAAGACCCGGGAACTCCCGGCCCGCTCCCGCGTGGTCCTGATTCGCGACGAGAACGTCGTGAACTCCGGCCGCAAGGTCGACCCGCCGATTGTCTCGGAGATGCTGGATCGCGGCGTCTGCGCTCTCACCGGGCGGCCGGACCAGGCAGCCGCGTGGGGGAGCCTGATCTCGCCCGCGGATATCGTCGGAATCAAGTCCAACGCCTGGCGTTTTCTTCCCACGCCGGCCGAGATCGAACAGATCCTGCTCAAGCGGGTCCGCTCGGCCGGCGTGCCTGCCGGGAGGGCGAACGTCGACGACCGCGGAATCCTCGGCAACCCGGTCTTTGAGCGGGCGACCTGCCTTGTCAATGTCCGCCCGCTGCGCACCCACCACTGGGCCGGGATCGGCGGCTGCATCAAGAACTACATCATGTTTTCCGACAACCCGCCCGCCTGGCACGACGACTCGTGCGCCAACCTGGCCGGTGTGTGGGACCTGCCCGTGTGCCGCGACAAGACCCGTTTGAACATCCTGGTCATGCTGACGCCTCTCTTTCACGGCAAAGGCCCCCACCACTTCAACGCGAGTTACGTCTGGGACTACAGGGGTCTCATCCTCTCGGCCGATCCCGTGGCCGCCGACGCCACCGGCCTGCGCATTCTCCTGGCAAAGCGCAAGGCGCACTTCGGGAAGGAAGAGCCGCTGTACGTCCCCCCCAAGCACGTTGAGGTCGCAGAAACCAGGTACCACCTTGGCCTGGCCGATCCTGCACGCATCGACGTTGTTAAGATCGGATGGGCGCAGGATCGGTTCATCTAGGGATCGCACAAGATGGGGTTCAGGACGGTTTGGAGAAAGAGTTGGCCTGTGACGGGAAGTGAGTCAATTGCGGAGGAGGTCGGGATGAAACCACCACCGGTCCTTGGTTTGATTGGCGCCGCGGTTCTGCTGGCGGCGGCCGCGGGATGCGGCGGCGACGACGGAACACAGGAGACGGCCGGGGTTCCGGTCGCGAACGCGGGGGCCGACCAGGAGGTCGCGGTGGGCACGCCCGTTTCGCTCGACGGGAGCAGGAGCCGGAGCCCCTCGGGCGCGGCGCTCAACTACGTCTGGGCGCTCAGCGTCGTCCCCTCAGGCAGCGCGGCATCGCTTTCCGCGGCGGAGAGCGTCAACCCGACGTTCACGCCGGACGTCGAGGGGGTCTACGAGATTGAACTTGAGGTGGACGACGGTGCGAACGCCGGAAAGCCCGACACGGTCGCCGTCACGGCGAGCCGGTTCGCGGAGGTCCTTCCTTACGCCGCGGTGGACGCCGAGTACAGCACGCTTCTTGACCGCATTGTCTTGGTGTCGGCAAACCCCAACCAGCTGCATATTCACGACCCCGCGACCGGGAAGGAGTCTGCCGTGGCGCTGCCGCAAGTCCCGGCCTGTGTCTCGGTGCACCCCGCCGCCCCGTTTGCCGCCGTGTGCCATGATGCCAATGTCTCATATGTGAACCTCTCCACGGCGACCGTCGAACGCATCCTCCCGGTTTCCGTGAACGTCTACGACGCGGTGCTCGCGGCCAACGGCTGGATCTACGCGGTTCCGACCGAGGGCGGGTGGGACGCGTTCCGCTGCATCAAGGTTGATACCGGCGAGGAAACCGTGGGCGCCGACAACGACCTCCTGGAGAACACCGTCATCCGGCTGCACCCTAACGGCAGGTGGATCTACGGCGCGAACAAAAGCCACCCGAACGACCTCGACAAGTTCAGCATCGAGGGCGGCACGGCGACGGCGCTGTATGACTCGCAATACCACGGCGACTACGACATGTGCGAGAACGCATGGATCTACGAAACGGGGGCGCGCATCATCACGGCGTGCGGGAACGTCTTCAGCTCGACCGAGTTGCAGGAAACCGACATGGTGTACGCCGGGAAGATCGAAAACAGCACTTCTGTCGTCGCCGCCGTTCATTCGTCGACGGCCGGCGCGATTGTCACCGTCCCCGGCGGGGAGAGGATCTGGGATGACATCGAGAACGAGGACACCGTCATGAACGTCTATGACCCGGACTTCCTCACGTTCCGCAAGCAGATTGCCCTGCCCCGGATGAAGGAGGGGGACTCGAAGTCGGTGTCGCATGGGCGGTTCGTGTTTTTCGACAGCACCGGCACGAAACTGTTCGTCGTCGTCAACGGCGACGCCGATGCGCCGCTCGCCGCGCGCTCGGGCGTGGCGGTGATCGACGGCCTGTAGCTACGCACCACGCAGCAAAAACAAAGGAGGGAAAAATGAACCCGTTCTCGACAAAAGGCCTTGCGATCGTCCCGGCCGTGGTCTTCGCGCTTGCCGGGTGGACCGACGATGCGTCCGCCCACTGCGACACGCTAGACGGCCCGGTGGTGAAGGAGGCGAAAGCGGCGCTCGAAAAAGGCGACGTGACGCCTATCCTCAAGTGGGTCAAGAAGGAAAGCGAGGACGAGATCAGGGCGGCGTTCAAGAAGACAGTTGCCGTCCGAGGCAAGGGCGGCGAGGTCAAGGACGTCGCGGACACGTGGTTCCTCGAGACGCTCGTGCGGATCCACCGCGCCGGCGAGGGCGCGCCGTTCACGGGGATCAAGCCCGCTGGGACGAAGATTCCCCATGCGGTCGAGGCGGCCGACAAGGCGCTAGATGGCGGTGTCCCCATCGACAAGGTCGCCAAACACGTTTCGGAGATGGTCTCGGACGGCATCAAGAAGCGCTTCGCCAAGACCGCCGAGAAAAAGAAGCTCGTCGCCGACAGCGTTGCCGCCGGGCGCGAGTACGTCGAAGCATATGTGGACTACATCCACTTCGTCGAGGGGATCGCGCTGAAGGCCGAGGGCGGCCACCATCACTGACAAGCGGGGTCGTCAAGACCACGACGATTGCCGCGAAACTTGCGGCAGGCTCCCGTGCCGGGGGCGGCTCCCGAATACGCTTCACGGCCCGACCCGTCCTCCGATTCGGAGCAGGCTCCGAGCCGGCACGCAAAGCCCAGCCCGTACACCAAACGCCATGGACCAGCCCGCGTTGCTTGCTTTTTGGCGCCGCGATACTAACATGTGCGCGCCGAGTCCCCATAAGCAGTCGGAGGCGCCGCATGCAGGACTTCAGGAAAGACACCATGTACTTCATCGTGGTCGACCGTTTCTTCGACGGCGACACCCAAAACGACCACGGAAAGAACCCCGCGCAGTTCGATCCGGAAAGAAAGAACTGGATGATGTACTGGGGGGGCGACCTCGAAGGGATCATCCAGAAGATGGACTACATCGCCGGCCTGGGCGCCTCGGCCGTGTGGATCACGCCGGTGTTCGACCAGATCGACGACGTGATCGGCGAAGACGGCAAGAAAATGGCCCCGTATCACGGCTACTGGGCGCAGGACTTCAAGCGGATCGACGAGCACCTGGTCGATCGGCCGGACGACGTCAGGGTGTTTTCCAGAAACGACACGGTCTTCGATCGGATGGTCGCCGAGATGCACCGCCGCGGCATCAAGCTTGTCCTCGACATAGTCTGCAACCACTCGTCCCCGCACGTGGTCGGCGGCACGGGCGACGTGTTCGACGACGGAGTCAGGATCGCGTCGTACGACGAGGACCTCCACGGCTGGTACCACCGCGCCGGCGAGGTCCGCGACTGGCGGAACCTCCAGCAGGTTCAGGACGGCGACCTGTGCGGCCTTTCCGACTTCAACGAGGAGAGCCACGACTACCGCTCGTACATCAAGGAAGCCATGAGGATGTGGCTCGACAAGGGGACGGACGCGTTTCGCGTGGACACCGTCAAGCACATGCCCATGTGGTTCTGGCAGGAGTTCACCTCGGACATGCGCAGGCACAGCCCGGACATGTTCATGTTCGGCGAGTGGTTCATGGGCGGCGCCTACGACGGCGACTCGGTCCGGTTTGCGCGCTCAAGCGGCATGTCGATGATCGATTTTTCGCTTCGGCAGGCAATGGAAGAGGTGTTTGCGCGCGACGTCTATCGCGGGTTCGACCAGCTCGCGGACCTTTTCAAACAGGATCACCTGTTCCTCACTGCGTCGGAACTGGTGACGTTCGTGGACAACCACGACCTGCCGAGGTTCCTGTCGATCAAGAACGATCCGGCGCGTTTCAGGATGGCAAACGCGCTCGTCATGACCGCGCGCGGCATCCCGTGCATCTACTACGGCACCGAGCAGCTTCTGCACGACGACGCGGGGGGCGGAAACGACCCGTACAACAGGCCAATGATGGCGTCGTGGGACACCACGGCGCCGCTGTATCGCGACTTGAGGGCTCTTGCCGATCTGCGGCGCCGAAACGTTGCGGTCCAGAAGGGCGGGATGTTTGTCCGGCAGGTGACACCCGACGTATTCATCTTCGCGCGGCGGTACATGGGGTCATCGGTAGTCGTGGCGATGAACAAGGGGAACCCGGCCGTGGTGAGCGCCGACGCCCTCCCGCTTGCCGACGCAACCTACGCCTGCGTGCTCACCGGCCGGAAGGTCGCCGCGCGCGACGGGATGGTGAAGTTCGACCTCGGGAAGAACGACGTCTGGGTGCTCGAACAGACCGTTCCTCCGCCCAAGGGAAACACCGTCTGCGAGTTCCAGCTAAACGGCATTTCGACGCAGTTCGGCGAGGACATATTCCTGACCGGCGACTGTCCCGAGCTGGGCGAGTGGGACATCGGGCACGCCGTCAAGATGGAGTACGTAAACCAGAACACGTGGTGCGTGGACGTCCCGTTCAACATCTCGTGCGACAACGAGGTCGCCTACAAGTTCTTCTTGAAGTCCCAGGGCGGCATCCAGCGCGAAAACGCCCTCCCCAGAGTCCGCGCCATCCCCCCCGCCGGCACCGCCCGCTTCAGAGACGACTGGACGCGGTGAGGCGCCGGCCACCCGTTGTGGCCACCCGTTGCGGTTTGACACGGGGCTGGCCGGTCGGTACGATTCATCTCGGGGGGTCGAAGCCTCGTCGAAACCGGAGATTTGACCTTCGGGGGCGGCTGGCGACAAGGCGGATCGGAGCGAAGGAGATGACAAGGAAGCTCAATGATCGAATCGTAGCGGATCCGGAGATCTGCCACGGCGAACCGTGCATCAAGGGCACGAGGATCATGGTGAGCGTCATCCTCGACAACCTCGCAGACGGCGTGAGCAAAGAGGCCCTCCTGAGCGACTACCCCGATCTGGCCGAAGAGGACGTTTTCGCAGCCGTCGCCTACGCAGCCGACCTCGTGAAGTCCGAAGAGGAAATCCAGGTTGAAGCTTAAGCTCGATGAGAACCTGGGCTACGCGACCAAAGGCTTTCTTCTGGAGCGTGGTTGCGACGTGGTCATGGTTCGGGAGCAGGGACTCAACGGGAGTCTGGATGAAGACCTCCTCCCCGTGGTCTCCCGCGAGGAACGCATTTTTGTAACCTTGGATCGCGGTTTCGGAAATGTGCATCTGTATCGACCGGGGGAACACGCCGGAATCGTGGTCTTGAGACCGCCCAAACAATCCAGCCGGCGCATCATCGAGATGCTGGCAATATTGCTGCGAGAAGTGCCGTTATCGTCACTCGACGGTGCCGTGACGATCGTACGACCGAACCGGATTCGCATCTTTTCGCCCAACCCGCGCCCAAACGCGATGTGAACATCTCGGACAACTTGTTGAACGACACGCTTGCTCTCGTGGGCGAGTGGCAAGGACATCCACGCCGCCCAAGGTTGGCGGTGCCGTCAATTCTCGTCGGGACTGTTGTCGCTCGAGTAGAGCAACCGGAAGGGCTCCACGATATTCAAATTCTGTCCACCGCGGAACGTCCCAACGAGCACTCCAAGGAGATTGCCGAACTCGTCAAAGACCGGAGACCCAGAGCTCCCGGGCGAAATCGGCGCCGTCACGATCAGTCTTTTCCTGAACATCTCGTCTTCACGAAACCCGCTGATCACACCGCTCGTCGTCTGAAGTTCTTTCATCCCGAGCGGGAAACCAAGTACCGTGACGGGCGCTCCGGCACGAAATCTCGTGTTGCTGGATTCGAAAGACGGCCTTTCCGAAATGCGAGCCCAATAACGTGCCGTCGGAGAACAATCTTCGTTTCTGACAATCCCCTCTACAACACCCATGAGCAGAGGGCATCCCACCATCGGTCCCAAAGTAAGGAACGAACTCTCGAAATCGGTATCGTCGAGATTGGGGTCAAAGACCGGTCTATGTTTGAGTCCTTGTGTGTTGACAACGGCGACCACGGAGATGTCCCGGAATGGATTGTGGGCAACCCCCGAGGTGGTTGTCTTGACACCTTTTGCGGACGGGCATTCGATCTGAACCGTATCCTCTTGCCCGACCACGTTGTGCTTTGCCGTAGCCAACAGCAACGCCGAACTCGCATGGTCGGCAGGACAACTTGCACCACCGTATAGGAAGCACGCATGGTCCCTTGTCACCAAAAACCCCGTTCCCTCCGCCGAGCCGGTGTGCAGATGACAAACCGAATCACGGTAGAGCGAAGAGATCTGCGCAGAGGACAACTTTTCGGCGCGAGCCATCACTTGGTCGGCGAGTTGGCGATACAAGAACCTGTCGACAACCCCGGACGCCACCCGCTGACCTGTCAATCCCTGCCTCATGGCGTTTCCCACCCACCATTTGACCTTCTGCGGATTGCGTCGCTCGATCTCGCGCAGTTCATCCCAATCCCAGCCTGGTGTTTCTTCCGCGCACTCACGATTGCACGACGGCAGCTGGTAAACTGCAAAGTCCGGGTTCTGCAGGGACTTTCTCCAGTCGTCGGCAAACAGTTCGGCTCGCCGAGTCAGGCATTTGGCGCAGCGCTGCCTCAACGATGCGCCGGTCTGGAGGTTCTCAATCAGCCACTCTGAGGTACCGGGGTCCGGTTTGGAGCAGGCGGAGGCCAGCAGGTGGACTATCAACAGTGAAGAGCCGAGCGATCGCCACGCCACGGACCTGGCGGAAGTCCCTTCACGGTTTCCTCGATCGTCTCGGAAATGTAAAAAGGAACGAACCCCTCTCGTTGAGAAAAAGGTACTCATCGATCATCCTTTTGTCGCGACGGTGCGTCTTGCCACGTCGGTTTCCGCTCGGAGCCTCTCGAAACCCGGCCAACGTCCGACCCCGCGAGCGGTCAAGTTCGCGTCGCGGACGGAATTCCAGGCGAGACTTGGGAAGACATCCTGTTCAGGTATCTCCCGACTCGCAACCACGTCCATGGTCCCGCGCGTCGTGCGATTGCCTTTATCACTTTGTCGAAAGAAACCAGCACACCGTCCGGAACGTCGGGAGCATCGGCGAAATCTCCGGCTTGAGCAAGCCGCCTGTCTGGAATCCCGAGCACAGATCGAATCCTCGCAAGCTCAAGAGACTGTTTCTTTTCGACACCGAAGAACATGTAGATGGCACTCACGCTGCAGTGCAGTTCGCAGGCCAAAACCGGGTCCACTGTGCCTACCTCGCCGACGGCCTTTTGCGCCGAATCACCGAAAAGAACGGCAATGTCCTTTGCCCATCCTAGGATCGAGTTCGTTGAAACCATGGAAACCGTGTTTTCGACAACCGCTTCGACACCTCCGACCGTCCGCGCCACGGAAACCGCGTCTTTCATTCGCTGCGACGACAGTTTCTTCGCAGCCGAGTAGAAACCGAGGCTGAACCTCATGGGCAGCAGGATAGACAGAGCGTTGTTCAGTTTTCCCTTGCCTTTTTGTCTCTCGCGGAACGCGTACGAGATTTCGTTCAACGCCCAGCCGACCACGACAGAACCCAGCACCGTGAACACCATTTTGAGTTCTTCCATCCAAATCCCCTCAGCCGACGGCCGTCCGGTTCTTCCCGAAAGTGTTCACACGCTCTGTCGGTTGCGATTGTGACAGAGCCGGACCCAATTTTCAAGAAACTTGCCGAACACAGTCACGTGCTGCACGCGTCTCTGGCGGCGAGCGTCGGCGCGGATGGGGTCGCGGGGTGAAGGTGGCGTCCGGCGGGCGGCGCCGCGCTACGCCGGGGGTCTGGCTTCCGAGACGTTGACGTTGACCTGGTAGCCCAGACGACCGAGAAAATCTTCGCAATCCTCCCACGACATCCCGAACGCCTTCACGTCGGCCAGCCCGATCCTGCCGACGACGTCCCTGAGCATCCGGGCGTCCGCCTGTTCAAACTCCGCCTCCATCACGACCGATTCGACCCAGTCAACGAATTCGTCCAGGGTCAACCTGTGGTGCAGGTAGTCGTCGAGCCGTCTCGCCACGTCATGTCTGGCGATTTTTCGCCTCCCAGGCACTTTCCTGTGGCCTTTGTCCACCGGGTACTTCTCAGGCTCGACGAGGCGCCGGTTCTATTCGGACAGGTTCGCTCTCTCCGTACAGAACCTCGGCGCACAAGTCGGCCCCGTTGGGCCGTTCGACCGTGTCGAAGGCGACGCGCACGGAACTGAAGATCGTTTCGTCCTTCAATGCCGAGAAAACGCCGGTCTCCAGATATGGAGTCACGTCGAAGGAACGTCGCTCGCCGTTTTCGAACGTGAGGAGAAGCTTGTATCCAGACAAGGGCTGCACTTCTTTCACTCCGATCAACATCTTTCGCCCTCCGTTCCGCAAACAATCAGTTGAGAGGTCCAATCTTGAACGGCAGTTCGCCTTGAGACGCGAGCTTCCAGTCGGCCAAGAGATCCTCCCTGTGAATCTCCACCCATGCTGATACGAGTTTCCGCTGCCTTGCCGGCAGGTCACCGGACAACAGCAAGCACCCATGGTACGCGCCCTACAACCGCTCGCTGACGCTCGCGGCTCGGGCGGAATGCGCGTCGCCCCGTACCGGGACTTTGCGGTGCCATCCCAGTGATCCACGCGCTTGCGCACGTGGCTACACCTGCCTCGCCCACTCCACGGGCGAGGGCGCGGGCGGATTGTGCTTGATTTGGCAGACATTTGTCTGCTATATTGGCCGCCGGGGGAAGAAGGAGCGGGCTCCATGGGGAAGACGCCAAAGGGTGAGACCAGACGCAGGGTGCTCGAGCTCATGCGGCAGCGGATACTCGGCGGCGCGCCGCCGACTGTGCGCGAGGTGCAGGGTGCAATGGGTTTCAGCGCCGTGCAGACGGCCCGGAAGCACCTTGAGACGCTCATTAAGGAAGGCGCGCTCGACAAAAGCCCCGGGCTTGCCCGCGGGTACCGCCTGCGGCAGGCGGGGTTTTCACACGCGCCGCCCCGGGCGATTCCGCTCCTTGGCCGGGTGCAGGCGGGCGCGCTCACGACCGCGGTCGAGGAGGTCGAGGGGTACCTGCCGGTGGGCGGCCGGCCGCCGCGCGAGGACCTCTTTGCCCTTCGCGTGCGCGGCGAGAGCATGACGGGCGCGGGGATCCTCCCCGGCGACGTCGTGATCGTGCGCCGCCAGCCCACCGCCGACCCCGGCGAGATCGTCGTCGCCCTCGTGGGCGACGAGGCCACCGTAAAGAGGCTCAAGGTCCGCCGGGGACACGTCGAGCTTCATCCCGAAAACCCGGCGTTTTCGCCGATGGTGTTAAACCCCGACAAGGTAACGCTCGTCGGCAAAGTGATCGAAGTGCGGAGGTTTCTCGAAGGCGAGGGACGGTGAATGTGGCGCGACTTACGACTGACGACCCACGACCCATGACTCACAACAGGGCACAAGAAGATTTGCCACGAAAGGACACGAAAGACACGAAACCGGTTTGCGATTCCGAGGCCCGAAATCTTTCGTGCCGTTTCGTGCAATTTCGTGGCGATTCTGGCCCGGCTCAGGTGCCGACCTGCCGATTTGCCGGCTCAAGACTCAGGACTTGTGAAGTGTCATGGTTTCTGCAGTACCTTTACTGAAAGACGAGATCGCCCGGCGCGGGTTGCGCATCGCGGGGGCGGCGCTCGCGGAACCGGCCACCCGCCGCTTCGAGCTTGCCGCCATCCAGGGAAGGATCGTCGAGCTCTCGGCCGGCACGTCTTCGGCGGCGCTCACCGCCGCGCTCGTGCTCGTCGGCGAGGCCCAGCGCAAGGGCGAGACGGCCGCGTGGCTCACCGCCCGGGGGGCGTCATTTTTCCCACCGGACGCCGCGGCGCTGGGGATTGACCTTGCGGCGCTGGTCGTCGTGCGCGTGCCGGAGGCGCAGGACGTCGCGCGCGCGGCGGACAGGCTGGCCAGATCCGGCGGCTTCGGCATGGTCGTCCTCGACTTGGGCGCTACACCGGCAACCGACAACCGACAACCGACAACAAGTCGTGTACCTGTGCCGCTTCTCAGCCGCCTGGGGGCGCTGGCGCAGAGGCACAACATGGCGGTGGTGTTTCTCACGAAGGGTGATGCCGCGGGGTCGCTCGGCTCGCTCGTCTCTCTTAGGGCCGAAGTTGTGCGGCGTCGCGCAAAGTCCGGCCGCTTTGCCGTAAGCGTCGAAGTGGTCAAGGACAAGCGGGCCGGACCCGGGTGGCGGCACGTCGAGGTCTTTTATGGACCGGCTGGTCTGCGTTGATCTTTTGGACCTTCCTGAGAGGCTACGGGAGCACGAGCACCGCGGCTGGCGCGGCGAAGGCTATCGCCGTGCGCTCGATGAAGCGGCCGCAGTGTTGCGCGGATTTTCCCCCCGCGTGGAGATATCGGATGACGAGCCGGGGATCTTTTTCATGGATGTCTCGGGGCTGCAATCACTTTACAAGAGCGCGTCGCAGTGGGCCGCCGCGCTCTCCGGCGCGCTTGTCGCCGCGGGGCACGAACATCGAATAGCCGTGGGATTCTCGCGCTTCGGCGTCTATGCGGTAGTAAAAAATCAGCCATCAGCCATCAGCCATCAGCCATCAGCCGGCCCAAATCCAAATTCTAAATTGCCGATTGTGTTCCGCTCTCCCGCCGCCGAGCGCGCGGCGGCGCTGCGCGTGCGTCTTGCCCGCTTCCCGCTCCCGCCCGATGCGCTCGAGGCGCTCAAGCGGCTTCGGGTTGTCACCGTGGGCGATCTGCTTGCACTCCCGGCCGACGACCTCCTGGCGCGCTATGACGACGAGGTGTACCGATTCCACCGCTTTGCGTCAGGTGAGAGGGACCTTCCCCTGTCGCCGCAAAGGCCCGAAGAAGAAATCTCCGAAATCATCGAAGTCGATCCGCCCGACGACAACGCGATGCGGCTTTTGTTCATGCTGAAACAGGCCATGCCGTCGCTTTACGAGCGGGTGGCTAAGCGCCACAAGGTTGCGGCGGGTGTGGCGCTCGAGCTTTCGTTCGGGCAATCCGCAAAACTCTACACGGTGGTAAGGCTCGCGCGTCCGTCGCGCGACGAAGGCGTGCTCATGGACCTCATCCGCCTGAGACTGGATACGCTTGAGTTGCCGGACCTCGTGCGTGAAATCCGCGCAACGCTCATCCCGGCCGCGGAGGAACCCGAACAGCTCTTGCTTGTCGATCGTCCAGCGCGCGACCCGGCCGCCGCCGAGCGGGCGCTTGCGCGCCTCCGAACCGAGTTCGGCGACCACGCCGTGGTCCGCGCGCGCCTGCGCGAGAGGCACCTCCCCGAACACCGGTTTGTCTGGGAGCCGGTGGCCAGGGTGGCCCCGGCGCAGCCCGTTCCCGCAGGACTGGCAGGCACGCTCGTCCGCCGCCTCTACGCGTCGCCGCTGGAAGTGAGCAGTTGCCAGTTGCCAGTTGCCAGTCGCCAGTCGCCAGTCGCCACTCACGACTCACGACTTCAGCCTTCAGCACCAGTCCTCGTGCCTACCGCCTTCCTGGGTGGTCCTTATCGCCTCTCCGGCGGCTGGTGGCGGCGGCCGGTCGAGCGCGACTACTACTTCGTCGAAACCCGGCGCGGCGAGGTCCTGTGGGTGTTCTACGACCGCGTCCGCCGCCGCTGGTTTCTGCACGGGAGGGTGGAATGATCTGGTCTTTTCCCAATTCCGACGGAACTTCGCTTGCCGTCGTCCGTTTTTTTGATTCGTTCGGACTGGCCTGCGCGCCGAAGGCGCACAATTCTTCAGCCCGGGGCAACGCCCCGGGTTGCGATTCCGGTCGGAATACGAGCCCTGAAGGGGCAAGACTCGTCTTTGCGATGCTCGGTCTCCGTGTGTCGCCCTTTCAGGGCTTCCCCGAATATTTGCCCTGCACACCTGGGGCGTTGCCCCAGGCTCAAGAGTCATTGCGCTTTCAGCGCGCCGGACGGCCTTTGGTGCAGGAATGACGTCATGGATTCGTACGTCCCGCTGTGGTGCAAGAGCAACTACTCGTTCCTTGAAGGGGCGAGCCACCCCGAGGATCTCGTTGAAACCGCGGCGCGACTTGGGCTTCCGGCGATTGCAATCACCGACCGCGACGGCGTGTATGGCGCCGTGCGCGCGTACGTCAAGGCAAAGGAGATCGGCCAGAAGATCATTCTGGGCGCCGAGCTCACCGTCGAGGGCCGCCCCGCGTCGCTCGTCGTCCTTGCGCAGGACCGCG
>JACRCP010000220.1 GCA_016218965.1 Deltaproteobacteria bacterium | reverse complement strand
TAAGGAGAGCCAACGATGGCAGAGGAGAGATTCTGGACAAAATCCTACGATCCGGAGTTGACCGACATTGACCCGACCCGATGGGGAAAGTATATTGTAGCTCAATGGCGGATATCAGACAGGAACAGACTGACGGAACCCAGGTGCCCGCCGGCGCAACGCCATGCAATGCCGACGTCTACAGGGCGCTGGCTGACCGCTCTTTCAAAATCCACGGCGTGGCGGAGGCTAACAGCCAGCTGGAAGCCTTCATCCTCGACTTCTGTGCTACCAGTCAGGACCTGCGGACCATTTTGTCCGCGCTGAACATTGACCCTGATGACGCCAATGCCCCGAACCCCGCGGGCGAGACCATGAACGACGTCTTGACTGTGCTGCACGACCTGTCCCAGCGGGGGGCGCTTGCTTTCGTTGACAGCGGGCAAAAAGACGTCTCAGTCCCGCTGTGCGACCCGGAGGCTGCTCTGCCACAGGCCGCTGCTATCCCTGGCAAGTACGCTCCTGCAGCCGCTAACGCGCCAGCGCCGCTATCCGCCAACGACCTTTTCACTGAAATTGACGGCGCGCATGCTGCAGCGCAGATTCTTCCGTTGCCAGATCTGCCGGGCAGTGTCGTCGCTGTCGAAACGCCGGCACGTACAGTTCCGGCTGTCTCGTCTGCAGTCAGGGCTGCGCAACCTTTGGCGCCTGCTCCAAGCCCTGCTCCAAGAGTTGTGAGGCAAACTGGTTCCGGACTACACTCTATGCTCACAATGGCAGAAACCGGGCTTAATACCGCGCGCAGACTGGCTGAAGGCCACTACTATTCAGAGGCTTTGCCGCGCGCCAACAACGCGCTGGAGATATTCCGGCAGTACGGTTCTCAAGAGCAGGTTTGGGCAGCCCAGCAATTGGTTGAGGAGATAAATGCTGCGCTCAAGCCGCCTGAGCCCAAGAGAGCGGAAGCGCCTGAAGACTCTTTGTTGTCTCGGTTGTCCAGGACTTTGAAGCGCGTTACCGGCGTTCGTGCTGCAGCATCGCCTCCTGCAGATGCGCAACCAGCCGACGGCGCTGCTGAGCCTGTTGTTCCAAAGGTTCCGCTTACAGCTGCTGCTCCAAAACCTGTCAGCGTGACCACAACTCCCGGTGCTCCGAATCCGCTGCTCCTTAAGAAGGGCGAAGAGTCGTATGAAGCTGCATCCCGTCTCTTGGAGATGGCTGCAGAACTGGCAACGGATGGTAAATACCCCGCAGCCATGGAAAACTGCCGAAAAGCCATGGAGAACGCTGTGACCGCTCACCGCATTCTGAACAACGCAGAAACACAGAAGCTCAATGATGATGTTCAGACACGGATCCAGGAGATCAGGCGGCATTTGGGGTAGTTTGAAATTCCGGAGCCTCGATGCGCCTTGAAGCGATGCTTGCACGCTTCCGCCGTGCTGCTCATACTGCCCTCGGCGGGCGCATGAAAAAAGGGCGGTGTGAACGTGCACCAGATCATCGCCAGGGACGGGACCAGGATAGGCTACACGGTCCACGGGGGAGGCGGCCCGGCCGTCGTCCTTTCAAACGGGATCGGCTGCAACGAGGTCTTCCTGCGCTACCTCACCGAGGACCTGTCCAGGAAATTCCGTGTCATTAACTGGCACTACCGCGGCCACATGACATCCGCGGTCCCCGCCGACCTGTCCCACACCGACATCCCGCATCTCATCGACGACCTCAAGCTGGTGCTCGACGACGCGGGCGTCACGACCGCGGTCTTCGCCGGATTCTCGATGGGCGTCGAGGTCAACCTCGAGTTCCTGAGAAGGCACCCCGGCATGGTTTCTGCGCTCGTCATGATCTGCGGCCCGTTCGAGCACTGCATGAAGACCTTCTTTCACACCCCGCTGCTCCACCACCTCTACCCGCTGGTGCTCCGCGCGGCGAGGAAGGACCCGGCGACGTTCGACAGGGTCTGGCGCCTCACGATCGGCGGGCCGCTGGCCTTCCCGTGCGCGCGGGTGTTCATCTTCAACTGCGGGCGGGTCAAGCGCTCGGACTTTCTCGACTACCATCCGCACATAACCAACATAGACAAGCGGCTCATCACGGAAATGGCCGGCTACCTCACGCGGCACTCGGCGCGCGATCTCCTCCCTGAGGTCAGGGTCCCGACGCTCATCATCGCCGGCACGAGGGACAGCTTCACGCCGATCCGGGTCTGCCGCGAGATGGCGCGGATGATTCCGGGGGCGCGGCTGGTGGAGATTCAGGGCGGGTCGCACGGGACCCCGATCGAGTTTCCCGATCAGATGAACCCGTCAATCGTCGATTTCATTGAAAAACTGCCCCTTATGCGATACTAAAACAGTTGAGGGCTTTTCTCGAGTCATCGTCCTGTTGGGAACTGCCATGGCCTATCGCATCAAGCGGTTGAACCTTGTCACCGGTGCGTGCGGATTCACGGGAAGCCACCTGGTGAAACGCCTTCTGGACGGCGGCGAGGAAGTCGTCGCGACCGACCTCGCCGGCGCGTTTGAACACCCTAAGACGAAGTTCATTTCCGAAAGGATCGGGCTCGACTTCAAGCACCCATCGTGCCGCGTGATCCCGGCCGATCTCACCCGCAGGGAAACGCTCAAAAAAACCTTCGAACACCGCATCACACACGTCTTCCACACGGCATCCCTATACGACTACTCGGCGCCGCTGGACGTGCTGATGAAGATCAACGTGGATGGCACCGTCAACCTCCTCGATCTCGCAGTCGGATGCGGGACGTTGAGGCGCTTCATCCACTGGAGCACGTGCGGCGTGTACGGCAAGCCGTACCCGCTGAATGACCCCCGCCGCAACACCCCTTTCACCGAGGACGGGTCGCCCTCGCCCAAAAACACGCCCCTGGACCGGAACGGCCCAGCGGGCGCGGATCTCGTCAACGACTACTCGGTCTCCAAGTGGCGGCAGGAGCAGATCGCCTGGAAGTGCCACCGCGAACGCGGCCTGCCCCTCACCGTTCTGCGCCCCGCGCCGTTGTACGGGCCGGGGGGCGACTACGGTCACGGCGGAATCGTCATTGCTGTGCACCAGGGGCTGCTCCCCTGCATCCCGGCGGACACGAGGAACTACATCACCACATCGGTCCACATAGAGGACATGGCCGGGTTTGCGTGTCACATCGCCGGCAGGGAGTCCGGGATCGGCCGGGATTTCAACGTCGTGGACGACAGCGTGATCTCATACCACGAGTTCCTCCACTACATTGCGCTGATCCTGGGGCGCAGGCTTACGGACCTGCCGGTGGTGAAGCAGACGTGGCTCCGCCCCGGCATGATCGCGGCGGCAAAGGCGTGGCTCGTGCTCGAGCAGAAGTTCGGCGTGCCCCGGGTGCGGGTGTTCGAAGTGGGGTCGGCCACGTACATGGCTTCGAGCTACTGGATATCGAACAGGAAGAGCAAGGAGACCGGGTACACATACAGGTATCCCGACGTCAGGGAGGGGCTGCGCGACACGGTTGACTGGTTCCGCAGGGCCGGCTGGCTCGACAAAGGCTACCGGCCGCGGAGCGCGTGGAGGGAGTATGCGGACGCGTGAACATGGGCCGGCCGCGGGCATCGACGCCCAAGTGCGGCATCCCGGTTTGTCCGCGCGCTTCGTTTTCCTCGTCCTTGCGGTTGTCGGGACGGTCCCGCCGGCACAAGCGGGCCCGCTCAGGTTCTTCGGCCTCGACACGGGGGCCGTCGCCACGGCAAACAGCGAAGTCGCGTACGGCAGCGGGGTGGGCGTGCTGTTCTCGAACCCGGCACTGATGTCCCGGTTCGAGGAGCTGGCGTCGGTGCAGCTCTTCGTGTACCGGCCGGAGCTCACGGTGAACCTCATGGACCGGCCCAAGGCGGCGGACATCACCTACATCTACTACAACTCCAACGTGACGAAGTATCCGGACAACCCCAACCGGCCCCTGCCGACCATCGAGCTGCGCACGCCGAGGGCCGACAACGAGGTGGACGGCGCGGACGCGTACGTGGGCGCCGGCATCACGTACTCGTTCGGTATTGAAGGCATGCGCCTCGGCGGCCTGGTGCACATGCCCGCGGCGGGCATGGTATCCGCCGAGACGTACTACCCGGATGAACGCGAGCAGTCCTTCACCAACACGGTGCACTTCGCCCGCTTCGGCGAGTGGTCGAAACTCGCAAACGTCCTCGTCGGGGCGTCCTACGCGCCCGTGAAGTGGGCATCGTTCGGGGCGAGCCTGCAGGGCACGGCCAGCACAGCCACGACGATAGACGTCTATATCCCCGAGGCCACGGTGCAGGACTACTTCCTGGTCAAAAACAGGACCATAATGGCCGCCGCGGCGCGCCCGATCCTCGGGATCCAGGTCGAGCCGCTGGACTTCCTTGCCGCGGGCCTGGTGTTGAAATGGCGTTCGTACCTCTCGGTGAACGGGAACGGCAACATGAACCTGTGGAACTTCCACGAGACCGAGGACGCCACGGGAGAGAAGAGGACGGTTCCCAAAAGGGTCAGCCAGCAGTTCAGGCTCGCCCTGGACTACGAACCCATGGAGCTGACGGGCGGCGTCGGCTTCAGATTCAAGGGCTGGCAACTGCAGGGGGCGGCCACTTGGAACAGGTGGTCAGACTACCGCGACGGGTACGGCGCCATCCCGCAGGACACCGCGGTCTACCCCGACGGGACACCTGCGGTCGACGGGAAGCACTTTGCATTCTCGGACACCCTCTCGCTGAACGCCGGCGTGATCTATCGGTACCTCGATCATTTCGAGGCGAAGGCCGGGTTCGCCTACCTCCCGAGCCCCGTCCCGGCGCAGACAGGCCGAACGAACTTCGCTGATGCCGACCTGTTCTGCGCCGCCCTGGGCCACCGCTTCGACTTCTCCGTGAACCGGCTGGCCTTCTTTGCCGAGATCGGGGCGCAGCTCTGGTGGCTGAGCGAACGGACCACATACAAGGACCCACTCCTCGTCAAGGACGAGTTCCCCGACGACTCGGTGACGCTGCTCGACGGCGTGGAGCTCGCGTCCGCCAAGGGGCTGCAGACCAACAACCCGGGCTACCCCGGCTTCATCCAGAAGGGCTGGATGCTGGTCACGGCCGCGTCGCTCGGTTTCAAGCTCTAGGGGCGCACGTGAACACACGCACTGTCACATTGATCACCCTGCTCGGCGCGGCCGCGGCAAACGGGTGCTCGTCGACTGACGGCGCCAGGACGGACCTCGGCGCGTACTACCGATCGTGCGAGAGCGACTACGATTGCCAGCCCTTCGGCTATTGCAACGATGAACACAACTGCGCGGCCGACTGCCGTGCCACCGAGGACTGCTACCTCTACGGCGAGGGCAAGGTGTGCGCAAACTGCCGCTGTCTGGAACCGGCCGAAGTATCCGAGGACTCCATCGAGGGGTGCCCGGAGGAGCTGACGACGGCCACCGATTGGAAATGCACGTACCGTCCGCCGGAGGAGTGCGCCCTGCACCACTGGACACAGAACTGCTCGGACCGCGACTGCGTCGGCCACGGCTGGGCCAACGCCTGTTCCGAGGAGGGGATGTGCGTCGGCGGCCCGGGGGTCGACTTCGGTACCATCGACACCACCAAAAACGCCGCGGCCTATGTCGGAGTCTGGGCGGAACTCGAAACCACCGCCGTCCGGACCACGGGGCTGCCTCTGGTGCCGTACCAGGACACGGTGTCGGTCCTGTACATGCTGACAAGGATGAAACAGGACGGCGAGAAGGTCGTTAAGACATCCAAGCTCTGCTACAACCAGATCATGAATTTCAAGGGCGACCAGATCCTCGAAAAAGACGTCGCCTACATGCTCACCCCGAAGGCCTACCTCAAAAACACCGCGCTCATTGAGCAGGTCATCGGGAATCCGCCGGCGCTCGCGGCCGGCGCCGCGTTTTCGACCACGCGGTTCTGGGAGGTGCGCGGGGCGTACCTCAACGATCCGTCCGACGTGGAGCACCTGCCGCGCCGGTCCGACTACCTTGCATGCCGGGAACAGCCGGACGCGCAGGCCTGCGTCGACTCGCTGTTCTACGACCAGGACGGCGACGGCGAGGTGGCCATGACCACGATCCTGACCGGCGTGCTCAACGTCGAGATCTACTCGGTAATGGCCTGGTCGACGCTTCTCAACGGGACCGTTGTTGACGGGAATCATCTCAAGGGTTTCGTGGACTTCTCGAACACGCAGTACGAAATAGACGCGAGCGACCCGAATGTGATCTACGAGACGCAGTCGGCCGTGCACGAAGACGCCGACCGCAGCTACTTCCGCATGGCACGGCTGGCCGACGGCGCAAACTGCGACGACGTCCTGGCCGAAAAAGACAGGGAAAACGGCTGGCTCAACCTGACGCCGCACCTCGACGACCGGCCGGACCCGTGAAAACCGCCGTCGTCCAGAGAAACACCGCCCCGCCGCCGGTCACCCGCCCCGCGCGCGGGACCGAGAGGGGCGGCGGACATGCCGCGGTGTCTCCCCTGCGTGTGAACCTACACGGAGTTGTTATGCGAAATGCGGTGCTGGCTGGAGCTTTGGTGATGTTTTCTGTCGCCACAGGCTGTTTCCCGCGGGCGGGGGCAGAGCGCGCGCCGGCGCTGCCGGACTACTGGCCCACTCGGGAATGGCGGACCTCCGTCCCCGAGAGGCAGGGGATGGACTCGCGCCTGCTCGGCGACGCGATCGAGTTGATCCGCCGCGAGGAACTGCACGTCAACTCCCTCCTCGTCGTCCGGCACGGCTACATCGTGTTGGATGCGAACTTCTGGCCGTTTTCGCCGGGCGGAATGCACGATCTTGCCTCCGGGACCAAGAGCTACGTTTCGACGCTTCTCGGAATGGCCATTGACGAAGGTTACTTGAAATCGGTCCGGCAGCCGGTTCTGCCGCTCTTTGCCGGCCGGAACATCGCCAACCTCGACGCGGACAAGCGCGCGATGACCGTCGAGGATGTTCTCACGATGCGGTCGGGGCTCACCTGCATCTGGAGCAATTTGGGCGGCCCGATGGAGGCCCTCATGCGCAGCCCCGACTGGGTCCAGTACATCCTGGACCGGCCGATGGCCGCCGCGCCCGGGTCGAAGTTCTGCTACAGCAACGCCGACTCGCACCTCCTCTCGGGGATCATTCGCGCCGCAACCGGGAGGACCGTGCAAGACTACGCCATGACCCGCCTGTTCGGTCCGTTGGGGATTTCCGAAGTCATCTGGCCCGCCGATCCGCAGGGAAACGGTGTCGGATACGCCGAACTCCGCCTGAGCGCGCGCGACATGGCCAAGCTAGGCCTGCTCTTCCTGCACAGGGGCGTTTGGGACGGCCGCCGGCTCATATCGGAAGGATGGGTCGAGGAGGCAACCCGCGCGCAACACGAGCTTGAGGTGCGGAAGGGCGACCCCTTCGACGGCTACGGCTATCAGTGGTGGACGAGCACGTGGGGGTTCTTCACGGCGCGGGGCAGGGGCGGGCAGTTCATCGCCGTCTTTCCGAAACTCGACCTTGTTCTTGTCATGACCGCCGAGATCGGCGACGACGCCGAGATAAAAAAAATCGGGACCCTGCTCACCAGGTACCTCCTCCCGTCTGCGAAGTCCGACGGGCCCGTCACGAAGAACGCCACGGCGGCCGCCCGTCTCGAGACGCTCGTGACAGAGGCTGCGGTCCCCCACGAGAAGCCGCAGCCGCTCCCGGCCCTCCCGCCGTTTGCGGCGAAGGTTTCCGGGACAGGATACGTGTTCGAGAAGAACGTGCTGGACCTTGATTCGTTCAAGATCACGTTCTCCGACGGTGCGCCCGAGGCCAGGGTCGTCCTTGCTCTGGCCGGCGGGACCTCTCTCGACTTGCCGGTGGGGCTCGACGGCATGTTCAGAATCGGCAAAGGCCGATTTGGGCTTCCCGCGGCGATGAAGGGGCACTGGCGAAGCGGGCAGGTCTTCGAGGCGGCGCTTGACGAGCTCGGGAACAACGCCCGCTGGAGCATGGTCGCCGCTTTCGACGGCGACGAGGTGCTGTTCTTCGCCGCGGGCGCCGGGATGGGCGAGGTGACGATCAAAGGGAGGGCCGGAAGGTAGGCGCGTTCTCACCCCTGTATCGCGTCGAGCATCGCCGCGGCGTGCTCAAAGCGGAACTCCTCGCCGAATTCGACGCCGGCCTTTTTGCCCACGCCCTGGGCCCACGCGCGGATGAACATGTCGAGCGCGGGACGGTAGTTGTCGCGGTCCAGGAACCCCAGCACCTCGGTGTGCCGACCGGCGGCCGAAATCGACATGCGGAGGTCGTCAATGGTCATCTTCATCTGGCTCTCGTGCGCGCAGAGCGCATCGATCTTTTTTTCGATGAACGCCGAGATGTCGACGACCTTGTTGCACCGCTCGCCGTTCTTGGCAAAGAAATACCGCTCGGGGGCAAGGTGGGGCATGTCCCCCTCTTTGGCGTGCTCCGGATGAAAAAGCGGCATGTGCGAGAAAGCCAGCGCCTCGACCGCGGCGAACGCGACGTGCCGGTGGTCGGGGTGCGGCTCGAACGGCGCCCATGCGTCGAAGGTGAAGACGGTTTTCGGACGAAACCGCCGGATGAAGCGAATGTACCGCTCGCGCAGGGCGTTCGGCGGCACCTCGTTGAGATACCCGTCCGCGTGGCCAAGGAAGACGACATCCTCCTTGCCGATGACCTTGGCCGCCGCCTTCGCCTCGACTTCGCGGCTCTGCGCAACAAGCGCCGTCGAGTCCAGTTCGAAACTCCCGCGCCCGTTGTCGGTCGCTATCACCTCGATGATCCGGTGCCCCTCGGTTGCCAGTTTCGAGAGCGTCCCCCCCGCAAAAAATTCGGCGTCGTCGGCGTGGGCCGTGAGCACCAGTACGACCGGTCTTTCCACCATGTCAAACCTCCAGTCCAAACACACAAAGCATAGAGCAAAGGGGCGACGGTGCGCAAGGCCGAAGCCGGCCAACGCCGATGTCGGTTTTCACTGGCACCGAACGGCGGAAGGCCGTATCATTCGTTCCGACTTCGCGAGGAGGGAATCCATGAGAAGGTTCGCTGGTCCGATGCTTGGCGTGTGTGGGTTGCTTGCTGTCGCGTGCGGGGGCGGCGAGGAGTCTGCGGCGGACACGGGAGGCGCAGCTCCGGACGCCGGGGGAACGCCGGATTCCGGCGGCGCCACCGACGCGGGTGCGCCGGACACCGGGTTGGCCGAGTGCCTGTATTCGCCCGAGACCTTCGCCCTCGAAAAGACGCACAAGGTCGAGAGCGGCGTGGGCATACTTCCTTCGGGCCGGGCGATCACTCCGGAAGGAATCCAGATCCCGATCGGGCTGTTCCCCGGGAACATGGCCATGACGCCCGACGGGAAGACTCTCATCATCTCGAACAACGGGTACGGGGGGAACTCCGTTGTTCTCGTGGACACCGCCCAGAAGACGGTGCGCCAGACCATCCCCACGCCCGAGAACTGGCTGTTCTACGGGCTGGCTGTGTCCCCGGACGGAAAACGCTTCTACGCGGCTGGCGGCACCTCGGCCAAGGTTTTTGCGTACTCGCTCGACGACGCGGGCCTCGGGACCCTCGAGCAGACCATCGAAACAAGAGACGGATATCCCACGGGCCTCGCGATCTCGCGCGACGGCTCGAAGTTGTACGTGACCCACTACACAATGGACGTCGTGGGCGCCTACGACACAGCCTCAGGGGCGCTTCTCAAATCGGGGAGCGCCGGGAAGTACCCGTTCGGGCTGGCGCTTTCGGCCGACGGCGCCAAGCTCTACGTCTCGAACTGGGGCCAGAGGAAGGCGGGGGACGACCCGGCCGTGACGGTCCTGGACGCCGAAACGCTCGCCCGGAAGGCGACGATCACGGTCGGAAAGAACCCCGAGATGATCCTCGACGACACCGCGCACGGGAGGCTCTTCGTCCTGAACTCGGACCAGGAGACCGTTTCGGCAGTCGATCCCGCCACGGACACGGTTTCGCAGACGATATCGCTCCTTTCGGCGCCCGACGCCCCGACCGGCGTCTTCCCGCTCTCGGCGGCGCTCTCCCCCGACGCACAGACGCTCTACGTCGCCGCGGCGGCAAAGGACACCGTCGAGGTCGTCGATCTCGCTGCGATGAAGGTGAAGGGCAGCATCCCGGTCGGCTGGTACCCCAACGCGGTCGCAGTTTCCCCTGATGGCAAGTCCCTCTACGCGCTCAATGCCAAGGGCGAGGGCTCGGGCCCCAACGAAGGCGGGCAATACATCGCCGAGATCATGACCGGCACGCTCTCGATCCTCGACACCCCCGACGACGCGAGGCTTTCGGACCTCACCGCGAAGGCCGCGGCAAACAACCTGCGACCGACGACGTTCTTTGCGCCGCAGTGCGAGGGCGCGGCGTTCGCGATCCCGATGCGGGCGGGCGAGGAATCGCCGATCAAGCACGTGATCTTCGTGCTCAAGGAGAACCGCACGTTCGACCAGGTCTTCGGCGACTTCGAGGGCGCCGAGCGCGACCCGTCGCTTCTGATGTTCGGCGAGGAAGTCACGCCCAACGCCCACAAGCTCGCCCGCGAGTTCACGCTGCTCGACAACTTTTACACCGAGTCCGAGATCTCGGTACAGGGGCACCTGTGGGCGACCGGCATGGCCGTCAACGACTACTCCGAACGGACGTGGATCGTCACCTACCGCGGCTCGACGGCGGTGTACCCCCTTTCCGGCGTGGAACCGGCGACATCGCCGCTCAACCCGTTCGTCTTCAGGCACCTTTTGAACAACGGCATCTCGTTCGTGGACTACGGCCAGATCGTCGGGATGGGCGGCGAAAACGAGAATGTCCTCGCGCACTGGGACCAGAAATACCCCGGCATGGTGTTTAACACAGGAATCAAAGACGTCGTCAAGGCGCAGTACGTCGTGGACCGCATCAATGAAGGGTTCCTCCCGGCGTTTACCTACATGCTGTTGCCCAACGACCACACATCCGGCACCAGCCCGGGCGCGCAGACGCCCGAATCCATGGTCGCCGACAACGACGAAGGACTGGGGATTCTCGTTGAAGGCGTGAGCAAGTCGAGGTTCTGGGACTCGACACTCATCTTCGTCACCGAGGACGACCCGCAGGACGGCGCCGATCACGTGGACGCACACCGGACGCTCGCGCTCGTCATCAGCCCGTACGCCCGGAAAGGGTACATCAGCAAGGTCCACCACTCATTCGCGTCGTTCTACGCGACGTGGGAGCGGATACTCCACGCCCCGCCGCTGAACATCTACGACGCGAACGCCGCGCCGCTTCTGGACTGTTTTACGAACATCCCGGACCTCACGCCGTACACGCACGAGTCGCGGAGGGTGCCCGAGGCTGTAAACACGTTTTTGGGCCCGTTCGCGGCCGAGTCGGCAAAGCTCGACTTCTCGGTCCCGGACAACGCCCCGGGGCTTCAGAAGATTCTATGGCACTACGTCAAGGGGAAGGACCAGCCGTTTCCGGGGAGGGATGGCGACTGACCCCGGCCCGGCCGCCGGCTCGGAACGCCGGGTCGGTGGCGTCGAGAACGCGTAGGTAGTTTTCGGAATAGATGAGGCGCAGGTCCGCGTCGGTCAGGCCGTGCTTCCTCAAGCCCTCGGTCAGGAGCGGGAAGTTCGACATTTCCTTGAAGTCGAACGGGAGCCAGATGGGTGAGTCGGCATCCGTTCCGATACCCACGTGCTCGACGCCGATCTTTTCGGCAATGTAGGCCGTGTGTCGGGCCACGAGTTCGATCCCTCCCAGAATCGAGTGGCGCTTGAGGTACCACGGGAAGAAGATCACCCCGGCGACGCCGTGGAGGTCGCGGATCGCGCAGAGTTGATTGTCATCGAGGCCGCGCGAGCCGGCGCCCGCCCCGGTCGCACCCGTGTGCGAGACGACGTACGGCGACTCGGCAAGGGCAATCGCGTCCCAGAACGTCTTGTGGCTCGCGTGCGAAAGGTCCACGATCATCCCGAGACGCTGCATTTCGGACACGAGCCGTTTTCCGAGATCGCTTAGGCCCCCGTGACGGGCCTTGCCCCACACGGCGTCGGCGAGATCGGTCGTGACGAAGTGGACGACGGTTCCCATGCGAACGCCCATGTCGTGCAGGACCTGCACGTTCTTCAGGTCGCCCCCGATGACGTCCATGCCCTCGACGGCCAACGGGGCGGGGAACTTCCCTTCGTCCATGGCGCGCCGGATGCCGGCAGCCGATGAGCACTCGACGAGATCTCCCTCGCATTGCGAGAGCAGGACGTCGAACCGCCGGCGCATCGCCCGGATCATCTTCATCCCACCGCCCAAAAACCGGGGCAGGCCCGGGTCGTACATCGTGAAGGTCGCGCCCGCGACGCCGCCTTCGCGCGCCCTCGGAAGATCGTAGGCGTTCCGCAGAGGGTTCCAAAGCCACGCCCGCCCGTGCCGGCGGTCGAACCTCTTCCTGAAGAGGTACGCGTTGATCAGGAAGTGCGAGTGCATGTCAATGACGGGGATGTTCATCTCGGAACCTTCCGGCCCTCCGCCAGTTTCCTCGGTCAGTAGAATATCACACACCATACCAGGCTCCGAAGAACGCGCTTGACACCGCGCCTAAAATGAAAGTATACGTTAACGTATGATTTGGCCAACCCGGACGTGGAGGGAGAGGTAGAGATGGCCAAGACGATCTACGACAAGGCGGAGTTCATGGCAAAGACCGGCATCGCCGAGGATCGCCTGAACGCGCTTCTGGAGAAACAGATGTTCCTCCCCGCGGGGAAGGTGGACGGCTCGACGCCTTACTTTGACGAATCCAGCGTTCAAACACTCGAGCCGATCCTCAAGCTCTTCGAGATAGGGTACTCGCTTGAGGACATCGTGCGGATCCGACAGAAGGTCGGACTGCCGGGAAAGGGGGCCGTGAAGACGCAACCGGGACAGCTTCCGCTCTTGACCGTCGGCGAGCTCGCCACGCGCATCGGGTCGAACCCGCGGACCATCAAGCACTGGGAGGAAAAGGGGATCATCGAGCCCGACAGCTACTCGCCGGGCGGCTTCAGGCTCTACGGCGAGGTGTACGTCCAGTTGTGTCTCCTGATCATGGACCTCCAGCTCTTTGGTTATTCGCTCGACGAGATCAAGGTCGTCGCCGACCTCTTCCGCGATTTCGTAGCGCTCAAGGACGACACCGGCGTCTTTTCGCCGGAGAAAACCGCCGAGAAACTCGCGCTCATGAAGGAACAGATCGCGGCGCTTCACGCCAAGATGGACCAGTTCGAACAGGGGATCAAGCGCTGGCGCACGCTCCTCCGCCAGCGGCAGAAGGAGATCGAAGCGATCGCCCAGGGCATCGAGAAGGACACGCGAAAAGCAGCCCGAAAGGCCCCAGTGCCGGCGGAGGCGAAATAATGAAGATCGTTCTGATAGAGCCGCGTTCTCCCGACCTGCACATATTCTCGCGTTTCGGCCTTCCGCGGCTGGGGGCGCCGCTTCTGGCGACGATCGCGCGCGATCTGGGGCACGACGCCGCCGTGTTCGCCGAGGAGGTCGCGGAGGTCGACTGGGACGAGGTGCGCTCGGCCGATCTCGTGGGGATCTCGACCATAACCTCCACCGCGCCGCGCGCCTACGCGATTGCCGACAGGGCGCGTTTTTTCGGGCGCAGGGTGGTCATTGGCGGCCCGCACGCCACGTACATGCCGGCCGAAGCCGCGGCGCACGCCGACTGGGTGCTCATGGGC
>JACRCP010000219.1 GCA_016218965.1 Deltaproteobacteria bacterium | reverse complement strand
CCGAACCCGACGGCGCGCCGAGCGACAAACCCCCGGCGTTCATCTGAATCCCGCTTTGGTCCAGCGCCTCGCTGCTCGCCACTCCCACCGTCACAAGCTCCCCAAGCCGCGCAGGCCGGTCAGGAGGCTGCACCGCCAGCGTCAGCACCGGCCCCGTTAAGTCATACTCCACCGTCCGGCTCGCAAACCCCGTGTTCCCTGCCGCGTCCTTCGTCGTGACCGAGACTTCCTTGACCCCCTCGCCCTCATCCCCGGTCACCGTGTACGTGCACTTGTAGTTCGGGCTCGCCGGCTGCCACGCATCGCACGTCATCAACGCGCCGCCGATCGCCACGCTCAGTCCCGCCCCCACGTCCTCGCTGCTGTCGAACGTCAGCGTCACCGTACTGAACCCCGCCGCCGCGCTGTACTTTTTTTCCAGGCCTGCCATGTTCGTGAGCGACGGCGGCGCAAAGTCAAACAACACCGTCCCGCCCGCCAGCCCCGCCGCCGTGTTCCCGGCAGCGTCTTCGAGCGCAATCTCGATGGCCTTTTCGCCCTCGGCATCCTTGTCCTTTTCGGCCACGTGCGTGAACTTGAACGCCTGTTGCAGCCCCTCGGCAGCCCCGCTCAACTCCATCGCGACCCCGTCGAGCGTCACTACCGGGACCTTCACGGGTTCAGTCGTCTTCACTGTCACCGCTACCGGCTCCCCATTTTTCGCCGCCAGCGGGGTCACGACTGGCGCCCCCGAAAGCGCCGGTGCGGTGAAGTCAAACACGATATTCTGCTCAAGCGTCACGGCCACCGCGTTTCCAGCCTCGTCGCGAATGTTGACGGACACTCCGATGCCTTCGGAATCCTCGGACTCGCCACCAGACGCCGTATACGAATACACGTAGTCGAGGTTCTTCGATGACGCGTCCTTCTCAAGCGCTGTCCCGTCATCCAGCGTCAAAACGGGATCTTGTTCCAGCTTCTCGCCCGCGGAGAATCTCACCAGGACCTTCCCGCCCTTTTTCGCGGGCGATCCCTCGACCGAAACCTTGTCGATCGACGGCGCGATGAAGTCGAACGCCAGTGATTTCCCGGAGATGTTCCCGGCGACGTTCCCGCTCTTGTCGGTGAGCTTGATGGTAATCGGCGAATCCACACCCTGCGGCTCGTCGCCCCCGGCCTTGTAGGTGAACGCGTATTTCGTGCCCGCCGCCTTCTCGTCCATCGAGAGAAGCCTTGCATTGCCCCCGATGTTGATGCTCACCTCAGGAGGCGACAACAACTCCTCGGTCGCCTCGAACGACACTGTCGCCGTGGCGCCCTTCTTGAGGACGGCGGGCGAAACGGCGACCTCACCGGCCAGCCCCGGCGCCGTCGTGTCCATCGCTTCCGTCTTCACGCACCGGCCGATTTTTTCGTTGCACGCCCACCCGGACGGGCAGTCCGCCGCCGCCTTGCACCCTATCTGCGCCTCCGTCGGCACCGGAAAGTCCATGCCGCAGCCTGGTAAGAGAACAGGGATAAGGGATAAAGGGATAAGGGGTAAGCAGAACCACATTGCGCAACGATTCATGGAAACCCTCCCGCGTATCGAACCCCGCTCCGTTGCCGTCGCGGCTCTGCTCGGCCCGAGCCGCGCGCGTAAGCAAGCGGTGTTCCGTCGTCCGTTGTCCGTGGTCGGTTGTCCGAACGCATCACTGACCACTGATCACTGCATTCGGTACTTCACCACCACCTCGGCATAGTCCACCGCGATCTGGCCCGTCCCCGTCCCGTTGGGTACCGTCGGCGTCACTGCGAAGTTGAGCGTCTGCTGGTCGCCGAAGAACAGCCGCGAGATCACCTGCGCGTCAGTCGTGGTCCAAGAAACAAGCGCCGGCGAGCCGGGCGGGCTGTTGTTCACCGCCACCGTCTTCCATATCCCCTCGTCCCAGACCTTGAGATCGACGCCGTTGGTAGACGACGAAGGATACTCACACACGTACGGGAACAACCCGGCGCAGTTGCCGTCGTTCCACTTGTTTTGGTACAGGGCCACGTACATCTGTACGCAGTCCTCGTTCCCGCCAGAGTCGTTGGGCTCGCCGGGATACCAGTTGGTGTAGCTCCAAGGAGTCCCATCCACCCACGCAAAAGTGCCTTCCACCGCGGTGTCGGAACCCCCCAGCCAGACAAGGCTGCTCGAAAGAAGCGACCCAACGCGCGCCTGCTCCGTTGCGTTGGCGATGGTTGCCAAATGAACGCCCGTGCCGAGGTTTTCACATGCGGCCTTTGCCTCGGCCCATGTTTTTAGAGACGGCATGTACAGGTAATCCGGATACCCCACGCCGCCGGCGTAGAATGTGCCTGAAACGGATTTCCATGTGGGCGTCGATGATACACCCGCCGCGTCGAACAGTGTATGCATAATCTGCCCCGCGTGCGAAGTTGCGCCACCGTCCCATTCCCAGGTGTCTTGTTTGTAGGCACCATCACTCCCACCGAACAGCAACACACGCCCACGCGCGCTGTCGTATGCCATGGCGTTCCAGTTCCTCGCGCTGGGTTTGGCCCCCGCAGGGGTCCGCTCCGTCCATTGCACCGCCGCCCCGTTCCACTCCCAGATGTCTTGTTTGAAGGCACCACCATCATATCCGCCGAACAGCAACACACGCCCACGCGCGCTGTCGTATGCCATGGCGTGATTCCACCTCGCGGAGGGCTTTATTCCCCCGGGGGTCCTGTCCGTCCATGTCCCCACTGCCCCGTCCCACTCCCAGGTGTCTTGTTTACCGGCACCATCATATCCGCCAAACAGCACCACACGCCCCCGCGCGCTGTCGTACGCCAGAGCGTGCCAGATCCTCGCGCTCGGTTTGGTCCCCGCGGGGGTCCGCTCCGTCCATGTCCCCGCCGCCCCGT
>JACRCP010000222.1 GCA_016218965.1 Deltaproteobacteria bacterium | reverse complement strand
CCAGAGGTACGTAAGCGACGCGCAACGAAGTCGGACGGGATGCATCGGCGGTCAGAAATGTGAAGTTATTTTTGCGCGAGCCCTTATCCGAGGGTGGTTTCTGGTAGAATCAGGCCGTTGCAGACGCCACGGAGAGACAAAAGGAGGGTCGACTCGTGCTTTGCAGCGCTTCGCAGAGTGACAACGGATGCCCAACTGGCGCGCAAGAGCCGCCGAGATGCCGCCCGACGGGATCCACACGGGCCGGAAACCCCCGACCCGGAGCACCAACAGGCGCTTTATTTGCCCTACACGCCCCGCCCTTCCGGCTATTCTCCGCACCATCGACGCCTGCGGGCTGGACATCGCGCTCGTCACGAACGGCATCAGGTTCCTGGCCCCGCTCACGGATCTTGTCATCGGCATCAAGCATGCGACGCTGATTTCATTCTCCCTCAACGCCTCGACCGAGGCCACGTACCGCACCGTAAACAACTCGAAGCAGTACGCGCGCGTCCTCAAGAACATTGAGTATCTCCTCACCCGCCGGCAGGCGGCGAAACGGAACAAGGACCTGGCGGTCGCCGCCACCTTCGTCGTCTTGAAGGAGAGCCTCGACGAGGCGGTCCTCTTCAAGGACTACTGGTTCGGGCGCTACCGCTATTACGGCGCCGATCCGTCGCTCACCTTCAACGGGAAGGGGGCGACGACGGCCTCGCAGGTGGGCTTCCTCGTCGAAGCGGGGGCGTTCCCGCATGCGCCGGAGAACTTCCGTGAAGTGCGGGCCCGGCTCGACATGACGGGGTGAGGCGCTCCGCGCACCTATCGCGCGGCGGCTTCCCTGTTCCGGTAGAATGCATCGATCCAGGCGGCCCGGTTCTGGTACTCAAGCCCGGGATAGAGTGCATCGAGGCCGAGGGCGCGGAGGTGCCGCAGGAGCCGCTCAAAGCGCTCCATCCGCACGAGGAAGGTGTTCGTACCGTCCACGGTCTCCCAGAACGTCAGCGACCCGACGAACCGCACGCCGAATCGCTCGTGCTCGCGGTGCAGACGCGTCCCGGGCACGATTCCGGTGAACGCGTCGGCGGGGTTGACCCATGTGATGGCGGCGCGGTTGCGCTCCAGGAACGAGAGCGTCAGGGCGAAGTCGTCCTCCATCTCGCCGGGGAATCCGCACATGATGTTCACCGACGTGGCGATCCCCGCCCCGGCGCAGGCGCGGAGCGCGGCCGACGCCTCGGTCACGGTGAATCGTTTTCCCATGAGCGCGAGCACCGCGTCGCTCCCGGACTCGACCCCGAAGGAGAGGCAGCCGCAGCCGGCGGCCTTGAGGCGCGCGCATAGCCTGTCGTCGAGGGTGCGGGCGACGACCGCCTGCGCGCCCCACGAGACCTTGGGGCCGCGGGTCACGAGGAGATTGCAGAGATCCACAAGATGCTGCGGGCTCCCGTTAATCACCGAGTCGTTGAACTCGACGCTCGTCGTCCCGTGCCGGGCCGCAAGGTGTGCGATCTCGGCGGCGACGTGACCGGGGCTGCGGATCCTGAACCGCGACCACATCTCGGGCTCCATGCAGAAGACGCAGCGGTTTACGCAGCCGCGGGTCATCATGATAGAGAACCGCCCGGGCTCACGGTAGAGGTCGAGGGGGAACCCCTCCCAGTCGGGGAATGGGATCTCGTCGAGCGAACGAATCATGGCGCGCGGTCCGCCCGAGATCGCCGTGCCCCCGGCGATGCGCATGACCCCAGGGCAGAGCGGGTCGTCGCCGGCGGCGAGGCGGCGCGCAAACTCACGGATCGTCTCCTCCCCCTCACCGATGACCGCGTAGCCGGGGCCGCCGCTCTCCGCGAATCCGGCAGGGTTGAACATCGGGAAGCATTCGGGTCCGCCGAAAACGATCACGGCCCGCGGGGCGATCGCGCGAAGGGCGTTCGCGACAGCGATCGAGAGGGGGCGCTGCGTCAGGAGCACCGACAACCCGATGATGTCGGGGTCGTCCTGGGCTATGGCGGCAAGGAGCGGGTCTATGACGCTGCGGTTGTCGCGCATGAAGGCGGCGGTGTTCTCCGGACGCTCCATGACCCAGTGTGAAAAATGCTCCCACAGGTCGCGGGTCTCGCCGGGACCGGCATGATACAGGCGGGCGTTGATATCGTGGATCGCGACCGAATGCCCCTCGCCGCGAAGGATGGCCGCGAGGTAGCCGAGGGCGAGGGACGGCCGGCGCGGCTCCTTGATGGGGGCCTCCACGAGGGCGATGTGCAGGCTTCGGCGCGTCGGCGCCATCATGACCCTCCCGCAGCGGGTGACGGCCAAGTCCAATAGCACCATGACTCCGCGGAGGAGACAAGCGCTATTTTCCATCCGGGCGCCGCCTTGTCTTGGGTGGGGAGGGATGGTACTGTTTCATCAGAGCGGAGGTGCGATGCGCGTCGCGCTGGTCTTCTGTCCGTTCGGTTCGGTCGAGCAACCGCCCACCGGAATCACCTGCGTCGCCGCGGCGCTGGCGTCGGTGCACGCCGTGGACTGCTTCGACCTCAACATCGAATTCCACGCGTACTGTGTCGAGCACAGAATCGGCCTCTTCGCCAAGAGGATCTTCGAGGGGGAGGACGTGCTCGCGCTCAAGGATCTGGCGCTGGAGGGTCACGGGATCCCCGCCTTTCTCGACGGGTGGGCGGATCAGCTGGCGGGGTACGACGTTGTCGGCTTCTCCCTCTACAACGCCACCTACAACTTTTCCAAGACGCTGATGCGCCGGATCAAGGTCCGCAACCCGAAGAGCGTCGTTATCTGCGGCGGGCCGTTCTGCGAGCTCAACTGCTTTGGCAAGGAGATCTCCCGGCTGCCGCTCGACCCGCAGGCGCCCGGCAGCCCCCTCCTCGTCGACGGTACGGTCCTCGGCGAGGGGGAGATCACCTTCAGAAAGGTCCTCGATGCGATGGCGGCGGGCGGGGATTGGCGCGCGATTCCCAACGTGCTCACGATCGATCGCGGGGAATTGCATGTCAACGACGGCTACGAGCTCTGCAATCTCAACGGGCTTCCGTTCCCGGACTACTCGCGCTACCCGCTCTCGAAGTACAGCCAGTCGATCATTCCGGTCGTCGGCTCGCGCGGGTGCATCAACCGGTGCTGCTACTGCGGTGAGCAGCCGTACTGGAAAAAGTACCGGTTTCGCAGCGCCGAGAACATCTGCGCCGAGATCGATCACCACATCCGCACCACCGGGCTCAGCCTGCGGCACTTTCACCTGTGTGATTCGCTCATCAACGGGAACATGAAGGAGCTGGAGCGTCTCCTCGACCTCATCATCGAGAAGAACCTCGGGATCATCTGGTACGGGATGGCCGCGATTCGGAAGGAGATGACGTTCGAGGTGCTCGACAAGATGAAGCGGGCGGGGTGTCTCCAACTCAACTACGGAATCGAGTCGGGCTCGGCGAAGGTTCTGCGCGACATGCGGCGCCGCCTCACCCCCGACCTCGCCGCCCGGGTGCTCGCCGATACCAAGCGGGCCGGGATAAGGGCCGGGGCCTGCTGGATTGTCGGCTTCCCCACGGAGACTGAAGAGGACTTCGCCCTGACTCTTCGTTTCCTCTCCGAT
>JACRCP010000221.1 GCA_016218965.1 Deltaproteobacteria bacterium | reverse complement strand
GCGTGTAGGACAAATAAAGCGCCTGTTGGTGCTCCGGGTCGGGGGTTTCCGGCCCGTGTGGATCCCGTCGGGCGGCATCTCGGCGGCTCTTGGGCGCCAGTTGGGCATCCGTTGCCACTCTGCGAAGCGCTGCAAAGCACGAGTCGGCCCTCCTTTTGTCTCTCCGTGGCGTCTGCAACGGCCTGATTCTACCAGAAACCACCTTCGGATAAGGAAGAATTCGTCACGCGGGCGCACGGGGGCGGGGGCCCGTTTTGCGGGCCTGTGGATTGCGGTGACCGTCATCTATCACCGCCCCGACCCCCAAAACCGCGCGTAGAGAGTGTCCCTCTCCACCGGCTGAAGCCCCTCTTCGCGGATGATTCGGATGAACTCGTCGCGCGAGAGGTACTGTCCGTGCGTGCCGCCCGCGAGCCTCGTGATGTTTTCCTCTATGAGCGTCCCGCCCATGTCGCTCACCCCCGCGTGCAGCGTCGTGCGGGCAAGCTCCACGCCGAGCTTGGTCCAAGAAACCTGGATATTAGGGATGAGATCGCCGAAGAACAGCCGCGCCACCGCGTGGAGGCGCCGCATGCGGTCGGCGTCGAGCACCCCAGGCAACCCACCGCCCACGACCGACGACTGACGACCCGGATCGATCCCTGAGATCGATCTCCCGCCCTGTCGTGAGCCGTGAGTCGTTGGTCGTTTGCGCCCCCGGCTGCTCTTCATCAGGCGGCCGAGGGCGGTGCGGAAGGGGACGAACGGGAGGGGCACAAACTCGGTAAATCCCCCCGTCTCCTCCTGAATCCGTCGCAGGACAAGCAGGTGCTCGGCGACATCAGAGTCCGTCTCGACATGCCCGCACATGATTGTGGCCGTCGTGGGGATGCCCATCCGGTGGGCAGTCTTGACTATCTCGACCCACCGCTTGACGGGGAGCTTCCCGGGGCAGATCCGGCGCCGGACCGAATCCACCAGGATCTCGGCGGCGGTGCCGGGCATGCTCTGGACGCCCGCGTCCTTGAGGCGGCCAAGGACGGCGGCGGCGGAAAGGCCCTCGCGGTCCGCAAGCCATGCCACCTCCATCGGCGAGAAGGCATGGATATGCAGGGCCGGGAACTCGCGCCGGATGGCCCCGGCGATGGCGGCAAGGTGCGAGAGCGAGAGCGAGGGGTTGAGCCCCCCGGTGATGCACACCTCGCGGATGCCCAAAGAGATGGATTCGCGGACGCGCCCTACCGCCTCATCGGCCGAGAGCGCAAACCCGGCAGGATCGCCCGGCCGAACCGAGTAGCCGCAGAACAGGCAGTCAATGACACAGACGTTCGTGAAGTTTATGTTCCGGTTGACGACAAAGGTGACGCGCCTGCCGTTTGTCCGCCGGTTGGCCTCGTCGGCCGCCGCGAGCACCTCGCTCGCAAAGCCGGGGTCGGCCGAACCGAGCGCGGCCGCGGTTTCGTCAATACCCGGCCGCACGGACGAGAGAAAACGGGTCGCAAGGCTCAAGGCCGGAGGCTGGAGGCCCGGGTCCGCGGACTCGCGGTTGGGATCTCCGATCGCCCCAGACGGGGGATGCTTTCGTGTGTTTCGTGCCTTTTCGCGGCCGTCCGCGATCCGGTGCCCTGCCTTTCTCTCTCCACTTCTCACTTCTCACTTCTCACTTCTTCGCCCCGCCTCCGCCTCGTAGATGGTCCATGCCTTCTTGAGGTCCCGCCGAATCCTTCCGAAATCGACTTCGGCCTCCGGGTTCCCGGCCGAGTCCGCCAGCCTGATGAGAAACGCGTCGACTGTGTTCCCCACCGAAATCAGCGTCGCTATCAGCTCTTTTTCGGCCTTGGGATAGCCGGCGTAGAAGGGGCTGTCGGGCCGCATCTCCGAGACGAACATGTAGTCCCAGATCAGGTACAGGGCCATCTTGGGGCCCGAGGCGTCCACCGCACCCACCCCGCCCTCCGCCTTCTTCCGTAGTTCGATATCCTTCGTCTGCTCCAGATTCCCGGCAAGCGAGTCGAAGTCCTTGAGCACCCGCAGGTACTTCGGGAGTCTATCGTTGGCGATGACGGTCTGCGGGAAGATTGCGCGGTATCCAACGACCGCGCCCGAGACCAGCACGACGATCAGGATGATGTGCCACTCGCTCTGGAGCCAGCGCCAGACGGGGTTGTACGTATAGGCCGCGTCGGGCCTTTGCTCACCGGATCCCATCGCGGGGGAATTCTACTCCACGCAGACCGAAAAACCCAGGCCGGTGTCCTCGCACGTCCCCTCCCCGCACGTGCCGTCGCAGACCTCGTGGCACCGGAGCGCCGCCGCCTCGTCCGGGCTCAGGCACGCCATCCCCGCGGCGCAGTCGTTGAACGCGGTGCACGTGTCCCCTTTTGCCTTGGCGCCGGGTTCGAGACAGGCGTTTTTGCCCGCCGCCCCCGTGTTGTAACACGCGCCCGCGCTCTCATCGAGCTCGCAGGTTTCGCCGGGGATGGTGCATTCGGGTCTGCACTCGGGCGTATCGCCGAACATGACGCAGTACCCGATGCCGCACGGCTCGCCGCCGCTCTTTCCGGCACATTCCGATTGGGCAGGGCCGCCGTCAACCGACTCGTCGCCGCCGCAGGAAACCCCGACCATGTTGTACACGAGGACCGCCGCGCCAAGGACCGCGCCGGCCAGGATTCTTCTGGTCATCAAGATATCCCTTCAGCGCTACTCGACGCAGACGAAGAACCCGCCTTCGGTATCAGTGCATTCGCCGGCGTCGCAAGTGTCTTCGCAGACAATGAAGCAGTACGAGGTCCCTCCACCGTCCATGTCGACGCATGCGGTGCCGGCTTCGCAATCGTTGACGAAACCCTCGTCGCACTCCTCGCCAGCGGTTTTCTCGCCGGCCTTGGCGCACACGAACTGATCGATATCCAGGAAGTAGCAGGCGCCGGCCGCGCAGTCCTCGCCGACGGCGTCGCACGTTTCGTAGCATTTCGTACCCACGCAGTACCCGCCCTCGCATTCGGTGCCGGTCTCGACGTCATCGCACGGACCGGGCTCCACGCCGCCGGAATCGGGCGTTCCGCCGCCGCCGACGTCTTTCCCTCCCCCTCCTCCCGTGTCGGCAACGCCGGTGTCTGCCCCTTCATCGTCGCCGCACGACGTCCAGAGCGTCGCAGCCATCATCATTGCCCCCAGCGCAATCACCACCGCCCAATGCTTGTACATGTTCCCGTCCTCCTCCTGGAAGGTTTGCCACTGCCGAAATTGTCGCCATGATACCCCACCCCGGCAAACATTGTCACGAACTAAAAACCGTGCCGCGCGGGCACATCCCCTGTTATTCGCGCCGCTACTATGGTAAATACCCTGCCGGCAGACACGACTATGGGTTTTCTCGAGAGGATAGACAGGTCCAGGCTCCCGGCGCACGTCGCGATCATCATGGACGGAAACGGCCGGTGGGCGACCGCGCGCGGCCTCCCGCGCACCGAGGGCCACCGGAAGGGCCGGGACTCTGTAAACGACGTCGTGCGCGCGGCGCGCGAGCTTGGTCTTGCCTATCTCACGCTCTACGCGTTCTCGTCGCAGAACTGGCAGCGCGAACAGAGCGAGGTCTCGGCGCTCATGAATCTCCTGCACGAGTACCTCGAGACGGAACGCGCGACGATCATGGACAACGCCATCAGGCTTGCCTCGATTGGCGACGTCGAGCGCCTGCCCCCGCACGTGTACGATCGGCTTCGGGTGCTCGAGAGGGACTCGGCCGCCAACACCGGCATGACGCTGACACTGGCGCTCTCTTACGGCGGGCGCGAGGAGATCGTACGCGCGGCGCAGGCCGCGGTCCGGACCGCAGGTGCAGGCGGGGGCGGCGCGGGGGCGATAGATGAACAGGCGATCGCGTCGAACCTCTACACGGCGGGCATGCCCGACCCGGACCTCGTCATCCGAACGGGCGGCGAGATCAGGTTGAGCAACTTCCTTTTGTGGCAGGCCTCGTACGCCGAGCTTTGCTTCACCGAAACGCTGTGGCCCGATTTTTCGCGCAACGACTTTTACGAGGCCATCGTCGAGTTCCAGCGCCGCCGCCGCCGTTTCGGCATGACCGACGAGCAGATCGATGAACTTGGGAAGTCGCGCGCCTGACGCGCAGCGGGGAGGGCCGTGGCTCTTTCGAATCTGACAGTGCGTGTCGGCGTGGCCCTCGCGCTCCTGCCGGGGGTGATCGCGCTCTTGTGGCTTGGGGGGCCGTATTTCCACGCCCTCATCATCGTCGCGGTCGCGATGTCGGCGCACGAGTACCTTTGCATCACGGGATTCCGCGCCCACGCGCCCAGCCACGCCTTCGGCCTGCTCGTGATTGTGGGTGTTGCCGTGGCGACGACGGCAGCGCCGCTTTTCTGGCTTGGCCCGGTCATCGTCGGGGCAACGTTGTCGGTGTTCCTGTGGCACCTCTTCGTCCCGGGAGATATCCCCTCAACGGCGGCGCGCGCGGGCCTCATGTCGCTGGGGGTCGTCTACACGGGCATCCTGCCGACGTTCCTTGTGCACCTTCGCGCGTTGCCGGACGGGTTCGGGTGGGTGTTCATGGTCTTTGCGGTCGTATGGCTCTCGGACACCGGGGCGTTTTTCACCGGCCGCGCCATCGGGAGGCACAAGCTCTATCTCCGCGTGAGTCCGGGCAAGACGTGGGAGGGGGCGTTCGGCGGAATTGCCTCGAGCATCCTGGGCACGTTCCTGACGCGCTGGCTTTTCCTGCCGGCCCTCACGCCGCTCGACTGCCTGCTGATCGCGATCCCGGGCGGGGCCCTGGGGCAGGCCGGGGACCTGTGCGAGTCGCTCCTCAAGCGCGCATACGGCGTGAAGGATTCCGGCACGTCCATTCCCGGCCACGGCGGAATGCTCGACCGCATAGACGCCGTGATCTTCGCCGCGCCGTACGTCTATCTCATGTCACGGGTGCTGCAATGAAGGGCCGGAGAAGGACCCCAAAACGCATCTGCGTCCTTGGGAGCACGGGGTCGATCGGCACGCAGGCGCTCGACCTAGTGGCGGCGCACCCCGACCGTTTCCGGGTGACCGGCCTGGCCGGGGGCCAAAACGTCGATCTCCTGGCCGCGCAGGCAAGGCGTTTTGGGCCCGAGGTCGTGGCGTTGACGCACGCGTCCGATGCGCGGCGGCTAAAAAAACTCCTGGCCGGGTCGGGCGTCCGCGTCTCCCACGGTCCCGACGGGGCGCGCGAGGTCGCCGCGGGTATCCCGGCCGATATCGTTCTTTCCGCCTTTGCCGGGCTCGCGGGCCTGGAACCCACGGCGGCCGCCCTGCGCGCGGGCAGAGACTTGGCGCTTGCGAACAAGGAGTCGCTGGTCGCGGGCGGCCGCATCCTGACGCGCGAGGCTGCGCGGACCGGCGCCAGGATCCTGCCGGTCGATTCGGAACACTGCGCAATCTTCCAGGCGCTTCTGGGGCACGACCGCGGCCACGTTCGCCGGCTCATACTCACGGCGTCGGGCGGGCCGTTCCTGGCGGTGCCGCGCGAGGCCCTTTCGCGCGTCACCCCGGAGAAGGCCCTCAACCACCCGACGTGGCGGATGGGGCGCAAGGTCACGGTGGACTCGGCCACCCTCATGAACAAGGGGTTTGAGGTGATCGAGGCGATGTGGCTGTTCGGGATCCCCGCCGAACGCATCGAGATCCTCATCCACCGCCAGTCGGTCATCCACTCGATGGTCGAGTACATCGACGGCAGCGTCGTCGCGCAGATGGGGATAGCCGACATGCACGTCCCGATCGCATACGCGCTCTCGTATCCCGACCGTCTTCCGCTCGACCTGCCGCCGCTGCGCCTTTCCGAAACAAGGGAACTGACATTCGAAAGACCCGACCCGGATCGCTTCCCGGCCTACACGCTTGCCTACGAGGCGGCAAAAATGGGAGGGACCGCCCCCGCCGTTCTATGCGAGGCGGACGAGGTGGCGGTCGAGGCGTTCCTGACCGGCGCCCTGCCGTTCGTGTCAATCGCGTCTGTCATGAGCGAGGTCCTCTCGGCGCACTCCCCCGTCCCGGCCGACTCGCTCGACGCCATTCGCGCCGCGACGGAGTGGGCCCGGAAAAAAGCCGAAGAGATCGTACGGAAGGTGTGACCCGCAATCCCAAATCAGTCCCGAGTCCCGAATCTGCGCCCGCTGTCCGCACTCGGTATCCAACATCTGCTGTGCTTCCGCCCCGTCCCCCGTCGCTTGTCGTAGGTCGTAAGTGGTGGGTCGTAGGTGGGTACACGGCTGACAACCCAAAGACGTTGTGGTAAGGTGTCGCAGAAACCGACCGACCCGGAGGGGCCAAAGCCAGCATGAACGCCGGGCGCAGAGAGCCAGCCGTCTTCTATCAGCAAAGCACGGCAGCGGCTGCGGCGAGTGAGCGCAACGCAGCGGGCGCGGATGCAGCGGCCCGTCGAATGCCACCGTATTTACGGAATGGGGTGCCAAGTCTGGAGTCGTGCCCGAAGCCCGCCGCGGGCGGCACAAGGGTAGCCACGGGCGGCAGCCCTGAACGTTATACGCATGTCACCGTGCTACAGATGGCGAAGCCCGCAGGTTTCACGACGAGCCGCCAGTGCATCGGCGCATTCTGCGGCAATGGTTGCGATTCAGAGCGAGCTACATGTGTTCCGATGGTTGCGTCG
>JACRCP010000210.1 GCA_016218965.1 Deltaproteobacteria bacterium | reverse complement strand
TCGACGATGGCGCGCGGGTTGTCGGCGTCGCTGTTTTCGACCTGAACGGCGCCGCTTATGACGCCGTTGACGGTCGCCGTGAACTCGACCGTGAACGAGATCGAGTCGGCCTGGTTTTCGTGCAGGGTCGCGGGAAGCTGCGGGGGTTTGTTGGTGACCTTGAAGTCCGAGCTGGACCCGGCCGTGAGTTCTATCGAGGTGACGGTCAGGATGCCCGAGCCGGTGTTTGTGATCACGACGTTGACCGGGTTTGCGGGCACGCCGACGAAGGCGTTGCTAAACGAGATGTCCTTCGGGAAGAGCGAGATGGTCGGGTCGGTCCCGGTGCCGGAGAGCGGGATGGAAACGGACGGGGTGCCGGGGTCGTCGCTGTTCAAGACGAGGACGTTCGCCGCGTCACCGAGCTTTGTGGGCGAAAACGACACCGTCACGTCGAAGCACTCGAGGGGCGCGAGCGTCTTGGCGAGCGACTGGGGGGCGGTCGAGAAGGCCGTCTGGGGCGTCTGGAGCCCCGAGGTCGGGAGTATGCTCAGGTTCGACCCGCCGCTGTTGCAGACACCCACCGCGTCCGAGGCCGTGGTGTTGATCTGGACCTCCCCGAACTGGATCTGTCCCTTGGAAACCGAGATGCCCCCGGGTTCCCACCCCGCCTTTGCGGTGAGCTTGACGAAGAGGACGGAACTCCCGCCGGTCCCGTCGTTGTTGATGTCGTCGTCGTTCGTACGCAGGTCGAGGTCGGTGCGCTCGTCGGCGGTTTTCACAAGCGGCGCGTACCCCACGACCATGTCCACCATGTCCCCGGGGCTCAGGTAGATCGGCACCTCGCGTTCGTTTGACACGTCGGCTGTGTCGCGGAAGGTGATGGTGAACTCGTTGTCGGTCTTCTTGTGGATATCGAGCTGGTCGATCGCGAGGATGGCGTCGCCCGTCGTCGCGTTCATCAGGGTGACGGTCGTTTCGCGGCTCCCGCCGATGGCCACGTTCCCCACGTTCACGCCGTATTCGTCGGTCGAACCGCTTTTGGGATAGAGCACGGCGGGGGGGGAGGCGTTCCGATCGACGATCGCGACGTCCGGCACGCCCTTGTACCGGCTCAGGAGGGGGATGCGCGTGAGCGGCCGGTCGAGGTCGGTGCTCGTGACGAGCAGGCCGCCGTTGTCGGGCCTGGCGTCGTTCTGCCGGCAGATGACATCAATGGTCATCTGCTCGCCCGGCTTGAGCGTGACCGGTAGGGCGGTCGAGGTGGTCTTCCGGAACACCGGGTTTTGCGGGTCGGGGTTGGTCCCTTGGTCGAAGTCCGCGCTCAAGACCTTCAGATCCGCAGTCCCCGTGTTTGACACGGAGGCCGTCCGCGTGACCTCGTTGCCGAACGGGACCGCGCCGAAGTCGAGCTCGGCGGGGTCGACGTTTATGACGGCCGCGGATTCGCACGCGTGCGTCTCGGGGTTGCAGCGGTATCCGGACCCGCACGAGGCCGAGTTGGTGCAGACCGACCCGTCGCCGTTTGGCAGGCCCGTGTCTTCCCCGCCGTCACCTGTGACCTGGGCGTCGCCTTCAGCCGGGACGCACCATCCCCCGACGCAGTCCTGGTCGGGGCCGCACTCGAGCCGGCTCTGGCAGGTCTTTTCGCCCGCGTCACCCTCCCCGGGCGCAACGCACACCTTGTTGATGCAGACCTTGTCCTTGCCGCATTGGGCGTTGTTGGTGCACGCCTGGACCTCGCCCCCCGCATCCACTTCCGGGAGGATGGACGACAGGTCTTCGGCGCATTGCGAGAGTGCCCATGCCGAGAACACCGCCATGGGCAGAACCGTCAGGAGCACAGCAATCCGGCGCGTCTTTGACCTGGTCATGACAGCCCTCCTCCGATGAACCGCTGGCGTCCCCCAGCCGGAGAAACGCCTACATTATATCCGATCCGGCCCCGGATTGGGAGCAACTTGTTTGACCCCCTGAAATGCACAGTGTTTTCGCCGGTTTTGGCAGGTGGAACACGGCCGCGGTTCCATGACATAAGGATAGCTCCGGGAGGCTTTTGGGGGCAGACACTGTCACTTGAGTGCACTTGGGAGAAGACCCCGTGTCAGGTTCAAATCTGGAATCGGGGCCGCTGAAGGCCCTTGCAAACAAGACACCTGGGAATGGGACGGTGGCGCAACTTCGCACGCTGGGCAGATCATCCGGACGCCGTCGGTAACCAAGGCGTCAATCTAATAGGTCCGGGACGAGGGGATGTGGAGAATAGTTGCCACCAAACAACAGTCCGCCGGGGGCGCCCAACGGGACGGGCACAGGCGAAGTCTCCGTGGACTATGCGGAAGTGGTCGTCAAGTACCGGCTGCCATAGGCAGCCGAGCTTCAGACTTCAGGCTTCGGGCTTCGGGTTTCGGAACGGCTCGGCGGCAGTCCGCTTGCTGACGCGCGCGGCTCGGCTGAGGTCTGAACCTTATTGTCCCATTGTGGCCAGTAGAAAGTCTTGACCCACACCGGTGTCCACGGCGGTGTTTGTTGAGGCGTTCGGCAATTGAACGTTCTCCGAATCGCAGGCCGCACGGTCAAAGCCAGAGCCTTGCGGCGTACCGTTCGGGCATGAGGCCGAACCACAGATGGCGCATCCGGAAACGCGCCACCGGACGGTAGAGGCGGGCCAGCAGGCGAAGGTATCGCCGGGCGGAGTAGTCGTCGATCTTGCGATCGTTGAGCAGCGAGGTCATGTACAGCCCTTCGATGAACGAGTGTGGGGGCGCTCCGTTCGGTATGTACGTGTTGCCCTCGTACGAGAAACGGGCCCACCCGTCGAGCGAAACCGGCGCGGTGAAGCCGTCCTTGACCGCATCCTCGAACATCGGCGTTCCGGGAAACGGGGTGTAGCTGTAGAAGGGCGAGTTCCGGAACCGCGGGTTCGTCCCGTGAAGGCGCTCCACCAACCGCACCGAGTCGCGAAGGTCGCGGGTTGTCTCGCCGGGGAGATTGGTGATGAAGCTGCCGAATACGATGATCCCCAGCGGAGCGAGGCGGCCGACCATGGCCGCGATCTCGTCGACCGTCCCTTCCTTCCCGAGGCGGCGCCGCATGGACTCCGACCCGCTTTCGATCCCGACGGTCAGGCGGCGCAATCCGCTTTCGTACAGTTTCAGGAGGTTGTCGTCGCTTAGGCGGCCGACGCTTGCGAGGTCGGCCCCCTGAACCTGCCAGGTGCAGCCCAGCGGACCAATCCCCCGCGCGATCGCCATGGCGCGCGGGATGTCGATGAAGAAGTTGTCGTCCACGAAGTAAATGTCCTGCACCCCGTACTCCCGCACGAGGCCGGCAATCTGACCGACCACGCGCGCGGCGCTGAAGGCGCGCCACCGGCGCCTGTGGGCGAACACGTTGTAGCAGTAGCGGCAGGCATGCGGGCAGCCGCGCGACGACTGGAAAAACGTCGACGACCGCCCCAGATAGCGCGGCCGATAGCGCCGTGGATCGACCAGGTGGAACGGCGCCGGGGGGTAGTCGTCAAGATCGTCCGCCTGGTCGGACGGCGCCGGCGCGGCGTCGCCCTTGACCATCACCCCCGGGATTCCGCTCGGGCTTCCGCCCCCGGCGATGCGGCGGGCCATGGCGGCCGCGGGCCGTTCGCCGTCGCCCGCAACCACGGCATCCACGAGCGGGTGAGCCACCGTCTGAGCTGGCAGCATCGTCGGATGCGTCCCGCCCCACACTATGGGAATCGTTGCATCGACGCTGCGCACGATGCGCGCGATCTCCAGCGCGTGTCCGATCATCGGTCCGGTGCTGGTGGTGATCCCGACGTACAGCGGCCGCGCGGCGGCGCCCGACGCGAGGTCCTTCCGCCAGCCCGAATCGAGGCGTGTGTCGACGATCCGGACGTCGAACTCGCGGACGAGATCGCTGGCGGCGTGTATCAGCGACAGCGGGAGGGCGGGCGCGCTGCGCACCTCGTCCATGTAGCCGATGCGCGGCTGGCACAAGATGACGGTCCGGCGGCTCAACGGGAACCCCCGCGCGGGTTTCCGCACGACCCCGGCGGTTTGACGGGAGCGGCGCACAGCCGGCGCCAGATGGCGTCCAGGGGCTCCGTTCGCACCGATCCGGCCGGGACCTGCACAAGCGCACAGGCATAAACGTCGCCGAATGGTGACACCGTGAGCTTTTCGCGCCCGGCGGCGCAGCCCCCGCCGAGGTAGTTGCTGTCGCCGCACCAACGGATTCCGCGCCGCAAAAGGAGCGCCCGGCGCTTCGCCTCGGCTCCCGGACTCAGCGCGCCGGCGCCGTCCGACCCGGCGGGGGCGATGAGGTTCAACTCTGCGTCCAGACCCAGCGCGAGGCGGGCCACCCTTTCGGCTCCGTCCCCCGAGAAGGCGTCCTCCCCCGCGATCGTGTTGATCATCACTCCGAGGCCGACGGAGCGCGCCAGACGGGCCATCGCCACGGCGTTGTCGAAAAGACCGGGACGGCCCCGCGCCGCGTCGTGGGCCGGCGCGTCGGCGTGGTCGATTGAAAGGACCAGGAAGTCAAGACCGGCCGCGGCAAGCGCCCCGAGGCGCGCCGCGTCGAGGCCCAGTCCGCTGGTCGTCACCGACTTGCACATCCGTCCGCGAGGGACCGCCGCGACGAGGTCCGCCAGGTCGGAGCGCGTCAGCGGTTCGCCGCCGTTGAACTGGATCATGACCGCGCCCATCCGATCGGCCTGCCCGATGAGGCCGGCGATCTCGCCGGCCGAAAGCTCCGGTCGCCCGCCGGCTGCGTACCTCCGCGAATAGCAGTGCGCGCAGGTCAAGGGGCACTCGGCGGTCACGGCGATGTCAAGCGATCGGAAGACCGGCTCCCGCGAGAATGAAGCGCGGGCGAAGTTGACGGCGAGCCTCGGCAAAAGCGCTCGGTGGCGGTACGCAAACCTCCTGCTCACAAGACCGCTGAAACGCATGGGAGTCCCTGAACCTCCGCCCGTCCGTCCTCGCGCAGGATACCACAGTTGCGTGTGCCGGACCATCGACGGCGCCGCGGCGCAGGCCGTCGCCGGTGTCACATCCGGCGGTTGATGGTGGCCGCCGATACGTCGGCGTGAAACAGGCCCCGCAACTCCCACGTTCCTTCCGCCGTTTCGAACACCATTCGTTGCAGGGGAGCGGCCGTCCCCGATCGCTGCGGCTGGAGCGACACGAAACGCAGGAAACCCGGCGGTCCCAGCTCCACGAAGTCGTTTTTCGCCCTGTCCCACCCGAACATGTGGGTTCGCGGCCCCGCCCTGATGACAAACGGTTTCTCCTCTGCCGGCCCGGCCTGGGCGGCATCGGTCGCAAACTCCACGTGCGCCAGGAGATGCACGGGCTTGTCGAGCCGGTTCTTCATGGCGTTGCTGAAGATTAGCGGCTCCATCCCTCCCCGGTCCAGGGAGTCGGAGTCACATACGAGGAAGACAACGTCCCCCGGGGGGAGCCGCGCGTATTCGCGCGTGAAGACACGTTCCGCGCGCCCCACCACGCCCCCGAACCAGACCCTGACGTTGACGATCTCGAAGACCGTGTTGAGATTGAACACGAGCAGGGCGGCCCCGGCCGCGGCCACCATCACACGCCGGAGGCCCCTGCGCGGCGCCTCGTACGTCTCGCTGAACAAAAGGCCGAAGGCCAGCGCCAGGCCGACCGACGCCGGGTAGTAGTAGTGGGTCTTCTCGGAGAAGGCGAAGGGGTATCTCAGGAGCGGGCCTGCGACGGCCGCGGTGAGCACCCACGCGGCGCAAAGCGGCACGAACATTCGGCGCGGCGGCGGCGCCGAACCCAAATAAAAGGCGGCCAGAGCAAGGCCCGCTGCGAGCGCGGTGCCGGCGATGGAGAACGCGCGCGGATAGAGTCCTTCCGTGATGGGGGTGAACAGGCTGACGGGGATGGTCCCCGACAGCGCTTCCAAGACCGCTGCCGGGTTCTGCCAGAACCCCGCGTGGAGCGACACGGTGGTCCCCGTGTTCCACACCATCTCCGCGCGTCTGCCGAAGGCCGCAAAGAGCGCGGCGGCGACGAGGTACAGCACGACGACCCCGGCGAGGGGCGCCAGCGTGCCCTTGTGACGCCTCCAGGTGAGCACCGGTCCCGCGCCGTCCTCGACCGAAAGCGCAAGGAATGCGATCACGGGCATCAGTATCGCCGTTTCCTTGGTGAGAAGCGCCAGCACGGCAAAAACGGCCGAAATGGCCCTGCGCTTCACCGGGCCCGGGTCGCCCGTGCCGGGCATCACCACGCAGGCCAGGAGCATCCACGTGCACACGAGCCCGAAATTCACGAAAGCCGGCAGCGTGACGATCTCGTGGCTTGGGGGAAACAGCGCGAAGAACAGGCCGGCGGCGGCTGCCGCGCGGACCCCCGCCCCAAGGCGCCGCGCGAGCAGGACAACGAGCAGGCAGTTGGCGAGGTGCACGAGGAGCGCAAACCCGTGGAAGGCCCACTCGCGTGTGCCGAAAACCGAAAAAATGCAGAAACGGATCAAATAGATCAAGACGTCGGAAAACCCTGTCGGCCGTGTTCCGATCACGACATCCGATATGAGCCGACCCAGGCGTTCTGCGGCATTCCCCTGGCTCGCCCACGCGAACGCGTACATCGGCGCCCAGTCGTCGGAGTCCCACAGGTGTACGTTGATGTCCCGGGCATAGACCAGCGCCGCGGCCAGGCCCGCCGCGGCGGCGCCCAAAAGATACGGGGCCAACGGACCCCTCCGGGCGCCAAGGGTGTCCGCGGGGCGGAGCTGGAGCCTCCACACGACGAGGAGAAAGGCGAATTGTACGAAAAAGAACCAGCGGAGGTCGGTCAGCAGGAACGGCGTGCGCCCAGGGAAAACGCCGGCACAGCGGGCCGCCGCCGCGGCGAGCACGGTCGCCGTCGCGAGGGTGAGCCCGATGCGCGCGTACTTGAGCCCGGTTGGCGTTGCGGCCATGCCGTGAGAGTAGGGAACGGCCCGGGGCATGTCAAGGACGGCACGACGGCACGCCCGGCGCCGAAGGCCCTGTTCTTGGGCGGCGCTATGTGCGGAGGAGCTTCAAGACATCACGCGGCGAGATGCGGTGAAGCGGTTTGCCCAGAAAAAGGTCGTAGAGCGGGAGATCGCCGCGGACGCAGCCGGGGCACGCGGCGGCCGCGGAAAACGTCCCGGGGTCGCGTCTTCGCAGCAGATCGCCTATGTGCTCGACGGTGAGATCGCCCACGACGACGGGGTACGCCGCGCAGGCCGAAAAGCGGCCGTCCGGGAGAATGGACGGATGCGTCCAGAGGTCGAGCCGGCAGCCCACCTTGGCGTTTTCGGGGCGGCAAAGACGCGGAATCGAGGCAATGAACTCTTCCGTCACAGCGAGCAGCGAAGGGTGACGGCGTTTGAACGCAAGCAGCCGGTCGAGGGCGGCGGCATGGCGAACGTAGTCCGGGCGCAGCTCGGGGATGACGTTGACCTTGATCCCGACCTTTGCAACCCCCATTTCGCGCAGGAAGCCCAAGAACTCGGGGATCGAGGCGGCGTTGTGCACGTTGATGACGGTGCTGACGCCCACCACCGTCTTCCTCATCCGGCTGGCAATCCCGCGCAGCGTCCGAAGCGATTGGGCGTACCGGCCCGGGCCGCGGATCAGGTCGTGTTCGCGTTCGAACCCGTCAATCGAGATCCAGACCACGTGGCAGAGGCCGTCGTACCGGAGGATCTGGTCCGGCGTCGCGTCCAGGCCGTTTGTGGTGATTCCGGCGGCGATTCCCGCGTCGCACGCGGCCTGGATGATCGGCATGAGGTCCGGCTCAAGGAACGGCTCCCCCCCGGTGACCGCAAGGAACGGGAGGTTGATTTCGGCGAGTTGGGACACGACCTTGAGTTTCTCTTCGAGCGAAAGGACGCGCTCGGCTGCAAACGACGGCCGGCCGTCGCCAGCGAAAAACAGGCAGCCGCCGCAACGGATGGAGCACTTCGCGGCGATGAACCAGCTAACCTCGATGGGCAGGGGATTGCCCCGGCCGAACTCCAGCCACCGCCGGAAGAACCGCGCGTATGTCCCGGGAGCGAACATTGGCGCCATGCTACCGTCCGCCAGCGGACCGGTCAAGCGCGGTTCCAGGTGCATGAAGATGTGTGCACGAAGAGGTGTCGGCTCTGGCAGCAACGGCCGGCGGGGCGGGTCCTATCGTGTTCATCGCCGACAGGGGCGCGGCACGCATCGAGCCCGGACGTTCAACCGCCGCCGCGCATGGGAAGCCGTCCCGCAGACCTTTTGGACACGGCGTTTGCCGTTCAGCGCACGGGTTTCGGACCGTGCAACAGGAACTTCAGGCCGAAACGCGCAAGCTGCCATTCACGGCCAAGGTTTGACAAAAGACCGACATTCCGGCGGCGCAGGTACTCCGGAACAAACCACGATGAGAAAAGCAGGTCCCGGTAGAGGCGGGCTTGGAACTGACGGAGCCTGCGGTCGGTGACGCTGCTTACGTTGTTGAGGCGGTTGTAGTGGGAATATTCGTTCCACCGCGTCGTCCGTTTTTCGCCCGTTTCCTGGTAGTGGGGCGACCCGGGATATGCGGTGAAAAACGCAACCTGGATCATGTTGGGCTTCAGGTGTTTCATGAGCGCCGCGGTCATCTCGAGTTCCTCCTCGGTTTCACCCGGCGAACCCAGCATAAAAAAAGCCACGGTCATCAGCCCCGCCCGGCGCGCCGCGGCGAAGGCGGCCTCGGCGTCGCGGACCGTGGACCTTTTGCGCAACACTTCGAGGACCCGCGGGGACCCGCACTCGACGCCGAAACCGATGGTGCAACAGCCCGCCCGTTTCATGAGTGCGAGGGTCGTCTCGTCCACGAGGTCGACGCGCCCCTGGGCCGTCCAGGTGATCCCGACCTTCGAATCGATCATGCAGCGGCAAAGGTCCCGCAGGTAGTCGCGGTCGAGGTTGATCGTGTCGTCCCTGAAGACCAGGACATTGATGCCGAGCGCCTTCAAATGACGGATTTCGCCCACCACGTTCTCCGGGCTCAGCCTGCGGACCTCGGCGCCGAAAGACGTACGCAACGCCGCGGTGCAGTAGATGCATGGGTACGGGCAGCCCCGCGTCGCGATCACGAACCCCCAGCGTTGGCGGCGTTTGACCGTCATGGGGTAGAAGAACGCGTACGCTTCGTCCATGAAGAACCTGTGCAGCGGATGCGGCAGTGAATCCAGATCCCCGATCAATCCGCGGTCGCCGTGCGTCCGAACCTCCGCGCCGCTCCACGAGGCGGTTCCGGCCACGTGCGTGTCCCCTCCGCACGCCGCGGCCCGGATTACGTCACGCAGTGTGGTTTCGAACTCGCCGATGGCGCAGAGATCGAAGGGGCTGCCGTTGAACAGGAACGATTCCGGGACGGACGTGGCGTGCTGGCCGCATGCGACGATCAGTCTTTCACGATCGGTGCGGCGTGCGGCGGCAGCCACGGTCATCATGCTCGCGTGCGACGGGGTGATGCCGCTGAGTACGACGACGTCGGTCCGCACGCGCTCTGCAAGGCGGCACGCCCCGTCCACGGAATGCCTGCGCGTCTCGATGTCGCAGAAATGCACGCGGTGGCCGTCGCGCTCGACCAGCGCCATCGCCACGCCGAGGTCGAGAGGCGCCTCGCAGTTCTCCGGGTGGGGGTTTTCGACCGACAGCCACGGCGGCACGCGCACGAACAGGACGTCGAGGGTTTGGGTCGTGCGGGTCATGGCTCCAATCCGAGCAACGCGGGGATCGCGGGCACCCTCGCTTGATTGGCCGGGGGTCCTGGGCTAGTATCCGATCGCTAGGGCGGCCCGCGATCGCCGTCGCGACAACCCGCCGGCGCACGAGGCTAACACCGCAGTCGAACGGCTGTCAAACATATGCACATCGTATTCGTCCAAAGGGGTGTTGAGTCCATCGGGGTCGAGTTCCTGTCGGCCGTTCTGAAAAGGGCCGGCCACAGGGTCTCGCTGGTTTTCGACCCCGCCCTCTTCGACGACAAGCACTACTTCGAACTCCCGAGGCTGGCGCGGCTGTTCTCGTCGGAGGAATCGATCCCCGGCCGGGTCGAGCGCCTCAACCCCGACCTCGTCTGTTTCTCGGTGGTCACGAACCTCTACGGTTGGGCGTCGCGGGTCTCCACGGCGATTCGGCGGCGCACCGGCGTCCCCGTGGCGTGGGGAGGGATTCATCCCAGCGCAGTCCCGGACCGGGTCCTCGAGGCGGACGTCTGCGACTACGTCGTCCGGGGGGAGGGCGAGGAGGCTCTTTGCGATCTCGTCGAAGCGCTCTCGCGCGGGGAGAAAGCGCCGGCGATCCGAAACCTTTCATTCAGGCGCGACGGTGCCAACGTCCACCACCCCATGCGTCCGCCGATCCGGGACATCGATGGCCTGCCAATGCCCGACAAGGAGCTTTTTGAAAAGCACTTCGACATCAGCGACACGTACTACATGATTTCGTCGCGGGGCTGCCCCTTCCGGTGTACGTTCTGCTGCACAGCCTTCGGAGTTTCGGGTTCGCCCGGCAAAGGCATGCGGGTGCGTTTCCACTCGACCGACCGGGTCATCTCGGAGCTCAGGCTGGCCGCTGCGAGGTACCGGCCCCGCAGGGTGCTGTTCCTGGACGACAACTTCCTGTTCAACCGGGTCCGGCTCCGCGATCTCCTGGCCCGATACAAAAAGGAAATCGGCCTTCCATTCGAGTGCATCACGCACCCCTCGACGCTCAACCGGGAAACCGCGGGTCTTCTCAGGGAGGCGGGCTGCCGGCGCTGCCAGATCGGCATCCAGAGCCTCAACGAGAACGTCCGGAAAACGGTCCTCAAACGGAACGAGAGCAATGAGCAGATTAGGCGGGCCGTCGACGCCGCGGAGGCTGCCGGCCTCGGGTACTTCTGCGACCACATGCTGGGCCTGCCGGGGGAATCGCTAGAAGACATGCGCGAGGCGCTCCGCTTCTACTCGGAGTTGGACGGGCTTCTCAAGATCAAGTGCTTCTACCTGTCGTACTTCCCGGGCGCGCCGATAACGCGCTACGCCGTCGAGCGGGGCATAGTAAGCGCCGATGACCTGCGCCAGATCGAGGGGGGGCATGTTCCCCTGTATTACGATCAGGACGCGCGTCGCGCGGGCGGCGGCGCCGACCCCGGCGAGCTCAGGAACGTCGAGAAGGCCCTCAAACTTCTCCCCCTGCTTCCCCGGTCCGGGCGCAGGCTGCTTTCGGCAAACGACAACTACCGCCTGATGCGCCTTCTGCCCGGTTTCCTGGTGCTGCCGCTCGAAGGGGCGGTTGCGGTCAAAAAGAAAGACAGGTCGGCGCAGCGATATCTCAAGCACTACGCGAGACATCTTGCGTCGTGGCTGGCGCTGCGCGCGGGCGGCCTCGTCCGCCCGCCCGGCGTGCGGGCCCGCGGGCCCGACCTTCCTTGAAAACCCGGGAACGGGCACGAACGATCGGCATCAATTGTACACGAGGATCAATCGGCAACACCTTCGCCGAGCCACGCGGCGAATCTCTTTAAGGCCGCACCCGCCCTCGCGGGCGCGATGTCCCCGCGGAGCGTCAGTCGGGCGATCCGGACGGGAGACGCGTAGAAGCCGAGATATGCGGCCGCCCGGATTGCCCGGTCGGTTCCCCGGCGGCCGCAGCGTTCCGGAATGGCGCAACCCGGGGTCCACTCGTACGTCGAGAAGTGCGCAAGGTCAAACGGGATCGCCCGCGAGAACCTGAATGTGTGCCAGTCGTCGGCCGCGGAGCCCCCGGGCAGGCCGAGCATGAAGTAGCCCGTGACCGACAATCCAGCCGCGTGCGCATGCCTGACGACATCGCGTACGCGGCCTTCGTCGCACGGCCGGCCGAGCGAGGCGCGCACCTCGGCAGCGCCGCTCTCGACGCCGAGCGCGATCGAGGCGCATCCGGCGGCGCGAATCGCCCTGAGAATTCCTTGGTCTACGCAGTCCACACGCACGCCGTTGGGGAGATGCCAGCGGACCGGGACGCCGGCGGACCGCAGGGCGTCGCACAGGTGAAGGACATGCTCCCTGTTCTCCAGGAACTGGTCGTCCTCAAGGAGAACGTCGGTAATGCCGAATCGGTTCCGCAAACACAGGATCTCGTCGACGACGGCCCCCGTGCTGCGAACCCGACGGGGTGTCCCGGACACGGCTGGCGCCGCGCAAAAGGAACACCGGAACCCGCAGCCGCGCGAGGTAACCACCGGTGCGAACAGCCCGCGCCGCAACGGATGCCCGGCGTAGGCGATCGCAGGGAATACCTCCCGATCGGGCCAAGGGAGAGCGTCCAGATCCGGTTCACGCGCACACCCGCCGGGGGACGCGGGGGCAGATCGGGGAACCCATCCTTCGAGTGCGGCATCGCCGCCGCCGGACAGTGCGTCCACCACACGCGAAAAGACGGTCTCTCCGTCGCCGCGGACGACCCCTGCCACACCCTCGCGGGAAAGGCACTCGCCGGGGCACAGTGTGGCGTGAGGACCGCCCAGGACGACGGGGATTCGACAATGCAGGGCAATCTCGCGCGCGAGCGAGAAGACCGTCTCTTTGTTGCGCGTGCAAACCGGGATTCCGACAACATCGGCCCTTGCAGCCGCGACGGCCTGCATGGCCCGCCCGCCCCGCACCATTCTCAGGTCGACCCCGATTGCGCGGTGTCCGTCCCGCCTGAGGGTGGACACGAGACAGGCAAGCCCGAGCGGATACGCAGGTTCGAACGACAGCTCAGGGTGTATCAAAGCAACTAGCGCCATCGCCAAAAAGACCCGGGAACGCTGTTTATGGCACCGGTCTTGGACCGTGCAGCAGGAACTTCAAGCCAAAGCGTACAAGCCGCCATTCGCGCCCGAAGTTCGTCAGCAGGCCGATGTTGCACCGGGCCAGGTATTCCGGTATGAACCACGGCGAGAACAGAAGCTCGCGGTAGAGCCGCGCCTGATACCCCCGCAGCCTCTCGTCGGACAACTTGCTCAAATTGGAGATGCGGTTGTAGTGGGAATAGTCGTCCCACCGCGCAGGAAGGCGCTCGCGCATTTCCCGGTAGCACGGGGAACCGGGGTACGGGGTGAAAAACGCGACCTGGATCATCGTGGGCCTGATGCGCTTCATCAGCGCCACCGTCATTTCGAGGTCCTCTTCCGTTTCGCCGGGGCAGCCGATCAGGAAAAACGCCACCGTCATCAGTCCGACCCGCCGTGCCGCGGCAAACGCCGTTTCGGCATCCCCCACGGTGGACCTTTTGTCCAGCAGTTCCAGCATGCGCGGTGATCCGCTCTCCACACCAAACCCGATGGTGCAGCAGCCGGCCTGTTTCATCAGGCGAAGCGTTTTCTCGTCCGCGAGGTCTACCCGCCCTTCGGCGGCCCACGTGATGGAAACCCCCGACTCGATGATGCAACGGCACAGCCGTTGCAAGTAGTCCCGGTCGATGTTGATCGTGTCGTCCTCGAAGACGAGCACATTGACACCGGCCGACACGAGGAGACGAATCTCGTTAACGACGTTCTCGGGGCTGCGCGTGCGGATCTCGCTGCCGAAAGAGGTTCTCAACGTCCGGGAACAGTAGATGCACGGATACGGGCACCCGCGCGTGGCCGATATGAATCCCCACCGATGCCGTCTGCGAACCGCCATCGGGTAGTAGTAGCCGTAGGTTTCGTCCGCGAAGAAACGGTGCAAGGGAAAGGGGAGCGAGTCGAGGTCTTTTGTCAGCGGACGTTCGGCGGCAACCCTGACCGAATGGCCTTCCCAGACGGCCGTCCCGTCAATCCCCGGGTCCGAACCGCGGGCCGCTGCGAAAACAACCTCCCGGACCGTGACCTCGAACTCGCCGATTGCGCACAGGTCAAAGGGGCTTCCATTGAAAAGAAACGATTCCGGAACCGAGGTGGCGTGTTGGCCGCACGCCATGACGAGCGTCCGAGGGCATGAGTGCCGCGCAACGCCGGCCAGATGGAGCATGGCGGAATGCGAGGGGGTGATCCCGTTGATGACCACTACACCGGCACGGAGTTCCCGAATGAGGCGGCACGCGTCGTCGATCGTCTGCCGGCGCGTCTCGAGATCGCAAAAGTGGACCCGATGCCCGTCGCGTTCGACAAGCGCCATCGCTATGCCGAGATCTATCGGCCAGTCGCAGTTTTCGGGGTGCGGGTGCTCGACGGACAGCCACGGCGGCACGCGGATGAAGAGGACATCGAGGGCGTTTGTCGGAGGGTGGAACATTCTGTTGTCCAATCCCGGTCAGGTGCCGCCGGACGAACCCGGCAGGTCGAGTTCGAATATGCCGCATCTCGAGCCCGCATACGCAACGGCTTTCGTCGGATGAAATGCGACGGAATGGGTCATGCCGCCGATCTCGAATGTCCTCAGTTTTTCGAGGTCCCCCAACCGAACTGCGGCTATCGAGCCTGCCGCACCGCCGTTGACAACAAGAAGAATACCGCGTCGTGCGGACACCGCGAGCGCGCGGGGAGCGGTATCCACGGACACCTCGCCTGTCGGGCGCAGCGATTCAGCATCCAGCGCCCGGACTCTGCAGTGCACGACGGAAAGACATTCGCCCACGAGTATCCTGTCGGCAACCTGATCCACTGCCACCCCAAATATCACCGGCGCTGTCCTGTAGAGAATCTCTGCGCGAGCGGGGTTGCCTGTGGGAATCGAGACCAATACGCCCTTGAACGGTTGAGTCACAAGCAGGCGTTCACGCTTTGCGTCATAGGCCATCGTCAGGGAGACTCCCGTTCTGCCGGCCAAAGCCGGAACTTCGTGGGCGACGACAGCCAGCGTCCGCCCGTCGACATGGAAAAGCGTGGCGTCTGTTTCGGCGAGGACCCAGGCGTCGCCCCGTTCATCCAAGACCGTGTCACGGATATCTCCTTCCAGGACTGCGTCCAGTGCGCCTTCAACGTGGATATTTTCCGTGGCCGGGTCGAAGGAGATCATTGCTGCCTGCGGATGACTGGTGCACAACGCAAGCCAGCGAACCCCGCCGGCCAGCAAAAAAGGCATGCCTGCCCTGCACCTGCCGAGGTTTGCAAACCGGGCTTGGTGGGGCGGGTTCAGCGACACGAAGAGCAGACCGGCGCTCTCCGAGTTGGCCGAAACCGCCACGAGGCTGTCCGGAGCATCGGCTGTCAGGTAGTAATAACGCGGGTTCGCCACTTCGCCGCCGTCCCGAGCACGAAACTCCCACGGGACGTGGAGTCGCCGAATCCCGGGCCCGAATTCCGCCCTCCCGCAGTCAACCGGAACCTCGCTGTATCGTGCGTCGTAGATCGCGAGGGTGCAGGCGACCGCGATGGCGGCCCACAGGGGATACGCGCTCACGGAAACCGGGCCTGCCCTGAAGAACCGGAAGCGCGGCCGGAACGCCGACATCAGAGTGAGCGCGGACGCCAGCGAGATGGGAATCAGAAAAAAAGGCCTGAGATACAGGCCGTATACGCACGGGGTGACGAAGGTGAGAATGACGGACCATTCGAACGCGGTCAACAAGTCGCCGCTGGTCCACGCCGCAACGATGCGCGTGCCCCTGGGCAAGACCAGTGACGGGACCGCCGCGATGACGGCCCATGCAGGCATCACGATCGGATCGACGAGAGGTTCGCCGAATGCGCCAAGGAACCTGACCAGGACGACGAAGTTGACCGATGCGAAAAGGAGGGCGAGGATGCCAACCAAGACCGTCCCGCGTCCGGCCGCCCCGACGTCGTCGCGGAGTGTCGTCACTGTTTGCACGTCAAGTCCGATCGTCGAGTGCCCGGTTTCCCGGACAAGGGGAAGGCGATCCGTCGCGCGCGCGCGTGAATCCGGATCTCAAGGGATATCGTTTCACCCCCGGCCCGCTGGAAGTCGATTGGCCCCTCATCCCGCTCTTGGCATACTAGTTGGGGGTGGTTTTGATGTCAAGGCGCTCCCTGCCGTTGAAGCGGTCAGCGATCTCGGCGCGCCAGCAGCGCGAGCGCCCCGTAGGCGATGTTCTTCATCGAGAGAGTGCGAATGCCCAGCAGATGCCTGATGATCAGCGAAGGGCGGAGGTAGAACCGCGCCGTCGCGCTCCATTGCAGGTCCAGGAGTTCGCGCCCCGTGATCGTCGTGGTGGCAAGGACCAGCAGGTCCGGATCGGGGTTGAACGTCGTAAAATTTTCCCAATCGGTTCGGTCCAGGGTTCCCGCGCGCGTCATCTCGTCATACAACGGACTTCCGGGAAACGGGACCGTGATCGCGAACTTGGCAAAATCAAGCCCCAGATCCACCGCATAGTCTATTGTGCGCCGGCACTGCTCCGGTGTCTCCCCGGGCAGGCCCAGCATGAACAGTCCCACCGTTTGGATCCCCGCCTCGCGGGCGGCGCGCACGGCCTCACCGTTCCGGTCGACGGCCACCCGCTTGTTGACCTTCTCGAGCAACGAGGCATCGCCCGACTCGATTCCGAAAAGCAGCCGCCCGCAGCCCGCGCGGCGCATGAGCCGAAGTCGGGCTGGTGTCATCAGATCCGCCCGCGTCTCGCTGAGCCAGACTACGCGGTCGGGAATGCCGCGACGGATCATCTCCCCGCAGACCCCTTCGACCTGTTGGTCGGTCAGCGGGAAGATCGGGTCTATGAAGCCTATCTGGCGGATGCCGAATCGCCCCGCCGCATACTCAATCTCGTCCACGATCGAGGCCGGGCTGCGCGTTCTGTAGAGTTTCCCCGTTTCCGGCAGAGAGCAGTAGGAGCAGCGAAACGGGCAGCCGCGGGAACCCGAGATCGTCAGCACGGGGCGCGCCATGTCGGCGAACGGCAGGAGTCCGTACTTGACGACCGGCACGAGGTGCCACGCCGGAAAAGGAAGGGCATCGAGGTCCGAAATCGGAGGCCGTGGGGCGGTGTGTTGAACCCGGCCGTTTTCGAAGAAGCTGATGCCGGCCACTCCCGACAACGGTCGGCCCCCGGCGAGCGTCCGGCAAAGGTCCCGGGCCGTCCACTCACCCTCGCCGTGGACGACGATGTCAGCGGTGCCGTCGCCGAGCAGTTGTTCGGGAAAGAGGCTCGCGTGGATTCCGCCGAGGACAACAATGGCTCGCGGGGCCTTGACACGGACCAGCCGTGCGAGCGCGACCACGGTCGGGGCGGACGGCGTCAGCATAGAAAGACCCACGAGGTCCGGCTGCTCGCGTTCGACGATTCGGGCCAGACCACCATCGCGAAGCCCTTCGGCGAACATGTCGACGATCCGTACGTGAGCCCGCTCGCCCTCCAGAACGGCCGCGACCGATGCGACCCCCAGCGGCGGCATCGGCTGCATCAGCCGGTGCCACGGCCCGAACTTGGCCCTGTTGAGGGGCGGGAGCACAAACAGAGCGCGCATTCAGCTATCTCCATCTCCGACCGGCCGCGTGTTCGCGCCGGGTCGCGTGCCACAATAGACCACAGGGCCGCCCCTGTCGAGCGAGGCGCCGTTGCGTGCGCCGCGTTGTCATCGTTCATACCAGGCCGGGGTCACCAGTCGATGATAAGTGGCCGGGTGGAAGGGGTCGAGCCGCTGCAACACGCCGGCGGCCGCCAATTTGAGGGCGACAATCGTCCACCATACGTACATCCTGCGCGAATACTCGTGGCGCGACAGAATCCCCCGCAAATACCATGCGGGCGTCACAGCGCGTCTCGACAACTCGTATACAAGGTCCTGGATCTCGTCCACAGAGAGGTACTTCGTGGGCATCACCGGTGTGCTCCAATCAAAGTTGTTGAAATCCTCGGTCGCGAGCCACCCGTTCGCCCGCGCCTCGTCCCAAAGGGGGGTGCCCGGGACCGGAGTAAGGGGATGGAATGCAGGGAAGTCCAGTCCCAACTCGAGCGCCAACCGGCCCACCTCGAGAACGGTGTCGCGGGTGTCTTCGCGAAGGCCCACGATAAATGTGCCCTGTCTGAAGACCTGGGGATACTTGTTTTTCAGAATCGAAAAGCACTCGCGGGTTGTTTCGTTCGTATAAAACCCCTTGTTGAACGACGCCAATTCTTCATCCCGGGCCCGCTCGGCCCCGACGCAGACATGTCGCAGACCTGCCCGGACCATTTTCTCCAATATGCCGAGCCGTTCGTCACGCACGATGCAATCCGCGCGCACAAAAGCAAACCAGTTCAGGCGAAGACGTCGACGCAGCATTTCCCCGGCAAAGTCGTCGTTCCAGCGCGGGTCCAGATTGAACGAATCGTCCACGAAAACCAGCGACTTCTTGCCGAAATCGCGGTTGAGGCACGCCGCCTCATCCGCCGTGACCGAGGGCGCTTTGGTCCGCCAACGAGGACGCAGCAGGACTTTTCCGTCCTGAATCTTCCTTTCGGCCATCTGAATCCAGAAAGCGCAGAACGAACACGCCCCGGAGCAGCCGCGGCTGTGGTGTATCGTGGTGCCCCCCGGCGAGAAGAGGTACCGTGACGTACCGTACAGTTTCATCGGCAACAAATCGTACGCAGGGCGGGGAAGCAAGTCGAGGTTCTCGATGAGCGGTTCAGGTTCGGTCACGACGTACGGCAACTCCGGGGTGGGTTCGCCGCCCACGAGCCGCGGGTGGAAAGCGATTCCGCGTACGTTGCGGTAGTCGGGAACGGTGTCTCCTATCTCGCGGAGCAGGTTCACGAATGAACGCTCACCCTCCCCGAGCACTACGAAATCCACGTTTTCATCGGCGAGCGTCACGGCAAGGGTGTTGGCAAAGTGAGCCCCGCCCACGACGGTCGTGACCGTTGGACAAGCCGCCTTCGCTGTCGCACACACGCGAAGCGCTTCGGACGCGTACAGGGCGTGATTTTCGCCGACGCCGACGACGTCCGGGCGCCACTCGGCGATCGCTTTGCCAAGTGAACGGTACCCGATCTTCTGGGGCATGCAATCCAGGATTCGGGTCTCGACCCCTGCCGCCCGCGCAACGGCCGCCAGGCACACCAGCGACTGGGGTACGAGGAAGTTATCTTGTTCGTGAAGGAAGGGCCAATACGGCCGCGGACCGTGCACCAATAGGAGCTTCATGAAAGGACACGCTCCCCCGCACGCGCTGCCGGCCGCGGTCGGCAGCGCACAACGCCGCGCCCACATCGACACCCGAAGGGACGGTGCTCAGGTCCGCGCGTTGACGCACGCGGGGCCGGCCAAACGCGGTCGAATTCCCGCTTTACTTGGACGTGGGCCTCGGGCGAGGTTTCGGGCGTGGCGCAGGTCGCCAGCTTTTCCCTTTCATGACCATCCTCCCTTCGTCGGTCAAACACCAGCCATGGATCCGCAACACCATCGACTCGTGGATGATACCGTGGACAGGCCGCCAAGTAAAGGGAAAAGTCGCAGGGCGAACGCAGGGCTGGCGCTTCGCGGCGGCCATGTAGTAGTATGGGACAGGAGAGTGGGTTGTGCGCGTGACTTTTGTATACCGGGGGGCCGAGAGCCTCGGCCTTGAGTACCTCTCCGCGGTCCTGCGCGCGGCGGGCCACGAGACGAAACTCGCCTTCGACCCGGGGCTTTTCGACGACAAACGGTATTTGAAGAGCCGGCGGCTGGGAGACCTGCTATCGTACCGCCGCCACCTCCTGGGCGACATTGCGCGAAGCAAACCGGACTTGGTGGCGATCTCGGTGGTCACCGACTTTTCCCGGTGGGCCTTGGACGTTGCCGAATGGGTGAAGTCCCACCTCGGAGTCACCGTGGTTTTCGGCGGGATTCACCCGACCAGCCTGCCCGAGGCCGTCCTGGGCAATGCCTGCGTGGACTACGTGGTTGTCGGAGAAGGCGAATACCCGTTGCGTGATCTCGCCGCCGCCCTCGAAAACGGCCGCGACCCGGCCGGCATTCCAAACCTCGGCTATCGGAGTGACGGCAGAGTCGTGCTCAATGAGGTTCGACCTCTCCTGGACCCGCTCGACCAGCTCCCCTTCCCGGACAAGAACCTGTTCGCGGGCTGTACGCCGATCGCCGGCGACTACCGGATCGTGACGAGCCGCGGATGCCTCTACCGATGCACCTACTGCTACAACAACCTTATGTACCGCCTCTACCGCGACAAAGGGAAGGTCTTCCGCAAGCGTTCTCCGGCGAACACACTACAGGAGTTGGGGTGGGCCGCGGACCGATATCGGATCAGGGCCGTGAATTTCTTGGACGACCTGTTCACCGGCGACATGGACTGGCTGAAGGACTTCCTGCCCGCCTACCGCCGCGAGATCGGGCGGCCTTTCAAATGCACGACCCACCCGTCCTTGATGCCGAGGGATGTCGTCCGCCTCCTGAAAGAGTGCGGCTGTTACCGTATCATGATCGGGGTGCAGAGCCTTTGGGCGCCCTCCCGAAAACAGATGCTGGGGCGCGGAGAAGAAAACGAACAGATTCTCGCTGCCGTCGATCACTGCGAAACCGAGGGGTTGGACTATTCCATCGACCACATTCTCGGGATTCCCGGCGAAGGCACGGAATCGCTCATGGCGGCGGCGACATTCTACTCGGAGCGTTCCAGGCGGATGAAGCGTATCAAGTGCTTCTACCTTTCGTACTACCCGAACACCGACATTGTGGACTTGGCTCACCGCGCCGGCGCGCTAAGCGAAGCCGACGTGAATAACATCGGGGCGTCCGATGCAGACCAGTTTTTTTTCAGCGATTCCCTCACGGAGCGCGATCCCGCGCTCGCGCTGGCGGTCCGCGACTTCGAGGTTTACTTCAAGCTCCTGCCGGTCCTTTCCCGCGGTATGCGGACGTTCATTCTCCGATCAAGGCTGTTCAGGCGCCTGCGGCTCATCCCGGCAGCCGTGGTAATCCTGGTCGAGTTTGTCCTCATGTTGCTCACTGGAGACCACTCGATGTTCGTGTACTTCCGTTACTACATGACCGGGATTCCGCGAGGTCTGGTTCGCATGATGTCCCCGAGTCCCGACCTCCACGGTACCGGCGCGCCGCCACCCGAACGGTGACCCGGAATGCGGTTTTGCCGGAGGACGCATTGGCCCGGCTTCCACATCGGCTCGGTTGGCTCTTCCTTGCAGCGGGCGTCCCGTTGATCGCGTCCTGCGTTCCGAACATCATCCTGACCTACCCGCAGCTTCTGGGAACGAGTGTGCTTGTCGTCGTCTGTTACTGGGCGCCCGGGTACCTTGTCATGCGGAAGACCCGCCTTCTCGCCGGGGACGTCGCCGACCACTTCCTCGCCGCGACGATCGGCGTGGCCTCCGCCTCCGCCGTTCACTACCTGGCTGTGCGCACGCTCGGCGGCATGCCCGCCTGTCACCTTGCACCGGTGGCCGCGGGCGTGATCGCGCTGATAGCGCTTGTCGGCACGCGCAGGCGCTCTTCGGCGGCGTGCGGCTGGAGCGACCTCGGACTCGCCGCGCTGTTGCTGTCGGGCGCAATGGCATACCTCGCAGTCACCTATTTCCCTCTCCTCAGAGTGCACGAAAACGGCTACGAACTCCGCCGTTACGAACCGTTCCTCGGATACGACTACGTCTTCCATACCGCGCCGATCTCCGAATGGGGACGAAGCCTCACGCAGCACTTCCCCTGGATGGGCCACCGGACACACGGCTACTACCATTTCATGGACGTTTCCGTGGGGGCGATGTTCCACCGCCTGTTGGGCATTCAGCCGTTGATCGTCGAGCTGAAGCTGCTGCCGCTGCTTTTCATGTGGCTCGCTTCCGGCGCCGCCTTTTCGCTGCTCGTCCGGCTGGGGGTCGGACGCTTCACAAGCGCCCTGGGTGCGAATGCAGTCGTGTTTTCCGACCCGATAGCCATTTCGCTGGGCCTCTCGATACCCAACGTGTGGCTTGGGATTGCCCTGTTTCTGGCGGCCATGTCGTTCCTCAGCCTGCCGGGCGAGGGGCGTCCATACGCACGCTGCGCCGCTGCCGGCGCCATATGCGGGGCCGCCATTCAATGCAGGCCCGAGATTGTGATTCTGATGGCAGTGGTGGCGGCCGTGTGGTGGCTCGCGGCCGCGGGGAACAGGAGAAGACCCTTCGCTTTTGGAATCGGCCTCGTTGCAGGCGCAAGCGTCTTCTTCCTTCTTGCAATCTCCATTTCGAAGTTCTGCGGATCGACGCCCATCCGGATCGCACCCGGGGCCTTTTTCACGAGCGTCGCCGGGGACATCGCCGGGCCGATGCCGGCGCCCGTCGAAGCCGCGTTGGGGTTCCTCGTTACGGCTGCACTGCATCTGCACGTGTCGCTTGCGGTCGCCGTCCTTCGGTTCAAACCTCTGGTGGGGATGCTGAGGCAACGGCTTCCGATGCGGGTGTTGGCGGGCTCCGTCGCGGGGGTGGCGGCGCTGACGACGTTTTTGTACCTCCCTCTTCCCGCGTCCGTGGGACATCACTGGTGGATCTTCGGGGGCGGGGTCGCCGGCGCCGTCGTGACGGTGGTGCTTTTGGATCAGTGGTTCGCCTCCAAAAAGTGGCTGTGGCTCGTCCTGGTCCTGTACTTGACCGTTGTCGTTGCGGCGGCACGCGGCGCCATCAACGCCGATCCCGCCGGGACGAGGATCTTCACGCGCGAGGAGCTGCGCCTGGCGGCATACGTGCGGGACCACACGCAGCCGACGGCCTTGTTCACGATGCACCCGGCGGAGTGGGGGGATTTCCCCTGGGCACTCATCGAAAGGCGCTGGCTGACCGCGGTGCCGGACATGGAGCGCCTCCCGACCGCCCCACTGGCGTTTTGCGAATCCGACGCGGTGCTCGCGGAGGCCGACTCGCTGATGCGATGGCAGGCGCAGATCTTTGAGCCCGGTTGGGGTATGGAAGTCCGACGGCTCTACGACCTGGGGGCGCGGTACCTCATCCTGGGTCCCCTGACCCGGTCCCCGCCGGCCGAACTCCGGGGACGTCTGCGACCGCTGCTTGTCACGGGTCGCTATGACCTGTACGCAATCAAACCGCCGTAGACGCCGGGACTCCGCTCGAAGGCGCCTAAAGCCTGCAAACGAGGGAGCCGTTTCGGTCGTTCGGTGAGGCATTGGTCGTCGTCGGAGTCCCGTGTCGTGGAGATGCGGGCGGCGGGAGTCCCGGAGTCCCGGCGGTTTGACAGGCGGCCAACCAGCGGATAGTATATTGGCCGGATGACCGAGTGGATCGAGGGCGTTTGGTGCACGCCCGGCGGAGGTCGTTTGAGATGAGAATCCTTCTTGTTTCTTCAAATCTCCACTCGCAGTTCCCCGCCTGCTTCCCCAATGCGGTGGGCGCGCTTGCCGCGTACCTCAAACGCGAACGCTACGACGTGAGAACATTCCATATGAGACGGAAGCGGGACATCAAAAGGCTCCCCGGCCTGATCCGCGAGGCCCGTCCCGATCTCGTCGGTGTCTCGGCCGTCACCTGCGAGGCGGACATCATCCCGCAGGTGGCGCGCATGGCCAAGGAATGGAACCCGGGCGTCCCCGTTCTCGTGGGGGGCATCCACGGCATCGTCGTGCCGCAACGCGTTCTCGCGACAGAGGGCGTGGACGGTGTGTGCGTCGGAGAGGGTGAACTTGCGTTCCACGACTATCTCCGGCTCATGGAGAGCAGCGGTGACGTCACCGCCGCGAAGAACTTCATGTTCCGCCGAAACGGCGGCATCGTCCGCAACGACTCGCTCGAATTCATCCAGAACCTGGATTCGCTGCCTTTTCTCGATCGTTCCGTCACGGACTATCAGCAGGTCCTTAACGCGAACAACGGCGCCGCCAATCTCATCTTCAGCCGCGGGTGCCCGTGGAGCTGCGCCTTCTGCTGCAACAAGGATCTGCGCAAGACCGGCAGGGGCGAGTACGCGCGCCTCATGACGCCGGAACGCGCGATCGAGGAGCTGGCTTTCGTCAGCGGGTCCTACCGGTTCAAGTATATCGTCTTTCGCGACGACACATTCACATGGAACAAGGATTGGGCGCTGAAGCTGCTGGATCTGTACGCGGGGCGGTTCACGTATCCGTATGACATCTTCACCCGTGCCGACTGCCTCGACGACGAGATCGTCGACCGCCTCAAACGGACCGGCTGCCGGCACGTGTTCCTGGGTCTCGACTCCGGCAACGACCACATCCGAAACGAAATCCTCCACAAGGAACAGCCGGCCGACGCGATTCTGCGCGCCGCCGAGATGCTCAAGGCCCGGGGCATCAGACCCGTGATCTCGAACATCGTGGGCCTGCCGCACGAAACGCCCCGGAAGTTCAAAGACACCATCGAAATCAACAAGCGCATCTACGAAGACATGGTCGTCTTCAGCGCCTGCAATGGAGCTTGCCCGAAAATCTGGGTGTTCGAGCCGTGGCCCGGCACCGACTTGTTCAAGCTGTGCGAAAAAAACGGCTGGATCAACGACGACAACGGGGGACACCGCGTCTATCGCGAGTCGGTGCTCAGGCTTCCGGGATTCGCCCCGGACGAGATCGAGCGCGAGTACCGCAACTTCCGCTACCAGGTGTACAAAGACCATTTCCCTGTTCAGGCCCTGCTGTTCCGGCTCTACGACACCCGGCTGATGCAGTCGGTGTTCGAGAACATTCCGCTGGAGGTCATCGGCAAGGTGCGCGAGTTCGTCCTGTCCATGATGAACAGCGCCGTGTTGCAGAAGCGCTAGTTCATCTCCTGAACCCCGGCTGCTAGAGCACGTACCGAAGGAAATCCAGGAAGAAGTCGGGCAGGCGTTTGAACCCTTCCCGCGCGATCACGCGGCGGGCCTGCCCCGCCAGATAGCGGGGGTCGAGGTAGAAAGAAAGCAGCAGCTCGCGCTGGCGGCGCCGGTTTTCCCGCAGGATCTCGCTGCCCTCGAAATAGGGATGGAATCGCCGGCGCTCGGCGTCGTAGACGAAATTGAAGGGAAACACCTGGAGGAAGTCGACCCCGCGCCGTCGGATCAGGCGCAGCCACTCGCGGGTCGGCCGCTGCTCTTCTCCCGGAAGCCCGACGATGAACCCCCCCGAAAGCTCGAGGCCCGCCTCCTTGGCCCACGAGGCCGCGCGTTCGCCATCGGCGGACGTGACGCCCTTTCGGCACCGCGCGAGCGCCGCGTCGGACAAGGACTCGAAACCGAACGACACCTGGTAACACCCTGCACTGGCCATCAGCGCGAGCAGTTCGCGGTCGACGCGGTCGACACGGGTGGAGACGCGCCAGGTCACCGGCCGCCCCCGGGCGATGAGGTGTCGGCAAAGGGCCTCGACCGTGCCACGGCATGCGGTGAAGCACTGGTCCCTGTAGATTACCTCACGGAACCCCATCGAGATCAGGCAATCCATTTCGGCAATCACGTACCCGGGGGAATGGGGACGGTAGGGTTCACCGAAGTACGACGCCTGGTGACAGAACGTGCATTTGGCGTGCGGGCATCCGACACCGGCCAGCGCCAGCGCAAAGGGATGTCGCTTGCCGAACGGCACCCAGTACAGGGATCGGTCCACCAGGTCCCACGCCGCAAAGGGAATCCGGTCGAGCGGCTCGATCGGCACGGAAGGGGTGACGACCACCCTTCCGTCCTCCCGATACGCCGCGTTCTGCCGGGGACGCCCCGACATGATCTCCCGCGCGCCGTCCATGAACTCCCCCAGCGCCACGTAGTCGACGTCGCGAGAGCGGAGCGCAAGCGCAGGTTCGAGCGTGACGTTTGGCCCCGCTACGATGGTCAGACATCCGGGCATGGCCTCCTTGACCGCCCGGAAAAACGCCAGGTCGTCGTGCAAAGTGAACCAACTCGACACGGTGAGCACGCAGTCTGGGCGGCCTTTTTTTATCTCCGCCACCGTCCGCGCGCGCGAAAGGTGCCGCGCGTTTCCATCGACGAGACCGACCTCGCAACCATGCGCCCGCAGGTACGCGGCCGCATAGAGCATTTCCACCGGAGGGTACACGATGTTTCCGGGTATCATGGCGCCGGACCAGTCGCGCAGAAGATGGGTTCGGCGGCCGGAACCGTCGATGTGTCCAAGATGGTTTGAGAAGATGATCTTCACAGAAGTCGAATGCCCGATTCGACCGGCGGCCCGAGGTGGCGGCGCCAGTACTTCCCGTCTTTGGCCACGAGGCATCGGTCGTGGATGCGGTCAAAAGGCGGTCCCGCAATCATCCGCCGCCAGATATCCCGCACCGGCAACTCGCGAACATTGCCGTACGACAGCCGCATCGTCACGCACGGCATCACCTCGCCGTAGGGGGAGACGAATACCTTTTCGACCCCCGCCGGGCAGCCCTCACGTCCGTAGTTCGATCCCCCTTCCCACCGGACGTTCGAAAGCGCCAGGAGCGACCGGTAGGCCGCCATGTGTTCGCCGGAGAGGGCCGGTCCCCTGCCAGGATCCCACATGTCGGGGGCGGCGGGGAGGTTCACCGTGAGCACCACTCCCTGCCTGTCCGCAAGCTCGACAATCCGGCGGATCTCGCCGCCGTCGATGTTCAGAGAGTTGACAATGGTGTTCCAGAACACCTGCAGACCCGCCTCCCGCGCGTAGCGGGTGCCTGCCAAGGCCGCCTCAAAACACCCCTCCCGGCCCCTGCAGGCGTCATGCGCCGCCGGCGTGGAACCATCGATGCTGATGCTGACCATCCGCAGCCCGGCGGATTTCAGGGCGAGCGAACGAGTCCTGTCGAGCAGGATCCCGTTGGTCGACATCGACACGAGGACGGCCCCCGGCCCGCAGGCCGCCACGATCTCGCAGATGTCGTCCCGCAACAGCGGCTCTCCGCCGGTGAGATGGACGTTGGCCGCGCCAAGCGCCACGCATTCGCGGCTCGCGCGTTCCACCTCCGCCATTGTCAGTTCCCGGCTTGCCGGGTCGTGCAGGGAGATCTGCCAGCAGTGACGGCACGCCGCCTGACATCGGTAGGTCAACGCCACCTCGACACTCCTGAGCACCTTTTGCCGCAGAAACGCCGTTCGCACGCAGGCGCCAGCTGCTCGCAACAAGGCTCGCGGGTGCCGGGCCGCCAGTTTCACGACGTCATTGGCGAGCCGGGCAAAGCGGGCCATTCCGATCTCCGTCACGTCAGCACGAAAGACGCATCGCACAACGCACGACGGCGATAGTACATGAAAGCCGTATCTGAATCCAACGGACCGGGGTTTGACCGTGCGGCGTCTTCCTGTTACCCTTCCAGACAGGAACATCTGGAGAGGCGGTCCGGGAAACCGGCCGCGAACATGCCGAACCGAACGCCGGTCTTGATGGGCGCGGGGGTGCTGGTTGCCTTGGGGGGGGCCGCCGCGATAGCCTGCGCCGGTTCGGCGGCGGCCTGGGGACTCGCCCTGGAGGTCGGGGGGATGATCGCGGCATGTGCGGCCGCGGCTTCAAGCGTGCGCCGCGGCGCGACGATCGAAGACCAACGTCCGAAACCGCGGTTTTTCGGACCGGCGTTGATCGCGCTTGGCTTGGTCGCATACATGGGCACCATCCGGGCCGGGTTTTTGGACACCGACGATTGGGCGGCCCTCTACCTGGGCCGGGTGATGGGAGACCTCCACGCGCAGATGCCGGACCTCGCCCGGTGGTCGTTGGATCGCGCCATACACCTCTCCCACGCGGCCCTGTTCGTGTTGTTCGCCGCCGAGAGGCCCGTCTTCGGCTTGTCCGCGCCGGGGTATCACCTGGTCAATGTCGTCGTCTTCGGTCTGGCCGGCTGGTGCGTGTTTGGCATCTCGCGGCGCGTGGTGCGCGACGACCTTGCCGCCTTTTTCGGCGCCGTCCTTTTCGTCCTCCACCCGAGGCTGTGGGAAATCGCGTGGGTCGCCTCGCGCGCGGAATGGACCCTCCTCACGATCTGCTGTCTGGCCGGGACGTCCGCGTATCTGCGCTTTCTCGATCACGGGCGGCGCCGCGATCTTGTGGTCTCGTACGCGGCGATCTACGCGGCGACGTTCACGCGCGAGGTGGCGCTACTGGCCCCGTTTCTCGTCCTCGGCGCCGTCGCGACGATCGGCCGGGAGAAGGACCGCGGTCTGGGACCCCGCTGGGCGGTCGTTCCCCACTTTCTCGCCTCGGCAATACTCCTTGTCCACCTGTTCGGGCCTTTCCTCGCGGGCCGCCCCGAAGGGGCGTGCGCTGCGGCGCCGGCTGTAGTGGCGGAGAGTGTGGCAGGCCGTTTTGGGGCCTTTGCCCACACGGCGTTCGTCAAACTGCCCCTGGCGCTGATCGCGCCGATACAGGGGTCCGGCGTCGGCGGCCTTGTGTGGCTCAATCTGCCGATCGCCGCGCTTTTCCTCGCGGGCATTTTCTTTTTGGCCCGGGGGGTGCCGCGCGGAAGGGGGCCGGCCTGGTTCGCGCTCTTGTTCCTGTGCCTGGGCGCGGCGCCGGTTCTCTTTCGATACCCGGGGGGCGGATTCGAAGACCGCCATCTAATCTGGATGGTTGTCGCCTGGTCGATCTTCGTCGGCGTCTGTCTTGCCGCCTTGCCGGGGCCGAGGCTGGTCCGGACGGTTGTCGCCGCCGTCGTCGCGGCATCTTTCTTTTTGGGGTCGTCCGCCGCGGGCCGACGGCACGCCGAAGCGGAGGCCGAAACGGTGCGTTCGTCGCATCAAATCATGGCCCTGGCCCGTAACGTCGCTCCGGAAGGCCCCATCATCCTCCTGTTTGACGAAGATGATTCGCGGAACATGGTCGCCTCGCTCGTCATTGCCGCGTTCATAGGGCGTCCGGAAGGCAGCGTGGTGGCGGTCCGGGGTGCGGTGCTCGCGGGGGCCGGCGCGGGCACGCCCGGCCGGGCGGTGCCGGGCAGGGCGTTCGTTCTCGCGCGCAAACGGGACAGCCGGCGATGGGAGTCGGTTCCCGCCGAAGAAGGGTCGGTCCTGACCGGTCAGGAAACCGTCTACCGCAGCGCATTCGACGTTTTCCAAAAAATGTAGAGGGACCCGATCGGCGGCCGCCTCACGGCGGCCTGACATGGTTGCAGCGCGCCAGAACAAACGAATCTCCCGTGCTGGGAAAGATCCCCGATGAGAGGACCGGAGACGCGCAGCGGGTCTGCCACTGCCCCCAGTGCCGCGCACCCAGCAGCGTCCACCGGGTTTGCGCGGCCGGCTTCGCCGCGGGCGCGCAAGAGGCTGTCGTCGAGGAACAGGGCGTAGCCCGCGTCAACGCCGTCGCCAAGCAGGATCTTCTCGCCGCGCACCGCCGCGGCGACGGAGCTAAAGAACCCCGGGATTCGGGACAAGCGGTCGGTACGCGCGGCGGGGCAGTCGGACCGCTTGCTTGCGGCCGCGGCTCGGTGGGGGCGGATTCCGTTTCTGGCATCTTGGCAGGTTCCTCTCTTCGAGTCCAAACGTGCGCCCGCCTACCATGCCGTAGCCCTGATGGCGACCCTCGATCCGAGCCTTGCGCCGAATCGTGACCCGCCCTATACTTCTGGCGCGGGAACGAAACCATGATGGATGTTTTGATTCTCTACGGTGTAACTGGTCCGCATCGCAGTCGGCCCGCCGGGTCCGGGGTTTGGGATGTCCGCACCTGAGCCACGTACCGGTCCGACCACACGGTCGGCGTTCAAATGGCCGGCGTGGGATCGCCTGTTGCTGCTTGCCTGTTCATCCCTCGTGACGCTTGTTCTGGTGGACTCCTGCCTCAAGGCGTGCACCTCCGAGACCTACTGCCCCTCGCTGCATCCGAAGTTGCGCTTCGAGAACTGCTGCAAGTTCCCGGCATTCTGTGACTACAACGCGCTCGGGTTCCGCGATCGGGAGGTCGGTGTGCCCAAACCGCGGGATGTGTTCCGCGTCGCGGTGCTGGGTGACTCGGTGGCCGCCGGCGAGCATCTGTCGATCGATCATACGCTGGCCAGGCAACTGGAGAGGCGGCTACGGGAGCTGGTAGTTCTTCCAGGTCGGCGGATCGAAGTGATGAACAACGCCGTAAGAGGGTACGACGTGATCCAAAGCGAGGCCAATCTGCACCACAAGGTCCTGCCGCTTGAACCCGACGCAGTGGTGTACGTGTTTTTCACGAACGATTTCGTGCCCACAATCGGCCGGGGCGGGGTGCTGTTCCCGGATGTGCTTTGGGATCCGAAAAGGGACTGGCACGAGGACTCGCTGCACGGGTTCCTGCTGCGCCGGTCGGCGATCTATCTCAACGTGTGGACGCGCCGCATGCTCCGCGATCCGGTTTTCGTTCGCGGCCTCGATGCGTTGCGCAGCCGGCCCGCCGAGATGGAGTACGAGGCGCTGTTGCGGATGGCGGATCTGTGCCGGGCCGCCCGAATCCCCCTTTTGGTGGCGGTCGTGCCCATGCACGTTCTGCGCGACGATGGGCTGCCAGCCTGCCGCGAGCGGTCGCGCGGCATCGGGCTCGACCCGGACAATTGCGACAACGAGCAGGACTTGGTGGAGGCGGTCCTGGCGTTTTGCCGCCAGCACGATATCGATTGCCGCGACATGCGTCCCGCCTATGGCCGGATGGGAGGCGCCGACGTGGGCCGAAAACCGGATGCAATCGCCCGCAGGGTCCACGCACTCGCCAAACTTCTGCCGCGGAAGGCCCGCGATCACCTGGTCGAGGATCGGCCGGATCCGATTCACCCGGACGAAACCGGCACACGCGCGTTGGCCGAGGACATAGCCGCCTGCCTGACACCGAGGCTGGTCGGGGCCACCGCCCGGTGACGCATCGGGCGGAATCGGCGGGACGAGACAGGGGAATGATCTCGCGACGATCGAGGCGGGCGTTCTGCTGATTGCCTGGCGGCGTTTGTGGTATCGTTGGGGCGAACAATGGTGCGTGCAAACGACAAAGGCGTGGGCGGCGGTGCGGCTCGGTGGGCGCCGTGGGCGGCGCTTTTTGCGGCGGCGGCGTGGGTGTATCGCGACGTGATATTTTTCGGCGCGGCGTTTCTGGGTCTTGACGCGTCGCTCCAGCAGGAGGCGTTTGCGTTTTTCAGACGGCGCCTCCTTGAGGGCGCGTTTCCGACGTGGAACCCGCACGTCGTGTGCGGCGCGCCGGTTTTCGCCGACGCGCACAGCCAGCTCCTGTATCCACCCAACCTCGTCCTGCTCTTTTTTCCCGACACGGTCCGCGCGTGGAGCTTCCTTTCAATGGCGCACCTTCTCGTCGCCGGTGGCGGGGCGTATCTGTTCGGCCGCGAGATCGGGTACCTCCGAACGGCGGCACTGGTTTCGGGTCTTGCGTTCATGCTCTGCCAGTTCGTCTTGTCGGTCATAGATGAGCCTGTGGCACTGCACAGCATCGTCTGGCTTCCTCTCATCCTCTGGTGCACGCATCGGGCGCTCGCCGGGCGATCGGCGTACGCGATCTGGGCCGGGGTCGCCACGGGGGTGATGTTGCTCTCGACGATGTTCCAGTACGGGTTCTGCGTGCTTGTTGTGTCGTTCGGTTACGGCCTTTCGGTGGCGATCTGGGACCTCAGATCTGGGATTTCGGATCTGGGCGGCGTTCGGGTCCGCGCGCGGATCGGGCGATGGGCGAGGATCCAAGGCACAGTTCTCGCCGTCGGCCTCGGAGTGTTCGCAGTTCAGCTTCTGCCGCTCCTCGAAGCGAAGGGCCTTTCCGCGCGGGCGCTCATGGACGTCGAGGCCGCCATGGGGCCGCCGGGTGAATCGCTCTCGGCGTGGGACATCGTCAACATGGCGCTCCCCTGGGCGGCGGAGGGGAAGACCGGGTTCGCGTCGCACGCGGGGCTTCTGGTGATCGGATTCGCGGGTTTGGCGTTCATTCGAAAGCCCTCGCGGGCCTCTTGGTTTTTCCTTGGCGCCGGGGCGTTCTTCCTGTTGCTCGCACTCGGCCGTCACACCCCGGTCTACCGCATCATCCACTCCATAGGCATCCCCGGCTTTGCGCTTTTCAAGGACCCGAACCGGATGAGCTACCCGGTCTACTTCTGCCTTGCGATGTTGGCGGGGGCCGGGGCGGCGTCGCTCGAGGAACGGCTCCGTCGGTTTGGCCGCTTCCCCGGCGCGGCGGTGTCCTTCGTCGCGGCGGGATCGGTAGCCCTCAACCTCCTGTGGTTCCTCCCCGTCCAGCGCCACCTTCACGGGCCCGAGGCCCGATTTGCGATGACGTCTCCCGATGCCGCGGTCCGAGCGATACTCGCCGACGGGGCGCAGGGCAGGGTCTACTCGACGCATCCTCCGCTCAATCTGTCTCGCCCCTCGCTTTTCGGCCTGCACGGGGTTGACGATTGGAACACGTTCACGCCGCTTGCGTACCTTCAGTTCACCTCCGGGAGAGCGGAGGTCGACCCCAAGGCGCACACGGCATCGCAAGCGCTGCTCGCGAGCAGGAACCGGGTGCATTTGGCCATGCTTCGCTACGCCTATCTTGCGCCGGCGCAGGCGATTGCACTCAGGTTGGCGGAGCCTTTCGAAATCCTGACGACGACGGTGTCCGGGGTCTTGTACCGGAGCCGTGATTCGCTCCCCCGGACATTCGTGGCGTCGAACGCGGTGGCGATTCCGCACCCCGAGGCCAGGCTTGCGTACCTCGACGACCCGAACTTCGCGCCCTCGCGCGAGGTCGTGCTCGAGACCCGTACGGCCCCGGTCCCGGGCGGCGGGACGGGCACGGCACAAGTCATTGCGAGCTCCGCGGACCGCGTTGAGATCGCGGCCGAAACCTCGGGCGATTCGTGGCTGGTCCTGCTCGACTCGTATCACCCGGGCTGGGCCGCGACCGTGGACGGCGCGCCAGCCGAGGTCCTTGTTGCTGACCACGCATTCCGGGCGGTGGAGCTTTCGGCGGGCCGGCATAGGGTGGTCTTGACGTTCCGCCCGGCGTGGTTTTTCGCCGGCGCCGCGATCTCTGCGCTAACCCTGGCCGCCGTCTGTGGTGTCTTCGTTTTTCTCCGACGCAACTCCCGCCGCCCGGTCTGACCGCCGCCCGCTGCCTGCCACCCACTACCTGCTACGCACTACGCACTTCCCACTTCTCGCTTCTCACTGTATATAGGTGCCGTTGGGCGGTTCACACGCAAACGCGGAGGAAACCAGGATGAGACAGGTCATCGCAGTTATCGCAATGCTGGCGGCGTTCGCGGCCGGAACGGGTACGGCCCAAGCGAAGGACCCCGACGTCGACATCGGCGGGTCGATCCCGCTCTTCGTGCCGGTCGGGAAGCTCGGCGACGCGACTGGCGTCGGCACCGGGGTCCTGGCGCAGGGGGCCTACAACGTCAACAGGACGGTCGGCCTCCGGGCGCAGGCGGGTTTCGTCCACCACTTCAAAAACGTCGTTTCGATGAACGTGGTGCCAATCTTCCTTGGCGGCGAGTTCACGTTCGGGAAAGGCGGTTTCCGTCCCTTTGCGGATCTCGATCTCTGCCTGAGTGTCGCTTCCAGTACGCCTGGAGGCTCGGACACCAACATTGGCATGGACGTCGGCGGGGGCGTGAAGTACGCGCTGAGCAAGAACATCGACGCGGTCGGCAAGCTGGGGTTGTTCGTGTACGACCTTGCCAACTTCACAGACACGATGATCATCGGTCTGACCGCCGGGATCAACTTCGGGTTGTAGCGGCGGATTCCAGTTGAGGGGGTCCGCACGATCCAGACCCATTTCCGGTCGGGTGCCACGGACAACCGCGTGTTGTCCGTGTCCTTTCGGTCCGCAGCGCATACGGACAAGCGGTGCTTGTCCGTGGCACACCGGAGGGTTCACTTCAGCCGGCCATTGGAGGTGCGAGATGAACCGTTGGTTGCTGTCTTGCGTTTGTCTTTTCGTTGCGGCGGCGGCCCCGGCATTCGTGTCCGCGCAGGAATCGGCCCCCGCCGTCCCGCCGTTCGGCCCCTCCGGTGCCGCGGGCCCGGGACAGAAGCCCGCGGCCGCCCCCGCCGCAAGGCCCCACGACCCGTACGAAAAACCCGCCGCGCCGGGCGGGTCGGTCGATCCCTACGGCAAGACCCCGCTCGGCTCGGAGGTCAAACCTTCACAGGCGCCCGTCGCCCCCTGGCAGGGGGCAAAGACCCTCGACGAGCAGGTAACGCGCCAGAACAGGCTTTCGGGGAGCCATCTGTTTCCGTCGCCTGCTCTCTTCCGCTCGCCGCTTTTGACTTCGCGTTTCGGATTCTCGCAGGGGTTTGCCGTCATCTCCGGAACGCGCGTGGTCGAGACTGTTGACGGGACCAAGCCCTATGCCCTCACCGCCGTCGGCGCGCACGAGAACCTTTCGGCCGCGGCAAGGCCGTGGAACTGGCTCGGCTTCGACCTCGACCTCGCGTTCGACGCGCTGGCGGGCGTCAACGTCGAGAGCGCGCTCGCCATGGGTGGGATCACCAACTTCGACCTCTCGCTCGGGCCGGTCTTCACCCTCCCGACGATCAAGGCGACCAACACCACGTTCACGCTGGGCGCAAGGCTCGCCGTCCACCTAGGACTGCAGGTGTCGCCGATAGGGGGCCTAAACGCCATCATCCGGAAGTCCGGCGAGACGGGCAAGGTCTCGGCCGAAGCCGCCGAGGTGAAGGGCCAGCTCGTCTCGGCGGTTTCGTACGCCGGCATCAGGCCGTCCATCGGCATCGTCCAGCCGTTCTTCAAGTGGGGCGGCATCCAGCTCGAGGCGGGGTTCGCGCGGCTTTCGGCCAAGCGGAGCAAGGCCGACGGCACGGGGGACGAGAGCGAGACGGTGAACTCAGCCAGCGTGGGCGCAGCCCTGTCGCTCGACGGAAGGCATATCTTCAACTTCCCGCTCGTGGCGACCATCGAGTACTTCGGCGACAGCCTGAATACCGAGAAGAAGACGACGCTCGGGGCGGGCCTGTACTACCAAGGCACGGGCGAGATCCAGCTCGGCGCCTTCGTCGCCGACACCATTGCCAAGGACCCCGAGATCGAAAGCTACAACGGCGTGGTGGGGCAGATGACGATGATCTACTACTTTTGATCCGGCCGCCTACCTCCGGCAGCCCGAGCCGATGCACGGGCGATCGGCGTCGGCCGGGTTCGAGATGCTCCGTTGAATGTAGGGCAGGACTTTTTCCCTGATCTGCGTCTTTTCGATCGCGGGCCGCTCGGCGTGCCCGCCCGGCCCGACCTGCCTCTCGACCCTCTTGATGCTTTCGCCCGACCAGCCCTCGTTTGCGACGCCGCCCTCGCCCTTTTTCATGAGGAGCTTTATCTTGGCGACACCCTGGGCGATCTGTTCGTCTTTCGTCACGGGACCGGACGCGTCCCGGGCCTCGACCCTTTCCATGTAGCGCTCGACGCGCCTCACGCTGTCGCCCGAGAACCCCTGGTTGGCCTCGCCGCCCTCGCCGTACTTCATGAGGAGCCTGATCTTCGTCACCGCGTCGGCGATCTTGTCCGGGGTCTTCTCGCCCGCCATGGCCGGGAGCTTGCCGCGCGGGACGTTGGCGCCCTTCCCGCCGCTTCCGTTCGATGATCCCGAAGGCGCGAACACGGTCTCGTCCTTCCCGTCGGGGAGGCCCTTCTTTTTTTTGGCCTTGAGCTTGTCCATGACTTCGTTGGGCGAAGAGACCCTTTGGCTCTGCGCTTTTTGAGAAACCGCCGCAGGCCCGGCGACTTGGGCGCCGCGCGCGCCGCCCGTCGGAACATCGGCCACGGCCGACCCGCGCCACCGCGCACCGACACCGCGCACCGATGCCGAATAGCCCGAATAGCCGGACGAATAGCCGGACGAATTGACAATCCGGTCCCGTTAATCTAGATTATCCGAAGCGAGGTTCCGTTTATCCGTGTTCAAACGCGCCCTTTCCATTGACCTTCGCGGCCACAATGCGGCCTTCCTCTGGGGCCCCCGCAAAACCGGGAAAACGACCCTTCTTTAGCAGCAGTTCCCGGACGCCAGACGTTACGACCTTCTCGGGACCCAACTCAAGACGAGGTTCCTCTCGCGGCCCTGGGAACTCCGGGAGGAGATAGCCGCCGACAAACCAGCGACGGTCGTCATCGACGAGATCCAGAAGGTGCCGGAGCTTCTCGACGAGGTGCACTGGTGTCTCGAAAATACGCCGACAAAATTCATTCTCTGCGGGTCGAGCGCGCGCAAGCTCAGGCACGGCGCCGCGAACCTTTTGGGCGGCCGCGCATGGCGCTTCGAGCTTTTCCCGTTCACCACGTCCGAGATCGGGGACACCGACCTCGGCAGGGTGTTAAACCACGGGTTGATTCCACGACATTACCTTGACGACCGCCCCGAGCGAGCGCTCCTTGCGTACGTCGCCGACTACATAGACCAGGAGATCCGGTCGGAGGCGCTCACCAGAAATGTCCCGGGGTTTGCCCGGTTTCTGGACGCGGCGGCCCTCTCGCACGGAGAGCTCATCAATTTCGCGAACATCGGGCGCGACTGTGGAGTGTCGTCGAAGACCGTTCGCGAGTACTACCAGATTCTCGAGGACACCCTGCTTGGGCACCGGCTGGAACCCTGGCGGAGGAGCCGGAATCGCCGCCTCATCGAGACCGCGAAGTTCTACCTTTTCGACCCCGGAGTCGTCCGTGCCCTGAAGGGAATGCCTTCGATTCAACCCCGGACCGACGAGTTCGGCCGCGCCTTCGAGCACTTCCTCATCGAGGAGGTTCGCGCCCATCTGTCGTATCGGGAGAAACATCTGCCGCTTTCGTTCTGGAGGACGAGCACGGGTTTGGAGGTCGATCTTCTGGTCGGCAGGATCGATGCCGCGGTGGAGTTCAAGGCGACCGAGGAGGTGCGGCCGCAACACCTGAAGGGCCTTGTTGCGCTGATGGAGGATCAGAAGGTCGGTCATGCTTTCGTCGTGAGCCTCGATCCGGCACCGAGGAAGATGGGCGACATCCTCGTTCTTCCGTGGCGCGAATTCTGCCGCCGCCTGTGGGCGGATGAGATAGTCTAAACTTTTGACATTCGAAAGCACATCCCCGGCGTTCGCGAATCGGACTCGATTCGAGTTCAGGGGATCTCGTTTCCGTGGTAGTTCTTATCGGCCTGGTATCTTTGCCAAGGTCGCGCGCCGCACGATGCCTCTGGATTCGGCGTCGGCGGTGAGTTCGGCGGGATCCTGGCGGCGGTGGCCGGGGGCGCGTTCAACAGCCGAACGGGCCTGGCGCACGGTATCCGCGTCCACGAGGCCGAGGTCAAAAAGTACGAGCGAAAGCTGAAATCCTCCGCGGCACGGGACGACAATCGGGCCGAAGGATTCGAACTCCGACGGCGGCCTGCCTTTTTCGAGGTGGATGAAGACCTTTTTGACCTCGCCCCGCGGCGCCGGAACCGCGTCGAGAAGCTCGCGCACGCAGCGGCGGTCATCGAGCGCCACACCCGCCCGCGCCATCCCCGTCTCGGCGGTGCCCGCTCGGATCTCGCCCGAGAGTATCCGGGCGTAAAGGGAAAACGCCAGCGCGTCGTGCTCGACGTCATCGCCAAAAAGGTATTCGGCCGCCATCGGGCGGCGCGCCCGCCCTTCCAGCAGCGCGCAGAGTTTGTAGCCGACCTGTTCCTTGAGCCTCCCGGGCCTGCCGGCGCGGATTGTCGCCGCCCAGTCCTTGAATGTGAGGCCGTCGTGCTCGACGCCGTCGATGAGCATCTTGTTTTCGAGCGCCTTTTTTAGCTGGGGCGGGCTTGCCGAAACGAAGAAGATCGGCGCGCAGGCGTACCCGGGACCCGGGCCGCGGCGCAGCCCGCGCAGGACCTCGGGCATCCCCGGGATGGAAACCTTGTCCACCGCGAATTCGATGGGGATCCGCACGAGTCCGCCGAGCGACGAGAAGCGCGTCGAAAGGTACGTCTTGTCGACGTCCCACACGTACACCGGTCCCGCGTATCCCGGCGGAAGCACGCGGTCCGAAAACACGGCCAGTGGGTAGCGCTGTTCCATCAACCTGCCTCTTCCGGGGCTCCCGTGCGCGAGCCAAGCGTTATTTTGGCCTCGACTGCGGCGAAAAGTCCAGGCATTTTGTCTGGTCTGTGATTCGGAGTGCGCCAGGGGGCCGGCCGGCGCGTCGAGTCCAAGTGTGTTCCGATTTCCCGTTTGTTTGTTGTTGTGCGGACGCCGGATGTTTCACGTGGCCGAAGGGCTCGACCCGAACGGTACCAGGAAACGCTTGCCTGTCAGTTCGTTGATGCCGGCATAGACGTCCACGCCGAAGGTGTCGCGGACGTTCTTGTACGAGAGGACCTCTTCGACCATGCCGAAGGCGACCCCGCGGCCGCCCTTGAGCAGGAGCGCGCGGTCGCAGTACGCCGTGGCCTCGCTTATGTCGTGGAGCGATGCGAGCACAAGCGCACCTTTTTGGGCCATCGCCTTGAAAGTGTCGAGCACTCGAATGCTGTGACCTATGTCAAGCCCCGCCGTCGGCTCGTCGAGCACGATCACGCCCGCACCTTGCGCGATGGTCCGCGCGAGCACCACGCGCCGGCGCTCGCCCCCGGAAAGCTCGTCAATGGGTCTGTCGGCCAAATGTTCCGCGTCCATGAGCGCCATCGCCTCGCGCGCCGCCTTCCTGTCGACCTCCCCTGCGACGCCCCACATTCCAAGGAGCGGCGACCGGGCCATGAGCACCACGTCGAGCGCCGAAAACGGAAACGAGAACACGCCCTCCTGCGGGCAGTACGCAACGACCCGCGCCCGCTCCTTCGGCACAAGTGTGCCCACGCTCCTCCCGCCAAGCAGACACGCCCCTTCCGACGCCACGATTATCCCCGCCGCGACCTTGAGCAAGGTCGATTTCCCCGACCCGTTCGGCCCCACGATGCCCACCAACTGCCCGCCCGACGCCGCAAACGAAACGCCGGAGAGGGCCTGCCGGGGGCCGTAGGCGAAGGAGACGTTTTCAACAGTGAGCGTCGGTGGCCGAGTCATGAAGTCTGCTCCCAATCATCCAATAGAGTTTCTGCATCCGCGCCATCGCCAACTCGGGGTTTTCGATTTCGTCAATCCGTTCCCT